>JAEYAO010000025.1 GCA_023456105.1 Pseudomonadota bacterium | reverse complement strand
CGGACCTGACGGCGGAAGCCCGCTCGGTGGTGACGCAGGCCGCCAACTACGCCAAGTCGGGCCGTCCGACCCGCGTGCTGGTGGTCGGCCACGCCGACACCTCCGGCTCGGCCGCCTACAACGTGGGCCTGTCGAACCGCCGCGCCCGCACCGTGGCTGACGCCATGGTCGCCCAGGGCGTGTCGGGCGGCGTGGTGTCGCTGGACGGCCGCGGCGAAACCCAGCTGGCTCGCGCCACCGCCGACGGCGTGCGTGAACCGCTGAACCGTCGCGCCACCGTCGACATCAACTTCTAAGACCCGAGCGGGGACGAGAGAGCCGGCCCGCCGGCCCTCTCGCTCCCGAGCCGGATCAAGAAAACCGATGACGAACATCAGGCCGTCGCTCCAAAAGAGCGGCGGCCTTTTGGTTGCTGGGTGAATGGTTGGCGCACAGACAACACCTGCGGCTTGTTGCGGATCACTCTCTTGATCGAACCCGCGCTGCGGCTCAAAAGACGTGTCATGTGCGGCGTGTGCGAAACCGGATCGAGCGAGGGGCTTGGGCTGAAAGGCCGACGCCGTCTGGAGAGCGCCGCGCGTGGTTGATCTCCCCTCGTTCCGGCGACCCTTGTCCGAACGCCAGATGTACCGGAGCAGATCGCGTCGCCAGCCCGGCGTGGCAATGCACGCGAGGGAGGCGCATTGGCCATCGGCTCAGCACCGAAGCGCTCCGCGCGAGGCGGTCGGCGCCCAAGGCCTCGGCGGCCGACGCTTCCTGATCGTCACCGCGCCATTTGGCGGGTTCGCCCGCATCCTGGCCAGAACGCTCGAGGCGAGGGGGGCGTCGGTTCAGCGCATGATCTTCAACGCCGCGGACGCTGCGTCCTGGCGCCGCGCGGGGGGGCTGATCTACAAGCCGGGTCCAGAGCAATGGGCGGCGGATCTCGCCGGCATCGCCGGTGGCGTCACCGACCTGATCGTCTTTGGCGAAGGCGGTCCCTATAACCGGGCCGTGCTGTCCCAGGTCGAGGCGCTCGCCGCGCGCGTCTGGGTGCTCGAAAACGGCTACTTCCGCCCAGACTGGATCACCGTTGAACGCAATGGAGTGAACGGCTCAAGCGGACTGCCGCGATTTCGCGGCGCCTACGCCGCGCCGGCCCTGCCGCCGCCTGCGGTGCAGCCTGTCGGGCGCATCCTGCCGCACCATGTGGCCAACATCAGCCTGTACCACATAGCGGAAGCTATGGGGTCGGCGGCCTTTCCCAACTTCGTTGTTCATTACCCGCATTCACCGTTGAAGCAGTGCATCGGCCATGTTCGACGCTATCTCGGCCTCGCTTTCCGACCCCGGCGCACGCGCGATGCGGAGCAGATCGCGGCGCGCGGACCGTTCTTCATCGTCTGTCTGCAGCGCGAAGGCGACATGCAACTGCTGCGCTATTCGCAGTATGCGGACAACAGCGCCTTTATGGCCGCGACTCTGGACAGCTTCGCTCGTCATGCGCCCGGGGATTGCCGCCTAGTGGTCAAGAACCATCCGCTGGATCCGGGCGTCGTCAGCCTGCGTCGCATCACGCGCTGGCTGGCGATGGAGCGCGGCGTGGCCGACCGGGTGGATTTCATCGACGGCGGCCATCTCAACGAATTGTGCCGCGCATCTCGGGGCATGGTCGTCAACAACTCCAGCGCGGCTCTGTCCGCCTTGGGCTTCCATACGCCGGTCAAGGTCCTCGGGGACGCCTTCTTCGACTTCGAAGGCCTGACGGACCAGAAGCCGCTTGACCGCTTCTGGTCGGAGCCGACGCCGCCCGACGAGGCGCTGTTCCACCGCTTCCGCGCCCATGTCATCGCCGCAAGCCAGATCAACGGCAACTATCACGAGCCGCGCACCCAGCCCTTGGCGGCGGAAGGCCTGGCGGACATGTTCGAGCGCGCCGTCAGCTGACCCACCGGGTGTGGCGCATGCGTCACCCTCCTTCCATGTCATGACTCTGTCATGCAACTGTCGTCCAGCGTTCTGACACCCGGCCTAATGGGGCGCCATCACGGCGAGCTGCTCTGGTTCGCCCGACTTTCCATCTGGGGATAGATGACAATGATGAACCGCAAGCGCCTCTTCTGGGCGACCACGGCTCTGTTCGGCAGTCTCGTTGCGGCGGGAGCGGCGTCGGCACAATCGTCGGGCACCGCAGCCACCGAACTCAGCGAGGTCGTGGTCACCGGCGCTCGTGGCCCGCGCAGCGCCGACGGCGTCACGGTCGCCGAAACCGTCGCAAAGACGCGGTCTTCCATCACGCAGGAGTACATCGGCACGCAAGCAGCCGGTCAGACCATCCTGCAGAGCTTAAACCTCGTTCCTGGCCTGAACTTCGTGAACAGCGATCCGTACGGCAATTCCGGCGGGAATATCCGCCTGCGCGGCTTCGACGGTAATCGCGTTTCGGTAACCTTTGACGGCATGCCGCTGAACGACACCGGCAACTACGCCACCTACACGAACCAGCAATTGGACTCGGAACTGATCGAGCGCGCCTCAGTCAACCAAGGCACTACGGATGTCGACAGCCCGACAGCGTCGGCGACCGGCGGCACGATCGCCTACCGCTCTGCAACGCCGCTGGACGTCGCCGGACTTCAGGTCAACGCGTCGATCGGCGAATATAACTACAAGCGCATGTTCGTGCGCCTTGACTCGGGCGAGTTCGGCCCTTGGGGCACAACCGCCTACGGCACGGTCTCCTACACCAACTACGACAAGTTCAAGGGTCCAGGTGAACTGGAGAAACTGCAGTTCAACGGCAAGCTCTACCAAGACTTGGGCAACGGCAACTTCGCCAGCGTCGCGGCTCACTGGAACGAGAACCGCAACAGTCAATACAATAATCTGATCACTCGGGCTCAGTTCGACGCCGAATCCTTTCTGGAAAACGATATCGCGTGCATTCCGCCTCTGGGTGTGAACGGCACGGTGCAGGATGGGAACACTCAGAGCCAACGCGTCCTCAGCGACAACTCGATCGCGACCGGCAGCTGCACCAACTATCACGGCATCCGGATCAACCCGTCCAACACCGGAAATATTCGCGGCCAGTTCAGCTATGGCCTGCGCGACAATCTTCGCATCACCATCGACCCCTCGTTCCAGTACACGATCGCCAACGGCGGAGGCTATACGCTGTACAATGAGCGTGATGATCGCCTTGACCAGAACCGCGCCAACAACAACAGCGCCACGGGTCTCAGCGCCATCACCAACGCTCAATGCGCGACGGCAGCCTTTGGCGGCACCGGTGTCGACCTGAACGGCGACGGGGATACCTGCGACAACGTCGGTCTCTACACGCCCAGTAACACCAACACGCATCGCTACGGCCTGACCAGTTCGCTGATCTGGGACATCGCCGAGGGCCATCGTGTTCGCGCCGCCTACACCCTTGATTACGGCCGTCACCGCCAGACTGGCGAGGCGATCCGCCTGGGCCGTGACAGCGAGCCCGGCAATGTGTTCGCGGGACAGGAGCGCTGGGGCGATGATGAAGCCCGCGTGTTCGGCCGCGACGGCTCCTTCATCCGCAGCCGTGACCGTTTCTCCATCGCGCAACTGAACCAGATCGCCGTCGAGTACATCGGCGATTTCCTGAACGACAGCCTGACCATCAACGTCGGTGTCCGCGCACCGTTCTTCGAGCGCGAGTTGAACCAGTTCTGCTACTCGCAGAACGGTAGCTCGACGGTTCGATGCACGACCGAGACCCCCGCCACTACAGCTGCGAACGGAAACGTCACCTTCGCCTCGACGGGCTCGACCCTCTACATTCCGCCTTATGACGTCACGCTCAAGTACGACGATGTGCTGCCTAACGTGGGTGCCGTGTACCGCTTTGGTGAAGGCCACAGCGTCTACGCCAGCTACGCCGAGGGCATTTCGGTGCCCCGAACGGACAACCTATATCAACCGGTTCGTAACGCCGGCAGCACCGAGATCGACTTCTCCGCGGTCCAGCCGGAAACCACCAGCACCTATGACCTCGGCTATCGTTTCAGCTCGGCGCGCGTGATCGGAGCGCTGGCTCTATGGTACACTGAGTTCGAAAATCGCATCGTCAGCTCTTTGGACAATGACATAAACTCGCCGACCTTCGGCTTCAGCATCGACCGCAACGTCGGGGCGGTGAAGCAGAAGGGCTTCGACGCCCAGGTCGGATATGTCCTGAACGATCAATGGACGATCAACGCCTCGGCCTCGTATAACGACAGCGAGCTGCAAGACGACCTGTTCCTTGGCAACTTTAACTGCACCAGCGCCAGCCAGGTCGCCGGCACCACGCCGGCTTGCCCGACGGCTCCGGCGGCAGCCCTGGTGATCCCGCAGTTCCTGCCGACCAAGGGCAAGAAGGTCGTGGAGACGCCGGACTGGACCTACTCGGCCCGTATCGATTGGGACCCGACCGAGAACCTGCACATCGGCCTGCAAGGCAAGTACGTCGACGACCGCTTCGCCACTGACGTGAATGATGAAATCGCTCCGTCCTACATCGTGGCCGATCTGGATGTTCGCTACGAACTGCCGAACATCTCCATTCAGGGCGCTTACGTGCAACTGAACGTCACCAACCTGTTTGACGAATACTATCTGGGCAACATTTCTCAGGGGAACAACGGGCTGGCCGCCGCTGTCAGCAGCGATCCGCGCGTTCCGCTCCGCGCCGGTCAGGCCCGGACCTACTCGCTGGGCGCTCCGCGCACGGTTCAGATGACGGTGGGTCTGCGCTTCTAAGGTCCTGACACAGACCTGAGCAGAGAAGGGCGGTCCGTTCGCGGGCCGCCTTTTTTCTTGGCTGTTGAAGTGGGGGGCGGCGGACGCCATATGGCGCGGCCGTCGTCCTGATCCCCGGAGAGCGCCATGAGCCCGCCCATCCCCGCCGAATGGTCGCCGCATCGCGCGATGTGGGTCGGCTGGCCGTCGCATGCGGAGCTGTGGGAGGAAAACCTGGAGCCTGCGCAAGCCGAGGTCGAGGCGCTGGTTCGCGCGTTGGCGGGTCCGGGGGGCGAACAGGTCCGGCTGATGGTCGGCGACGAAGAGGCGCTGGAGGAAGCGCGGGCGCGCTTCGCCGGCGTCGAGGGCGTGGAGGTCATGGCGGGCCGCTTTGGCGACATCTGGCTGAGGGACACGGGGCCCATCTTTGGCTCGGGCTCGGCGCGCGCGGCGGCGTTCCGCTTCAACGGCTGGGGCGGAAAATACGACCTGCCGCACGACGACGAAGTCGCCGACCAGATCGGGCGGGCGGCGGGCGTCGCCCTGGACCGTCATGACGTCGTGCTGGAAGGTGGCGCGCTGGATCACGACGGGGCGGGCACGGTGCTGACCACGCGCCAGTGCCTGCTGAATCCTAACCGCAATGGCGACTGGACCGAAGCCAAGGCCGAGGCGGCGCTGGCCGAGGCGCTGGGCGCGCGCAAGGTGCTGTGGCTCGGCGACGGCCTGCTGAACGACCATACGGACGGCCACGTGGACAATCTGGCGCGGTTCGTGGCACCGGGGGTGGTCGCCTGCCCGATCGCCTGGGGCGAGAACGATCCGAACGCCGAGGTGTATGACGCCGTGGCGCGCGATCTCCTGGCCATGACCGATGCGGAGGGACGCGCGATCCGGGTGCTGCGGATCCCGTCGCCGGGCCGGATCGAGGACGAGGACGAGGTCATCCCCGCCAGCCACATGAACTTCCTGATCGCCAACGGCGCGGTGATCGTGCCGACCTATGGCGACGAGCGGGCGGCGGACCTGGCGTGTCAGGCGCTTCAGACCGTCTTCCCCGATCGCGAGATCATTCCGCTGCCGTCACTGGCCGTCCTGTCCGGCGGCGGATCCTTTCACTGCATCTCTCAGCAGGAGCCGGCCTGATGCCCCGCACGATCTCCGTCGCCGCGATCCAGACGTCCTATGGCGAGGACATGCAGGCCAACATCAAGAAGACCATCGACTTCGTTCGCGAGGCGGCGGGGCGGGGCGCGCAGGTGATCCTGCCGTCCGAGCTGTTCCAGGGGCCGTATTTCTGCGTATCGCAAGAGGAGCGCTGGTTCGCAGAGGCCTACGCCTGGCGCGAGCATCCGTGCGTGACCGCCCTGTCGCTGGTGGCGGCCGAACTGGGGGTGGCGATCCCGGTGTCGATCTTCGAGCGCGACGGGCCGCAATACTACAACTCGCTGGTGATGCTGGACGCGGACGGCGAGGCGCTGGGCGTCTACCGCAAGAGCCATATTCCCGACGGCCCAGGCTACCAGGAGAAGTATTACTTCCGACCGGGCGACACGGGGTTCAAGGTCTGGAACACGCGCTTTGGGCGGGTCGGCGTCGGCATCTGCTGGGACCAGTGGTATCCGGAGACGGCGCGGGCGATGATGCTGCAGGGCGCGGAGGTGCTGATGTACCCCACCGCCATCGGCTCGGAGCCGCACGACAAGGAGCTGGACACGGCCGAGCCCTGGCGGCGCGCGATGCAGGGACATGCGGTGTCCAACGTCGTGCCGGTGGTGGGCGCCAACCGGACCGGGCATGAGCAGGTGACGGAGGCCGGACAGGTCTTCTACGGCTCGTCCTTCATCGCCGACCATCGAGGCGACCTGGTGGAGAGCCTCGGGCGGGGCGAGGAGGGCGTGGTCGTGCACCAGTTCGATCTCGACTACCTGGACCGGCACCGGGCGGCTTGGGGCTTCTTCCGCGACCGGCGCACGGACCTGTACAGCTCGCTGCTGGGACCGCGCTAGGCTCGCATTCCTTCAACCGCTGCGATCAGCCGGTCGAGGTCGTTAGGCGTCGAAAGCCGATGGTCGCCGCTCTCGATCAGATCGAGCCGAACGTCGCCGCCGCGCAGGCGTTCGATCAGTTCGACCTGATGACGCCACGGCACCACGTCGTCCGCGCGGCCCTGAAGGATGTGAGTGGGCGCGGTGATGTCGATGGGGCCGTCCAGCAGCATCCAGCCCTTCGCCTCCTCAAACATGGCGCGGGTCAGGACATAGGCGCCTAGACCATCCTCGATCACCGTGGTCTCGCCGTCGCGCAGGATGGCCTGGCGTTCGTGGTCGGCCAGGCCCGGCCACATCAGCCGCTCGGTGAAGTCCTGCGCTGGATTGACCAGAACCAGACCGCGCACGCGCTCAGGCCGAACCAGCGCCAGCAGCAGGGCCACCCAGCCGCCCATGGACGATCCGACCGGGATCACCGGCCCCTCCAGACGGTCGATCAGGGCGATTGCGTCCTCGCGCCAGCGCCCGATCGTCGCCTGCCTCCAGTCGCCGGAAGAGGCGCCGTGCGCGAAGTGGTCATAGCGGACGAAGTTCCAGCCCCGTTCTCGCGCGGCCGCGTCCAGCGCCAGCGCCTTGGTCCCCTCCATGTCCGAGCGGAAGCCGCCGATCCACACGGCGGTCGGGCCTGAGCCCCCGACGGAGCGAAAGGCCAGCGTCTCGCCGTCGGGACGGATCAGGGTCTGGATCATGGGGAGGGGCTCGGCTTGAAAAACGGGGCTTTCACGGCCATATTGGCCCATCGGGAGGAACGTGGCGATCCGCCACGCGCTCCGTCTCGTCAGAATACGCCTTCTCTGATCACATAAGGAAACGACGCCCATTCGCCGTCCCATGCAAGCGCCGCCCGTGAAGGACGGGCCGCGTATGAACCAGGAAATCCGCTCGCCGCGCGTGCTGCTCATCGACCAGAACGGTGAGAAGCAGGGCGTGATGCCGACCTCCGCCGCGCTGGAAGCCGCCGAGGAAGCCGGGCTGGACCTGGTCGAGATCGTCGCCACGGCCGATCCGCCGGTGGCCAAGATCCTCGATTACGGCAAGTTCCGTTTCCAGGAGCAGAAGAAAAAGGCCGAGCAGCGCAAGCGCCAGAAGGTCGTCGAGCTCAAGGAAATCAAGCTGCGGCCGAACATCGACACCCACGACTATGAGGTGAAGACCAAGGCCATGCACCGCTTCTTCGAGGAGGGCGACAAGGTCAAGGTAACCCTTCGCTTTCGGGGTCGCGAGATGGCCCACCCGGAACTCGGCATGAAGCTGCTGAACAAGGTGCAGACCGACTTCGACGAAGTGGCCAAGGTCGAGTTCTCGCCCAAGATGGAAGGCCGCCAGATGATCATGATCCTGGCGCCCCGCTGAGGTTTTCCAGCGCGGTTGAAGAGACGCCCCGGTCGAAAGGCCGGGGCGTCTTGCGTCGAGGCTTTGCTTGGCGTAGAAGCCGCGCCTTCGCGTACCGAGCCGTCGGGCGAACAGGCATGCCTGGGCGGCTCTTAAACTCTGGAAGGTGTTCACCCGGCGGGCTCAAGCAGCCCAAAGGACGACCGCCCTCCAACAAGGAGACTGAAATGCCGAAACTGAAGACGAAGTCGGGCGCCAAGAAGCGCTTCAAATTCACGGCGAGCGGCAAGGTGAAGGCCGGAGTCGCGGGCAAGCGTCACCGCTTGATCAGCCACAACTCCAAGTACATCCGCCAGCGCCGCGGCACGGAAACCATGTCCGACGCCGACACCCGCAAGATCAAGTCCTACATGCCGTACGCCTGATCGGCGCACGCAGCTCGACTGATCTCACCGCAAAGAATTTGAAGGACTAAATCATGGCTCGCGTGAAACGGGGCGTCACGTCCCACGCCAAGCACAAAAAGGTACTGGAGCAGGCCAAGGGCTTCTCCGGTCGCCGCAAGAACACCATCCGCACGGCCAAGGCCGCCGTGGACCGCGCCGGTCAGTATGCGTACCGCGACCGCCGCACCAAGAAGCGCAATTTCCGCGCCCTGTGGATCCAGCGCATCAACGCCGCCGCGCGTCTGGAAGGCTTCACCTACAGCCAGTTCATCAACGGCCTGAACAAGGCCGGCATCGAACTGGACCGCAAGGTTCTGGCTTCGATCGCCGCCGACGCGACGGGCTTCAAGGCCGTGGCCGACAAGGTTCGCGCCGCGCTGGCGTAAAGCCGCCCGCCTGATCGATCGATCAACGCCCGCTCCGGTTCGCCGGGGCGGGCGTTTCGCTGTTGGGGTCAGGCCGCCTGAGCGACCAGGCCCGGAGTTGCGGCCTCGCTGAGCGTCAGGCGGATGGCGTTCAGAAGGGCGTCGGGCTGGATCGGCTTTTGCGCCACCCCGTTCATGCCCGCGGCGACGTAGATGGCCTCGTCCCGCTCGTCTGCGTTGGCGGTCAGGGCCAGAATCGGCGTGGCCGCCGCCGGCCCCGGCAGGGCCCGTATGGCGCGCGTGGCCTGAACCCCGTCCATCACCGGCATCTTGATGTCCATCAGAATCAAGTCGAAGCGGCGCATGGACGCGGCCTCGACAGCCTGCCGGCCGTTCTCGGCCAACTCAAAGGTGCAGCCGAACATCTCCATCAGCTTGCCGGCGACAAAGCGGTTCGTCGCGTTATCGTCGGCGACCAGCACATGCAGCGTCTCGTGCGGCGTGGGTTCAGCCGCCGCGATCCGGGCCGGGCCGTCCGCTGCGGCGCAGGGCGCCAGCGACACCTGCACATGGAAACGCGCGCCGTCCTGCGGCGAGGTCTCCAGTCGGATCCGGCCGCGCATCTGCTCTGCGATCTGGCGACAGATCGCCAGCCCGAGGCCGGCGCCCGCGCCCTCGCGGCCGGCTTCGCCCGTGTTGAACGGTTCGAAGATGCGGGCCGCAGCTGCGGGCGGCACGCCTGGTCCGCTGTCGTCCACGATGAGGTCCAGCGCCATGCGATCGCCGTCTTCGCGCGTGGCGACCGTGACGTGGACGCCGCCCGCCTTCGTGAACTTCAGGGCGTTGCCGATCAGGTTGTTCAGCACCTGCTTCAGCCGCATGCCGTCGGTCACCGCCCAGGCGCCGGCGTCCATGCGCGTGTCGATCCGCAGTTCGAGAGAGGACTCCTCCGCGCGGGGTCGCCACAGGGCGTCGATGTCCGCGGCGATGCGCTGCAGGTCCGTGGGCGCCTCGTCCAGCACGACCATGCCGGCCGATGCCCGAGACATGTCCAGGGCGTCGGTCAGCAGGCGCAGCAGGCTCTCGCCCGAATCGATGATGGTGCGCACATAGGGGCGCATCTCCGCCTGCTCCAGTTGACGTTCCATCAGGGCCGCGACGCCCAGGACGCCGTTCAGGGGCGTGCGAATTTCGTGGCTCATCACCGCCAGGAACTCGGACTTGGCGCGGCTGGAGGCGCTGGCTTCGGCTTCCGCTGCGGCGAGGTCGCGCGCCAGGGCCGCCATGGCCTCGGCTCTGTGCCGGTGCAGGGCGGCCCCCGCCTGGATCACCTGAAGGGCCGAGCCCACCCCGACATAGAGCCCGCCCGACACCACGATGAAGCCGCTCAGCAGCGCGCCCAGTTCGGCCTGGTCATAGGTCTCGAAGAAGGCTTCGGCGCCGAGAGACGCCTCGGCCACCGGCGCGTTGCGGTCCATCAAGCTTTCCGCCGGGCGACGGGCGTAGAGGGCGCGCCCGAACTCGGCCGCCATGCGCAGGGTGAAGGCGTTGCGCTCGATCAATCCCAACGGCCGGTCGTCGTCGCCGACGACCGCGATCGCCATGGTGTTGGGTTCGTCGGTGAAGCGGTCCAGGACGAGGGCGCAGGGCGTGGCGGGCGACACCGGCGCGATCCGCTCCACATAATCCCCGATCAGCGGCATCCCGTCCCCCAAGATGGTCTTTGACGGGGCCGGTTTAGGTCCAGAAATTTAACGCCAGCTTTGCCGTAAATGAACCTTTCGCGGCGCCTTTGGGAAAACCCGTCCGTGTGCGGTGCAACTCGCCTCCCTCCCGCGAGTGCAAAGGGTGACGAACGGCGGTTCAGGCGCTAGACGATCCGCGCGATGTCACATCCTGATCCGGCCCTGGCCCAACTCGAACTCGAACTCATCAACGCCATCGGCTCGGCCGAAAGCGCGGCCGCCCTGGAAGAGGTGCGGGTGGGGGCGCTCGGCAAGAGCGGCTCGATCTCCGGCCTGTTGAAGGGCATGGGGGCTATGAGCCCGGACGAGCGGCGAGAACGCGGCCCCCAGCTGAATGGTCTGCGTGACCGCGTCTCCGCGGCCCTCGCGGCGCGCAAGAGCGAACTGGAAGCGGCGGAACTGGACGCGCGCCTCTTGTCCGAGCACGTTGACCTGACCTTGCCATCGCGCCCGCGTCGCCGCGGTGCGGTGCACCCGACCATGCAGGTGATGGACGAGATGATCGCCATCTTCGCCGAGATGGGCTTCGCCGTGGCCGAAGGTCCCGACATCGAAGACGACTTCCACAACTTCACCGCCCTGAACTTCCCGCCCAAGCATCCGGCGCGGGAGATGCACGACACATTCTTTCTGAAGCCCGATCCGGAAACGGGCGAGCGCAAGGTGCTGAGGACCCACACCTCTCCGGTGCAGGTGCGCACCATGATGAGCCAGAAGCCGCCGATCCGCATCATCGCGCCCGGCCGCACCTTCCGGAAGGACTCGGACGCCACCCACACGCCGATGTTCCACCAGATCGAGGGTCTGGTGATCGACCGCGACATCCACATGGGGCATCTGAAGACCACGCTTCAGACCTTTATCGCCCGCTTCTTTGAGCTGGATGGCGTGGAGGCGCGGTTCCGCCCGCACCACTTCCCCTTCACAGAGCCGTCCGCCGAGATGGACATCCGCTGCGACCGTTCGGGCGGCAAGCTTGTCTTCAACACCGGCGACGATTGGCTTGAGATCCTGGGCTGCGGCATGGTGCACCCGAACGTGCTCAAGGCCTGCGGGCTCGATCCTGACGAATGGCAGGGCTTCGCCTTCGGCATGGGCGTCGATCGCCTGGCCATGCTGAAATACGGCGTCCCAGACCTGCGCTCCATGTTCGAAGCCGACACGCGCTGGCTGAAGCACTACGGCTTCTCCGCCTTCGCCTCGCCAAACCCGGCCTCTGGCCTCAGCTGATCCGGAGTTCGCTCACATGACCGATATGATGTCCGAGGCTTTTGGGCGCGAACTGGTGGCGCAGACCGAGTTCAACAAGCAGGGAGTGTGGCTGCCGCTCCTCGCAATGCACAGCCTGAACGCCGGTGAAGGCGTGGTGAGGGGCAAGACCTTCACCGAATGCGTCATCGAAGGGCCGGCGGTGGTCGCCGCCATGGTCGGCACAACCTTCGACGGCTGCAACATGGGCCTTGCCGAAGACGTCAACTCGCTTCTCTTCCAGCCCAGGGGTCCCAAGCTCATCGGCGTGATCGGGCTGCAGGATTGCCGCTTTGTCCGCTGCCGTTTCGTGCAGGTCGGCTTTACCGGCTCCCCCGAGTTTCTGACGGAACTGTCCGAGACCCTGCAGTCGGCCAGAAAGGCCTCCGGACAATGAATTATCAGCCGATCACCCGCTCGGTCCGCGTCGCCGGTAATCTGCACGCCGAGAGATTCGAGGATGTGGACGTCAATCTGTTCGAGCTCTACGCCGCCTGTGCGGAGCGCACCGGTCTGATCACGGGTCGCAACTTCGTCCGATGTCGCATCCAGGGACCCGCCATCATGCTGGTGTCCGCGGGCGTGACCTTTGACGGCTGCAACTTTGGCGACCGAGACGGCGACATGCGCAACCTGGTGCTGCGGCCGGCCGGACCGCGCGCCTTGGGCACTGTGCCCATGCGCGACTGCCGTTTCGAGGGCTGCGAGTTCTTCAACGTGGGCTTCACCGGATCGCATCAGGTGATCGACATGCTGTTGGCGGTCAGCGGAGAGCCGGCGCGATGAAGTTCACGCTTTCCTGGCTGAAGAACCACCTCGAGACCGAGGCTGACGTTCATCAGATCGCCGATGCCATGACGATGGCGGGGCTGGAGGTCGAGGAGGTCGTCGATCCGGCGGCGAAGCTGGCGCCGTTCACCGTGGCGCGGATCGTCTCTGCCGAGCAGCACCCGAACGCCGACCGGCTGCAGGTCTGCCAGGTCGAAACCATCGACGGGATGAAGGAGATCGTCTGCGGCGCGCCGAATGCGCGCGCAGGGCTGGTCACCATCTACGCGCCGATCGGCGCCTATGTGCCGGGTCTCGGCGTGACGCTGGTCGAGAAGCCGGTGCGGGGCGTGGTGTCGAACGGCATGCTGTGCTCGGCCTCGGAGTTGGAGCTCGCCGACGAGAGCGACGGCATCCTGGAGCTGCCGGAGACGCTGCAGGTCGGCGCGCCCGCCGCCGGCGTGTTCGGCGCCGAGCCGGTGATCGACTTCGAGGTCACCCCGAACCGGCCCGACTGGCTCGGGGTGGCGGGCATCGCACGCGACCTGGCGGCCGCCGGCGCGGGCGTGCTGAAGACTTGGGAGATCGCGCCGGTGCGCGGCGGCTTCCCGTCGCCGATCGCGGTGCGCATCGAGGCGCCGGAACTCTGCCCCGTCTTCGCCGGGCGGCTGATCCGTGGCGTGAAGAACGGGCCGTCGCCCGAGTGGCTGCAGCGGCGGCTTGCGGCCATCGGCCTGCGGTCGATCAACCGGCTGGTCGATGTAACCAACCTGATCGCCTACGACCAGGCGCGGCCCCTGCATGTTTATGATGCGGGCAAGCTGGTCGGGACCGAGATCGTGGTGCGGGCGGGGCAGGTCTCCGCGGGCGCCGAGCACATCGCGGCTGGCGTGCACGAGCAACTGATCGCACTGGACGGCAAGACCTATTCGGTGTCGGAGGCCGACTGCGTCATCGCCGATGCGGGAGGTGAGCGTCCGATCGGCCTGGGCGGCGTCATGGGCGGGGTCAGCACGGGCTGCTCGGACGAGACCACCGACGTCTTTATCGAAAGCGCCTGGTTCGAACCGATCGCCATCGCCCAGACGGGACGGGCGCACGGCATTCATTCGGATGCGCAGTATCGTTTCGCGCGCGGCGTTGATCCCGCCTCGGTGGTCCCGGGACTGGAGCTGGCGACCCGGCTGATCCTGGACCTGTGTGGCGGCGAGCCGTCGGAGATCACGGTCGCCGGCCAAGCCCCGGCGAGCCCAACGGGTTTCGCCTTTGATTCGGCCCATGTGCACCGTCTGTCGGGGCTGGACGTGTCGGAGGATCGGATCGCGGAAATCCTGCAGGCGCTCGGCTTTGCGATCGAGCGGGGCGCGGCCTGGACCGTCACGCCGCCGTCCTGGCGTCGCGACGTGGAAGGGCCGGCCGATCTGGTGGAGGAGGTCGCGCGGATCGAGGGCTTCGATCGCCTGCCGGAGACGCCGCTGCCCCCGGTCGCGCGGCCGGCCGGCGGAGTGCTGAGCCCCCGTCAGGCGCGGGTGCGGACCGCGCGCCGGGCGCTGGCGGCCCTGGGCTATTCAGAAGCGGTCACCTGGTCCTTCACCAAGCAGTCGACGGCGACCCTGTTCGGCGGCGGCGACGCGCGTCTGGTGCTGGAGAATCCCATCGCGGCCGACCTCGACTGCATGCGGCCGTCGATCCTGCCGAACCTGATCGAGGCGACGGCGCGCAACGCCGCGCGGGGGCACGCCGACGCCGCCCTGTTCGAGATCGGGCCCATCTATCTGGGCGACCAACCGGGCGACCAGCGCACCGTCATCGCCGGGCTGATCGCGCCGTACGCGGCCCGGCACTGGGGAGGAGCGGGTGAGGATCCCCTGTTCGGCCTGAAGGGCGATCTGATGAGCCTGCTGGAGGAGATCGGCGCGCCGGTCGCCTCGCTGCAGCTGGGGCAGGGGCAGAACCGCCCCTGGTGGCATCCGGGACGCTCGGCGCGCTTGCAGCTGGGACCGAAGACCCTGATCGCGGAGTTCGGCGCGCTCCATCCGCGCGTGTTGAAGAGCCTGGACGCCGATGGGCCGATGCTGGCGTTCGAGATCGTGCTGGACGCCGTGCCGGAACCGCGCGGCAAGGCGGGAAAGACGCGCGGGGCGGCCGATCTCGCCAAGCTGACGCCGCTGACGCGCGACTTCGCCTTTGTGGTGGAGGAGGCCAAGCCGGCGGGCGATCTGGTCCGGGCTGCGGCCGGCGCCGACAAGACGCTGATCACCGAGGTTCGGGTGTTCGACGTTTATCGCGGCAAGGGCGTCGAGGACGGCTTCAAGTCCGTGGCGCTGGAAGTGGCCATCCAGCCGCGCGAGGCGACGCTGACCGAGGCCGAGATCGAGGCCCTGAGCGCCCGCATCGTCGCGGCCGCCGAGAAGCAAGGCGCGCGGCTGCGGGCCTGAGGCCTCCGCAGGCGTGGACAAGCGCCACTCCTGTAAGGTGCGGTTAACCATCAGGCCGCAAGGCTGCCTCAAAGCCCGGCGACGGTCCGGCCCTCGCGGCCCCGCCATCGGCGGGCGCGTCTGCCGGAGCCCTGTTTCGCCCATGCATCGTCGTCAACTGATCCTGTCGGGTCTCGCCACCGCCGCCGGCGCTTCGTCCATGAGCGCGTGCGCCACCGCGCCGTCCGATCCGAACTATCCGATCGCCACCGACAACACCGCGCCGGCCTACACCTTTGAAGAGGTGGTCTCGGCCGGATCGCGCGAACTGGGCATCGCCGCCGAGGTCGTGGGCAGCGCGGTCGAGCGGATCTTCGCCGAACAGGGCGACCGCCCCACCGCCTATATCGCGGGCGAGGAGGGCGCAGGCGCCTTCGTGGTCGGTGCGCGCTACGGCCGCGGCGCCCTGCACATGAAGGAGATGTTCGCCCCGCAGGAGGTGTTCTGGCAGGGCGCGTCGGTGGGTTGGGACTGGGGCGGCAACGCCAGCCGGGTGTTCACCCTGGTCTACGGCCTGTTCCATCCGGACATGATCTACCGCCGCTTCCCGGGCGTGGAGGGAACGGCCTATCTGGTGGCGGGACTGGGCGTGAACTATCAGCGCGCGGACGGCATCACGCTTGCGCCCATCCGCACCGGCGTCGGCCTGCGCCTCGGCGCCAATGTCGGCACCATGAGCTACAGCCGCCAGCGCAACCTGATCCCCTTCTAGGGCCAGAGATCAGGCGGTCTGTTCAAGGACCGCCTGTAGACCCTCTCGCCAGCTGGGATAGGCGGGGCGCCAGTCCAGTTCGGCCTTGGCGCGGGCGTTGGAGACTCGCTTGGAGTCCAGATAGAAGCGCCGCATCACCGGACCCACGCTGTCGTCCATCCAGTCCACCTCGGGCGGACGGGGCAGGCCCAGGCGTTCGGCCGCCCACTCCAGCACCACGTCGGCGGGCGCGGGCTCATCGTCGGTGAGGTTGTAGGCCGCGCCAGGATGCGGCCGGTCCATGGAGGTGAACAGGGCCGAGACCACGTCGTCCACGTGGATGCGGTTGAAGATCTGGCCGGGCTTTCTGACCAGTCGGGCCGAGCCGTCGCGCAGCCGATCGACGACGCTGCGGCCGGGACCGTAGAAGCCGGGAAGGCGGAAGACCTGCACCGTCAGGCCCATGCCGCGCGCGCCGTCCAGCCAGTCGCGCTCGGCGTTGACGCGGCGGGCGCCTTCCAGGCTGGCGGCGTTCAGCGGCCCGTCCTCGAACACCCAGCCGCCGGACCGATCTCCATAGACCGAAGTGGAGGAGACATAGCCGATCCAGTCGGGCCAGGCGTCTCCCGCGACCTCCGCCAGCACCCGCTGGGCCGGACAGCCGCGCGCGTCGGGCGGCGCGGTGACGAGAATGGCCGAATGTCGGGCCACGGCGCGGCCGAGCGCCTCTCGGTCTGCCGGATCCACGGCCTTGATCCCGTCGGCCTGAAGCATCGCTCGTCGCGCCGGATCACGTGACGTGGCGGTCGCCGCGCGGCCGCGCCGGATCGCCTCGAGCGCCGCCGCCCGCCCCAGATAGCCTCCTCCAAAGACCAGAAGCGAGGGGGCGGACGAGGCTTGCGGCATCAGAACTCCTGACCGTCAGGCGCTGAGGGCGGACCGGGGCTCGACATACGGCCGAGCTTGCTCGTGCTCCAGCGCCTCCGCACGATCCGGGTTCCAGGCGGACACGCATGGGATGCGCGACAGGTCGACCCGGTCGGCATAGCGGCGGGCGTTCTCCGTCACGTCCTGCATCAGCCCCTCGGCCAGCGTGATCGGCTTCAAGCCCAGTTCGCGGAAGCCGTCGTTGGCGACGACCAGCTCGTTTTCGTCCGCTTCCTGGCGGGGGTTGGCGACGTGGTGAACTTCGGCCCCCGTTAGGCGCGAAACAATGCTGGCGAGATCGCGCACGCGGCGGCTTTCGGTCATCTGGTTCAGGATGCGCACGCGCTCGCCGCGCTTCGGCGGGTTCTCCAGCGCCAGCTCGACGCAGCGCACCGTGTCCTGGATATGGATAAAAGCCCGCGTCTGGCCGCCCGAGCCATGCACCGTCAGCGGATAGCCCACCGCCGCCTGCATCAGGAACCGGTTCAGAACCGTGCCGTAGTCGCCGTCATAGTCGAAGCGGTTGATCAGACGCTCATCCTGACGGGTCTCCTCGGTCTGCGCGCCCCAGACGATGCCCTGGTGCAGGTCGGTGATCCTGAGCTTGTCGTTCCTGGCGTAGAACTGAAACAGCAGGGCGTCCTGCGTCTTGGTCATGTGGTAGATGGAGCCGGGGTTCGGCGGGAACAGGATCTCCTGCTCGGCCGGGCCGTTGTCGGTGTCCACCGTGACCTTCAGATAGCCTTCCGGGATGCGCAGGCCGGCGGTGCCGTAGCCGTAAACCCCCATGGTGCCCAGGTGCGCCAGGTGCACGTCCAGCCCGCTTTCGACAATGGCGGCGAGCAGGTGGTTGGTGGCGTTCAGGTTGTTGTCGACGGTGTAGAGCTTGTGGCGCGCCGACTTCATCGAATAGGGCGCGGCGCGCTGTTCGGCGAAGTGGACGATGCTGTCCGGACGCAGGTCGCGGACCAGGGCGACCAGCCGGTCGAACTCCTTTCCGACCGTCAGGTTGACGAAGCCGATGTCGCGGCCGGATATCTCCTTCCAGGCTCGGATGCGCTCGCCCATGGTGCGGATGGGCGTCAGCGACTGGACTTCCAGCTCATTGTCGATGTTGCGGCGCGACAGGTTGTCGACGATCGTCACGTCCCAGCCGCGCGCCGACAGATGCAGGGCGGTGGGCCAGCCGCAAAAGCCGTCTCCGCCCAGAACGATCACACGCTTCATGGTCGCCTCCATGGTCATGGCGCCTGACTAGACCATGCGGGCGGCGCGGCAAAGGGCGGGCGGCGCGACGCCTCGCCTCAACCCCAGGGGCGGAAGTGCTTGGAAAGCTTCAGGCCCTGGCTCTGATAATGGCTGCCGCTCTCGCCATAGAGGCGGCTGGGGCGTTCCGTCAGCGGTTCGTACACCAGGCGCGCCACGATCTGCCCATGTTCGAGCAGGAACGGGGTGTCGTGGGTGCGGACCTCCAGCACGCCTTTGGAGCCCGCGCCGTGCGCCTCGTCCGTGCCGAAGCCGGGATCGAAGAAGCCGGCGTAGTGGACGCGGAACTCGCCCACGGAGGGATCGATCGGCGTCATCTCGGCGGCCTGATCGACGGGGATCTCCACATCGTCCGAGGAGGCCAGGATGTAGAACTCGCCCGGATCGAGCAGCAGCTCGCCGCGACGCAAGCTCAGCGGCTCCCAGAAGTCGCGCGGATCGTGGCCGTCGATGTGGTCGAGATCGACCACCCCCGCATGACGGCGGCCGCGAAAACCCACGACGTCGCCGCCGCGCAGGTCCACACCGACGCTGCGGGTTTCGAGCTTGGGCGGCTCGCCCGCCTTCAGCCGCAACTGGTTCAGCCGGGTTCCGGGTCGCACCAGGATGGAAAAGGTCTGCGGCGCGATCTCCATATAGAGCGCCCCCTCATAACCCTCGGCCACGTCGTCGAAGGACGCGCCCTGATCGGTCAGCAGGCGCACGAACACGTCGACACGGCCGGTCGAGCTTTTCGGATTGGCGCGGGCGATCAGGCCCTTGGGCAGCTTAAGCCGCTCCTGCAGGCGCGCGATGTAGACGCAGCCCTTTTCCAGCACCACGCCCGCGTCCGTAACCTGGACGGCGTGCATGGCCACGTCGCGGATGCGATCCTCGACCTTGCGCCGGCCGGGCAGAAAGGAGGCGCGCACGCGCCAGGCCTGGTCCGACAGGCGAAGGTCCAGGCTGGCGGGCTGGACCTGATCAAGGTCGAACGGCGTGTCCGAGGTGATGGCGCCGCCGGCGATCAGGGCCTCGATGCCCTGGGCGGGCAGAATGCCGGGGCGGGTGGGGGAATAGGCGCTCATGTCGTCCTGTTCTGGGCCGAGGGAGCCCGTGCCGATCGATCCCGCACAGGCTACGCTTGCACCCGCCGCGTGGCGGGGCGAGCATATAGCCCATGCACGACGCCCCTGCCTATAGCGCCGAAACCAACGGCATTCTGGTCCGGGTTCGGCCGAGCTACCTGGCCGGTCAGTCCGATCCGGAGGGCGGGCGCTGGGTCTGGGCCTATCAGGTGGAGGTGGTGAACCTGACGGGCGCGGCGGTGCAGCTGATGGCCCGGCGCTGGACCATCACCGACGGCCTGGGGCGCACCGAAGAGGTGCGCGGCCCGGGCGTGGTGGGCGAGCAGCCGACGATCCAGCCCGGCGACGCCTATGCCTATGCGTCCGGCTGTCCGCTGGGCACGCCGACCGGTTCAATGGTCGGCGCCTATTATTTCACCGATGCGGAAGGCCGGTCGTTCGAGGCGGCAATACCGGCCTTCTCGCTGGATACGCCTGAGGCCAGACGCAGCCTCAACTAGAAAGGCCCCGCCGGCGATCGGCGAGGCCTTGTCCATTGCCGGGTGGTCGTGCGGTCAGATGTAGCGGCGCAGCGAGCGGGCCAGGTCGGACGCGCCGTCCTTGCCGCCGCGGCGGACCTGCGGCTGATAGGCGACGCGCGCGTGCTCGATGCAGTAGACGCCTTCTGAGGCGCGACGGCCGCAGAAGCTGAACTCGCGCGAGGACGGATCGCCGATCGGCCACTTGCACATGTGGGCGCCGAGCGTCAGCACCGTGGCGGTGCCTGGCAGGTCCGGGACCTGGGCGGGCGAAGGCGCGGCGACCGACTCGACGGGCTTCGGCGCCTGAACCACCTCAAGGCGACGAACGATCGGCGCCGAAGCGGCCTCTGCCACTGTTTCCACCACGGTGGACGCCGCGGTGCGTGGGCGGCTGGTGCGGAAGGCCGGGGCGGGGGCGCGCACCGGTTGCGACGGCGCGGCCCGACCCGACAGGCCGAGGCGGTGCACCTTGCCGATCACGGCGTTGCGGGTCACGCCGCCGCCCAGCTGCTTGGCGATCTGGCTGGCCGACTGACCCTCCAGCCACAGCTTCTTCAGCGCGCCTACGCGATCGTCGGTCCAGCCTGCGGTCATGCCACCCTCCGGCGTTCAGGATTCAATATGTAGTGGCTGGGGGCCCCTCCGGGCTCCAGACCTACAATCAGTTGTAAACCTCCTGTTAAGCGACGCAACATGTGCGAATCAGGCTGTCCACAGAAACCAGATATTGAATCGTTGTTCTGCGAGACCGCTCAGCCTTGCGGTAGCGAGCCGGCGGGCGCATCTGCGCGGCCATGAGCACGCCCGATCTCCTGTCCACGCGCCCGGCCGGGCTGCCGCAGCCCCGCCGCTATCCGGGGGTCAATTGGGTCGGGGTGATCACCCTCTATCAACGCGAGGTGCGCCGGTTCTGGAAGGTGGGCGCCCAGACGGTGGCCGCGCCGGTGGTGACGACCCTGCTCTACATGCTGGTGTTCGTGGTGGCGCTGCAGGGTGCGCGGCCGCTGCATGGCACGCCCTTCGCCGAGTTCGTGGCGCCCGGCCTGATCATGATGGCCATCCTCAACAACGCCTTCGCCAACTCATCCTCCAGCCTGATCCAGGCCAAGATCATGGGCACGGCGACCGATTTCCTGACGCCGCCGCTCAGCCCGCTGGAGCTGACGCTGGGCTTCACCCTGGGCTCGGCCACGCGCGGCGTCCTGGTGGGTCTGGTCACGGCGATCTGCGTCCTGCCGTTCGCGCGCCTGGGCATGGCCAACATCCTGGCCATTATCTGGTTCGCCGTGGCCGCCAGCTTCATCATGGGCATGCTGGGCGTGCTGGCCGGCCTGTGGAGCGAGAAGTTCGACCACCTGTCGGCGGTTCAGAACTTCGTCGTCATGCCGATGACCTTTCTGTCGGGCGCCTTCTATCTGGTGGAGAACCTGCCGGAGCCCTTCGCCACGGTCAGCCACTTCAACCCGTTCTTTTATCTGATCGACGGCTTCCGCTACGGCTTCATCGGCCATGCCGAAAGCAACCTCGCGGTCGGCGTCGTGGGCAGCGCGGTGCTGATGGTGGTCATGGCCGCCGCCTGCTGGCTGGTGTTCCGCTCGGGCTGGCGGCTGAAGAGCTGAGGGCTACCTCCAGCCGCCTGGACGATCCCCGACCGGCGGTGTTGACTAAGCCGCTGCGCGGTCCGACAAGTCGGGCCTCATGGAAGTCCGGCTCCGTCGCGCCCGCGTCGGGGCCGTCTCGCTTTTGGAGGTGCAGGTCCCGTGTCCACGAACCATCTGATGGGTGTCTACAATCGCGCGCCGCTGGAGGTGGAGCGCGGGCGAGGCGCGCGCCTGTGGTCGACGGACGGGACCGAGTACCTGGATTGCGTCGCCGGCATCTCGACGAACGGCCTGGGTCATGCGCATCCGGTGTTGGTGCAGGCGGTCAAGGATCAGGCCGAAAAGCTGTGGCACGTGTCCAACATCTTCCGCATCCCGGGGCAGGAAGCCCTGGCGGACCAGCTGTGCGAATCCAGCTTCGCCGACGTGGTCTTCTTCACCAACTCGGGCACCGAGGCCGTGGAGTGCGCGCTGAAGACGGCGCGCAAGTACCACTCCGCCAACGGCCAGGCTGAGCGGATCGACATCTACGGCTTCGACGGCTCGTTCCACGGCCGCACCTACGGCGCGATCAATGCAGCGGCGAACCCCAGCTACACCGAGGGCTTCGGCCCGCCGATGCAGGGGTTCCACCAGCTGACGTGGGGCGACAAGGACGCGCTGGAGGCGGCCTTCCAGTCGCCGAACACCGCCGCGATCATCCTGGAGCCGGTTCAGGGCGAGGGCGGATGCCGCGCCACGCCGGAGGAAGACCTGCGCTGGATGCGCCAGATGGCCGACGAACATGGCGTCCTGCTGATCTTTGACGAGGTCCAGTGCGGCATGGGCCGGACCGGCAAGCTGTGGGCCCACGAGTGGGCCGGCATGGCGCCGGACATCATGGCGGTGGCCAAGGCGCTGGGCGGCGGCTTCCCCATCGGCGCCTGCCTGGCGTCGGCCAAGGCGGCGAAAGGCATGACGGTGGGCGTCCACGGCTCGACCTTCGGCGGCAATCCGCTGGCCATGGCGGTCGGACAGGCGGCGCTGTCGACCATCAACACGCCCGAAATCCTGAAGAATGTGGCCGAGATCGCCGGTTATCTGAAGCAGCAGCTGGCGGGGCTGCAGGAACGCTATCCCGACGTGATCATGGACGTGCGGGGCAAGGGCCTGCTGATCGGGGTCAAGCTGCACCCCAACAACCGCGAGTTCATGGCTCTGGCGCGCGACACACAGCAACTGCTGGTGGCGGGCGGCGGCGACAACTGCGTGCGCCTCTTGCCACCCTTGAACCTGACGCTGGAAGAGGCCCGCGAGGCGATCACGCGTTTCGAGGGCGCGTGCGCAGCGGCGCGTGAAAAGCTGGCGGCGTGATGGTCAGGCACTTTCTCGACATCCACCGGCTGGAAGCGTCCGAGCTGCGCGCCATCCTGGACGACGCCCATGCCCGCAAGCAGGCGCGCAAGGGCTGGCCGCAGGGGCGCGCCGACGCCGATGCCCCCGGCCGCGACCGCGTTCTTGCGATGATCTTCGAGAAGAACTCGACCCGTACGCGCTTCAGCTTCGACGCCGCGATTCGCCAGCTGGGCGGCTCCTCCATCATCGCCACGGCCTCCGACATGCAACTGGGTCGGGGCGAGCCGGTGGAGGACACCGCGCGGGTGCTGTCGCGCATGGTGGATGCGGTGATGATCCGCGCCAACGACCACGAGGACGTGGAGCGGTTCGCCCGCGTCGCGACCGTTCCCGTCATCAACGGCCTGACCGACCGCTCGCATCCGTGCCAGATCCTGGCCGATCTGCTGACGGTCGAGGAGCATCGCGGGCCGGTCGCCGGCCAGACGATCGCCTGGATCGGCGACGGCAACAACGTCTGCCACAGCTTCATGCACGCGGCGGCCAAGTTCGGCTTCCACCTGAACGTGGCGTGCCCCGCGGAATATCATCCGGACCTGCGCGATCTGGCCAAGGGCGGGGAGGTGGTCAGCCTGACCTCCGATCCGCGCGAAGCGGTAGAAGGGGCCGATGTTGTGGTCACCGACACCTGGGTGTCCATGGGCGACAAGGACTATGAGGCGCGCCTGCACGCCTTTGAGGCTTATCAGGTCGACGAGGCGCTGATGGACCTCGCTTCGCCGGACGCCGTCTTCCTGCACTGCCTGCCTGCGCACCGGGGGGAGGAGGTGACGGACGCCGTCATCGACGGCGCACGCTCTCTGGTGTGGGACGAGGCCGAGAACCGCATCCACGCCCAGAAGGCGGTGCTGGCCTGGTGCTTCGGCGGCTGAATTGAAAAGGGGGCGGCCGCACGTGCGACCGCCCCCTTTTTCTGATGCTGGCGCTGGTTAGCCCAGGTTCACGTCCGACACGCCGCCGACGTTCGGTTCGGTCTTGGTGACGTTGGCCTTCAGCACCTTGAAGCCGAAGCCGAGCCCGCCTTCCTTGGTCACCCAGACGCGGCCGTCCTCGCCGTCGAAGCGGACCAGGGTCAGGTGCGGGTCGTCCTTGCCCTCGGGGTACCAGGCGGCGACGACCGGGTTCCAGTACTTGTCGATCCTGGAGCGGTCCTGGTCGATCGACAGCTGACCGTGGATGCAGGCGTAAACCTCTTCGTCCTCAGCCTGATAGGTGAACATGCCCATGCCGCCGCCGGCCGCGACCTCCTGGGCGAAGTCGGTATCGTCGCGCGAGAAGAACCAGATCGTGCCGGTCTCGGGTTCGCCATAGCCGGTCATCGGCTGGGCGTGCTCACCCGGCCGGTCGACGCGGAGCATGCCGGTGTTGGACTCCTTCAGGCTCTTCCAGAATTCGGTCTCGGCCTCTTGAGGGGTCAGGTCCTTGCCGGCCATGTTCGCATCTCCTGCGTCGTTCGTTGGAAGTGCACAGGCAAACCCCCGGCTGGGCGGTCGGGTTCCTCTCTCGAAGGGCGCCGGCTAGACCCAGGGCGCGCGTTCAGCGCCGAACAGCGTTGTCAGATGGATCAGCAGCAGCAGCGCCAGCGCCGCGCCGGCCAGCATGATGAACCGCCACGGGATCATGCGCGGTCCCTTGCGCGGATCGGGCGGCCTTGCGCCCCGCCATCCGGCCAGCAGCGTCAGCCCCAGCGATGCGGCGAGCAGGATCAGCGTCGTCGAGAGAGTCATCGCCGCAGGCGTGGCCGAGGATGCGCCGTTCGGCAAGAGCCCGAGTCTTTCCAGCAGGTTAATCTTCATCCCGCATTAACCATGTCGGCGTCACAACCCTGCGTTCGGGAGAGGCTGTCCACAGACGCGACAGGCCGCCTCCAGATATTGCGGTTAACGGCGCGTTTACACCCAGCATCTGGGCGGTTAGCGTTCGCTGAATGGGTCGGGAGGCGAATCAGTGAGCGCAGCGGCGGCGCCTTGGAGCGTAAAGGGCATTGACCCTAAGGCCCGCGAGATCGCCAAGGATCTGGCGCGGCGCTCGGGCATGACCCTGGGCGAGTGGCTGAACTCCATGATCATGGAGGACGGCGAGGAAGACGAGGCCTACGCCACCCTGCCGCGCCGCCCCCATGTCGCCGAAGTCTTCGAACGCCGCGGACGCTCCCGTCGGCTGGACGACGCCTATGACAGTTCCGACGAGCACTGGCTGCGGCTGAGCGCCTCTGTCGATGCGATCGCCTCGCGGCTCGAGGCGGCTGAGCGCCGGTCCACCGTGGCGATCCAGGGCGTGGATCAGGCCGTGGCCGGCCTGCTGCGCCGGCTGGAGGCCCAGGACAAGGCCGGCAAGGCCCAGGCCCTTCGCGCCGACGAACTGGCCGAAGAGATGCGCGAGGGCCAGAAGCGCCTGCGCAAGTTCGAGCAGGAGCACGGTCCCCGCACGCTGGAAAGCTTCGGCAAGATCGAGACCTCCATCGGCGCTCTGGCCGGTCGTTTGTACGAAATCGAGGAACGGCAGCGCGGCGGCGTCAACGAACTGCGCACGCGCATGGAGGCGGTGGAAAAAGCCGCCGCCCGTGCTCCGGCCGGGATGCTGAGCGCGGATGCGCTGGCCCAGGTCGGCCAGCGGCTCGACCAGGCCCAGGGCCGCACCACCGACGCCTTGCGGAACCTGGAACGCTCGTTCGCCGATCTGGACAAGCGCCTGCATGCGGCCGAGGCGCGGATCGAGCCGGAGGGCGCGCGCGAGGCGCTTCGCTTCGAAAAGCTGGCCGAGACCCTGGCGCGCCAGGTTGAAAGCAATCGCGTCGAAATGATGCGCCGGCTGGAAGACACAAAGGCCGAGGACCGGATGGACCGCATCGAGCGGGCGCTGTCTTCCGTCGGCGAGCAGGTCAAGGCTTCGGAGGAGAAGTCCGCCGAAGGCATCGAGGCCATGGGCCGCGAAGTGGTGCGCATCGCCCAGAACCTGGGCGACCGGCTGACCCGGGCCGAAGGCGCATCGCCTGCGACCCAGATGGAGGCCATGGCCCGCGCCTTGGCCGAAAAGGTCGATGGCGACCTTGCCCACAAGACCGCGCAGCTGTCGTCGCGAATCGAAGCCGATATCGCTCGTCGCCTCGCCAAGGCTGAAGCGGACTTCGCCGGCAAGTCCGCCCACATCGACGGCCAGTTCTCACGCCAGGCCGAGCGTATCGAGCAGCGGCTAACCGCCGCCGACGATCGCCACGCCGTGGCGCTGGAGCGCCTCGGCGACGAGATCACCCGCATCTCCGAACGGCTGTCGGAGCGCATCGCCCAGACCGAGCGTCGCTCGCAGCAGGCGCTGGACGACATCGGTCAGCGCCTAGCCGAAAGCTCCACCCGGATCGAGCAGCGCTACGATCGCGCCTCGGGCGAACTGGCCGAGCGCATGCGGCTGAGCGAGGAGCGCACCGCCCGCCTTCTGGCCGAAGCCCGCGAAAGCATCGATCAGCGGGCGCCGACGCCGACAGCCGCTGCGGCTCCGGTCGCCGCCGCCGCTCCCGTCGCTGTCCGGGACATGCCGCTCGAGGCCGAAGAGCTCTCCCCTGAGACGGCGCCCGACACGGCCCAGGCCGACTGGCGCGCCGCCGCCTTTCCCGACGCCTCGTTTGACGCCGACGACGACTGGGGCGATCTGAACGCCGAGGCCGAGCCGGCGCCCGAGCCCGATCAGGACGCGGCGCCGACCCCGGCCGGACCCTTCGGCGCAACAAGCTTCGCCTCCTTCGGCGGGGCCGATGTTTCCGACGCGCTTGACGCCACGGCCGAGGCGCAAGCCGCCCCCCTCGCACCCGCCCGGTCCGAAGCCCGACCCGCCGTTCAGACCCTCGACGATGTCGAGGACGACTTCTCGGCCGACACCGACTTCGTGGATCCCCGTCGTCTTCGCGCCAGCATGAGCGCCGCCGCCGCCGAAGGCCGCGCCGCCTCCACCCGCACCACCATCGACGCCGCCCGCGCCGCCATGACGCCGGCGGTCGCGGAGCCGCCCGCCCGCAAGGGCTTCGGCCTGAACCTCCGGCGCGGCGGCAAGTCCAAGCTGCAGGAGAGGCTGGACAAGCAGGCGGCGCAGGATGGATCAACCGCCAAGAAGGCCCTGCTGGCGTCGGTGACGGCGGTGGCGGTGACCGGTGGCCTGTTCGGGCTGAACGGCCTTGCCGAGGACAACGGCTTGAGCTTCGGCCTGCCTCGACCGGGCGACGGACCATCGGCGAATGCGGCGGCTCCGCTTGCGGCCGTGGCTCTGACGCCGGCGGGCGCGGTTTCTCCAGCGGACGCGGGTCGCGGCGCCGAGGTTTATGCGCGCGCCGTTGAGCAGTTGGACGCCGATGATCCGGCTGGCGTCGAGACGCTGCGGGCCGCGGCGAACCTGGGCGACACCTCGGCGCAACTGCATCTGGCCGGCCTCTACCAGGCCGGAGAGCGAGGCGTGGACGTCGACCTGGCCGAGAGTCGGCGCTGGGCGCGCCGCGCGGCCGAGGGCGGCGATCCCAAGGGCATGCACGCCTACGCCATGTATCTGTACGACGGCGTGGGTGGCGGGCAGAACCGGGCGGAGGCGCTGAAGTGGCTGACGCGCGCCGCCGAGCGCGGTCTCACCGACAGCCAGTACAACGTCGCCCGTCTTTACGAGAACGGCGCGCAGGGGTTGGCTCCGAACACCAGCCAGGCGTTGACCTGGTACGCCATCGCGGCTCGCTCCGGCGACGCCGAGGCGCGCGCGGCCTATGACCGGCTGAACGCTTCCGCCAGCCCCGCCGCGCGCCAGATCGCGCGCCGGGCCGCCGACAGTTTCCAGGCCGCGGACGCCGCCGGCTGATCGCACGGCGGCGGGTGGCGGGGCGGCGCTCGGACCGCTAGACAGGGTCCGTTCGCCGTTCGGCGGTGTTCGCTTCCGCTCCAGCCGAAGGCGCGCGCTTTGGATATCTACCTGCCGATCGCCGAGGTTTCGGTGAACTGGCCGCTCCTGGTGATCCTGGGGGCGGTGGTCGGCTTCGTGTCCGGGCTGTTCGGCATCGGCGGCGGCTTCCTGATGGCGCCGATCCTGGTGTTCTTCGGCATACCGCCCACGGTGGCGGTGGCCAGCCAGGCCAGCCACGTGGTCGCCTCCTCCACCTCCGGCGTGATCCGCTATTCGGGCCAGGGCGCGGTGGACTACCGCATCGGCGGCGTCATGGCCGCGGGCGGCGCGACGGGCGCTCTCTTGGGCGTGGAGCTGTTCCGCTATCTGCGCCTGCTGGGTCAGGCTGACCTGGTGGTGGCGATCTCCTATCTGCTGTTCCTGGGCGTGATCGGTTCGCTGATGCTGCGCGAAAGCCTGACGGAGATCATCCGAAGGCGACGCGGAATCACCGCGCCGCGCAAGGAGCGTCGCCGCCCCTTGTGGCTGTATGGCCTGCCCCTGCGGATGAAGTTTCCTCGCTCGGGCCTCTACATCAGCGCCATTCCGCCCTTCGGGCTGGGCGTGTTCGCAGGCGTGCTGTCGGCCATCATGGGGGTCGGCGGCGGCTTCATCCTGGTGCCGGCCATGCTCTACATCCTGCGAATGCGCGCGGGCGTGGTGGTGGGCACTAGCCTGTTTCAGATCATTATCACCACCGCCATCACCACCGTGCTTCAAGCCGGCCGCAACCAGACCGTGGACATCGTCCTGGCCACCATCCTGCTCCTGGGCGGCGTGGTGGGCGCGCAAGCCGGCGCCCGCTTTTCGAACCGGTTCCGGGGCGAGGAGCTGCGCGCCTTGCTGGGCCTGATCGTGCTGCTGGTTGGATTGCAGATGGGGCTGGGGCTGTTCGTTGAGCCTTCGGACGTCTTCCTGTTCGCGCCGGGGGTGTCGGACTGATGATGCAGGCCCTCCCGCCCCCGGTTGTCGAGGCGCCGCCGCCCGAGCGCTCCGTCGCCACCACTGAAGACCTGCGCGTGGCCGCTGCTCTGACGGAGGCGCGCGTCCATGTGGACTCGAGCTTTCGCGGCGCATCCATCGTGCTGTACGGCGCCGTCTTCAATCCCAGTGACCGACCGGCGGACGTGGTGGTGGTGGTTCGCGGGCCCCATGCGCCGGTGCGGCTGGTGCGCAAGGTTCGCACCCTGGGCGTCTGGCTGAACAGCCGGCCGGTGTTGTTCGAAGGCGCGCCGGGGTTCTACATGACAGCCTCGACCCGGCCGCTATCTGATATCGCAGACTTCGGCCAGCTGCGCCGACTGGGCGTCGGCGTCGACCATCTGCGCATCCAGGCGCCGGAGGAAAGCCGCGCCGTGACGCGGTACGGGGTGCGCGACGTGGTGGTCAGCCGCCTGGGCGAAGACTACCTCGAGTGGCGTCGCGCCGTGATCCGCCTGCGCGAGGCGGCCGCCCTCTACAACACCGATCCCGAGGGCGTCAGTTTCGTCGATCGCGGCCTGTTCCGCGCCGAGGTCGAACTGCCGGCCGTGGCGCCGGTCGGCCGCTATCACGCCGAGGTCTGGCTGTTCCAGGACGGCGAGCCGGCGTCGGTCTCCAACCTGACCCTGACCGTCGAGAAGGTGGGGCTGGAGCGCGACATCTACGACTTCGCCCACCGCCAGCCCTGGACCTACGGCGTGCTTTGCGTCCTCCTCGCCGCCCTGACCGGCTACGGCGCCTCGCGCGTGTTCAGCCGCAGGAGCTGAAGCCCAGTTCGGCTCTGAGATCGGCCGCGCTCATGCCGCCCGCGCGCAGCTCGGCCAGCGTCACGGAGCGGTCGCGCTTGGCGTAGCGGCGGCCGGCTGTGTCGGTGAGCAAGGCGTGGTGGCGGTATCGCGGCGCGGGCCAGCCCATCAGGGTCTGGATAAGGCGCTGGATGTGCGTGGCCTCGAACAGGTCGCGGCCGCGGACGACATCGGTGACGCCTTGCAGGGCGTCGTCATGCGTGACCGCAAGATGGTAGGCGACCCCGGTGTCCTTGCGGCCCAGCACGACGTCGCCGGCGGTCTCCGGCCGGGCGGGGATGCGGCCGGTCTCTCCATTCGGTCCTGCGCCCTCTTCGATAAAGGACAAGTCGCGCCAGGCGTCCTCGCCGATAACGGCGCGGGCGCGCTCAAGCGACAGCCGCCAAGCGAAGGGGCGGCCTTCTCCCAGCAGGCGGGTCTCCTCGTCGGCGGCGTGCGGACCCGGACGAACGGCCTCCACCCTTCCGTGCGGCGCGTCGCCGATCGTGTCGAGTATCTCCTTGCGGGTGCGAAAGCAGCGATAGAGCAGGCCGCGCGCCTCAAGGTGGGACAGGGCGTGGGCGTAGTCGTCGAGATGCTCGGATTGGCGGCGGACCGGGCCATCCCCGTCGAGACCCAGCCAACGCAGGTCCTCAAGAATGGCGGCTTCGTACTCGGGCCGACAGCGGGTCGGGTCGATGTCCTCGATGCGCAGCAGGAAGCGTCCGCCGCTCGCGCGCGCCGCGCGCCGGGCGGTCAGGGCCGAAAAGGCGTGACCCTTGTGCAGCCGGCCGGTCGGCGAGGGGGCGAAGCGGGTGGTGAGCATCGGCGGCGATCCTAGCGGCTGCGGCGTTTGCGCGCGACGCTTGGGACTTGGAACACCGTCGTGCTTGTGCTCGTTGTTGGCCGAACGTGCTCATCGGGAACCTCGCCATGCGCCTGATCGCCGCCGCCGCTTCGACTTCGCTGATCGTTCTGGCCGCCGCCTGCGGGGCGAGCGGAGAGGCGCCCGGCCAGTCCGACGCCGCCGCGCCGCGTGGCGCGGCGCTTGAGACGCGGGCGGCGAATGCGCCGGATCAGCGGCCCGCCTTTGAGGGGCAAACCCGGGCGCCGGCGGTGCGCACCGACCAGGCGATGATCCACAGGGTGGTCGCCTCGGGCCTGGAGCACCCGTGGGGCCTGGCGATGATGCCGGATGGCCGCTGGCTGGTGACGGAAAAGCCGGGTCGGCTGCGGATCGTCACAGGCGAGGGGCGGATCAGCGAGCCGGTGCAGGGTCTGCCGCGCGTCGATGCGCGCGGCCAAGGCGGTTTGCTGGACGTTGCGATCAGCCCGGATTTCGCCCGTGACCGCATGATCTACTGGAGCTATGCCGAACCACGCGAGGGCGGCAACGCCACCTCGGTGGCGCGCGGGCGGCTGTCGGACGACGGCGCGCGCGTCGAAAGCGTTCAGGTGATCTTCCGCGCGCAGCCGACCTATGACGGCGACAAGCATTTCGGCTCGTCGCTGGCGTTCGATCAACAAGGTCATCTGTTCATCACCCTGGGCGAGCGTTCGGACAAGCCGATGCGGCCGCAGGCGCAGGACCTGAACTCCCACATGGGCAAGACCATCCGCATCAATGCGGATGGGACCATCCCTCAGGACAACCCCTTCGTCGGGCGCGAGGGCGCGCGGCCGGAGATCTTCAGCTACGGCCACCGCAACGTGCAGGGCGTGGCGGTGCAGCCGAACGGCGCGGTCTGGACCATCGAGCACGGCACGCGCGGCGGCGACGAAATCAACCTGGAAAAGCCGGGCGCCAACTACGGCTGGCCCGAGGTGTCGTACGGCATCGAATACAACGGCCAGCCCGGCCCTTGGGTCACGGCGCGCGAAGGCACGGAGCAGCCGGTCTACTATTGGGATCCGGTGATCGCGCCAGGAGGCGCCGCCTTCTATCAGGGCGCCATGTTCCCGGGCTGGGACGGCGACCTGCTGGTGGCTGGGCTGAAGGACAAGCAACTGGCGCGGCTGGTGATCGAGAACGATCGGGTCGTCGGCGAAGAGCGGCTGCTGACCGATCTGGGCGAGCGCATCCGCGAGGTGGCGGTGGCGCCGGACGGCGCTGTCTGGGTCATCACCGATCAGGACGACGGCAAGCTGGTTCGACTGTCCGTCGCATCCTGACGGCGGATCGTTCGAGGCGTCGGCGGCGTTCCGCAGGATCGATGGAGGTCGTCATGAAGAAGTCCGCACTGTGTTCCGCCGCGCTGGCCGGCCTTCTCCTGCTCGCCGGCTGCGCCAGCACCGGCGGGCCCAATCGCTACCAGGCCGAACTGGACAAACTCGAGGCCGACTGCCGCGCTCGCGACGGTATTCTGCAGCCCACGGGCTCACAGTCCGCTCGGCCGGCGCGCGACTATGTGTGCCGCATCACGGGCGGAGCGAGCCGACTGGCTGATCGTTGATCAGGTGGCGTCTGATCACGCGCCTTCTTACTTGACGTTGACGTAAACGTAGGGTTCTTGGCGGCCAGGTTTCGACTCCGGACCCTCGCCTTCGCCCTGCGGCGACAGGAGAGGCAGACAAGGAAAGACGCACCATGGCTGACGCCTACATCTACGACGCCGTCCGCACGCCGCGCGGCAAGGGCAAGAAGGACGGCTCTCTGCACGAGATCACCGGCCTGTCGCTGGCGAGCCAGGTGCTGGAGGCGCTGCGCGACCGCAACGCTCTGGACACGGGCAAGGTCGACGATGTGGTGCTGGGCTGCGTGACGCCGGTGGGCGAACTCGGCGCCGACATCGCGCGCACCGCGGTGCTGGCGGCCGGCTGGTCGCAGGAAACGGCGGGCGTGCAGATCAACCGCTTCTGCGCCTCCGGCCTGGAGGCTGTGAACATGGCCGCGGCAAAGGTGAAGGCCGGCGAGGCGGACTTCGCCGTCGGCGGCGGCGTCGAGGTGATGAGCCGCGTGCCCATGGGCTCGGACATGGGCGCCTGGCCGACGGACCCGTCCTCGGCCTTTCCGACCTACTTCGTGCCGCAGGGCGTGTCGGCCGACATGATCGCCACCAAATACGGGTTCAGCCGCGACGACGTGGACGCCTACGCCGTCGAAAGCCATAAGCGTTCGGCCAAGTCGTGGGCCGAGGGCCGGTTCAGCAAGTCGGTGGTGCCGGTCAAGGACCAGCTTGGTCTGGTGCGCCTCGACCACGACGAGACCATTCGTCCGAACACGGACATGCAGACGCTGGGCGGCCTGAACCCGTCCTTCGCCATGATGGGCGAGATGGCGTTCGATGCCGTGATCAACCAGCGCTACCCAGAGGTGGAGCGGGTCAAGCACGTCCATACGCCCGGCAACTCGTCCGGCATCGTCGACGGGGCGGCCGGCGTGCTGATCGGCTCGCTGGAAGCCGGGCAGGCGCTGGGGCTGAAGCCGCGGGCGCGGATCAAGGGTGCGGCCTCCATTGGTTCAGAGCCGTCGATCATGCTGACCGGGCCCGAGTATGTGTCGCGCAAATTGTTGAACCGCCTCGGCATGACCACCGCCGACATCGATCTGTGGGAGCTGAACGAGGCCTTCGCGGCGGTGGTGCTGCGCTACATGCAGGCGATGGACATCCCGCACGACAAGATCAACGTCTGCGGCGGCGCCATCGCCATGGGTCACCCGCTGGGCGCCACCGGCGCCATGATCACCTCGGTGGTGCTGGACGAGCTGGAGCGCTCGGACAAGTCGACCGCGCTGGTGACCCTGTGCATCGGCGGCGGCATGGGCACCGCCACCGTCATCGAACGCGTCTGATTTCGGAGATCATCATCATGGAAAACTTCAAGATCGACGTCGACGCCGACGGCATCGCCCTTGTCACCTTCGACGTGGCCGGCCGTTCGATGAACACCCTGACCGGCCAGGTCATGGCCGAGATCCCGCAGGTCGTCGAACGCATCAAGTCGGACGAAGCCATCAAAGGCGCGGTGCTGACCAGTGGCAAGCCGAGCGGCTTCTGCGCCGGCGCCGATCTCGGCGACATGGCCTCGGGCATGCTGTCGGGCGCGGGCGACCTTCAGGCCGCCTTTGATGCGGGATGGAAGCTGAACGGCGCGCTGCGGGCGCTGGAAACCTGCGGCAAACCGGTCGCGGCGGCCATTAACGGCCTGGCGCTGGGCGGCGGACTGGAGCTGACGCTGGCCTGTCACTATCGCGTGGTCGAAAACGACAACAAGATTCAACTCGGCCTGCCCGAGATCAAGGTCGGCCTGTTCCCCGGCGGCGGCGGCACCCAACGTTTGACGCGCCTGATCGGCGTGCAGGCCGCGCTGATGCAGATGAGCGAAGGCAAGTCGTGGCGCCCGAACGACGCGAAGGGCGCGGGCGTGGTGCACGAGGTGGTGGAAAAGGGTCAGGCGGTCGAGGCGGCCAAGACCTGGATCAGGAATGGCGGCAAGGCCCAGCAGCCCTGGGACGACAAGTCGTTCAAGCTGCCGGGCGGCGGCCCCTACCATCCGGTCGGCATCCAGAACTTCATGGTCGGCAACGCCATGCTGCGCAAGCAGTCCTACGGCAACTATCCGGCCGTGCTGAACCTGATGAAGGCGGTCTATGAAGGCCTTCAGGTGCCGATCGACGCCGGCCTCCGGATCGAGACGCGCTACTTCATCAAGACGCTGATGACGCCGCAGGCGCAGGCCATGATCCGCTCGCTGTTCCTGTCCAAGCAGGAGCTGGACAAGGGCGCGGTGCGCCCGGCCGGCGTCGAGAAGTCCGATCCCAAGAAGGTCGCGGTGCTGGGCGCTGGCATGATGGGCGCAGGCATCGCCTATGTGCAGGTCATGGCCGGTATCGAGACGGTGCTGATCGACCAGACGCAGGAAGCCGCCGACAAGGGCAAGCAGCATGTCGCCGACCTGCTGAAGAAGCGCCTGTCGCGCGGCCAGATGACCCAGGACAAGCACGACGCGACCCTGGCCCTGGTCACCGCCACCACCGACTACGACCTGATCAAGGGCTCGGACCTGGTGGTCGAGGCGGTGTTCGAAAGCCGCGAGATCAAGGCCGACGTGACCAAGCGCGCCGAGGCGCAGCTGGCGGACGGCGCCGTGTTCGGCTCCAACACCTCGACCCTGCCGATCACCGGCCTGGCCGAGGCCAGCGTGCGGCCGGCGGACTTCATCGGCATTCACTTCTTCTCGCCGGTCGACAAGATGATGCTGGTCGAGATCATCATGGGCGAAAAGACGGGTGACGCCGCTCTGGCCAAGGCGATCGATTACGTCCTGAAGATCAAAAAGACGCCGATCGTGGTCAACGACAGTCGCGGCTTCTACACCTCGCGCTGCTTCTCGACCTTCCTGATGGAAGGCATGGCGATGCTGGAGGAAGGCTACGGCCCTGCGCTGATCGACAACGTCGGCCGCATGACCGGCATGCCGCGCGGCCCGCTGGAGATGCACGACGACGTGGCGCTGGACCTGTCCTACAAGATCGCCAAACAGACGCGCGAAGACCTCGGCGACAAGTACGTCCCCAACGAGGGCGAGCAGATCGTCGCCACCATGGTCGAGGGCGGACGGTTCGGCCGCAAGAACGGCAAGGGCTTCTACGACTACGATCAGAAGCCCAAGACGCTCTGGGCGGGTCTTGGGGAACTGGCCCCGATCACCAAGGGCATCGACCAGCCGGAAGGCGCCTCGGCCTTTGCCCAGATTGACGAGCTGAAGACCCGCCTGCTGTATCGCCAGGCTGTGGAAGTGGCGCGGTGCTGGGAAGAGGGTGTGATCGACGACCCGCGCGAGGCCGACCTCGGAGCCATCTTGGGCTGGGGCTTCGCCCCATGGACCGGCGGTCCGGCGAGCTTCATCGACGGCATCGGCTTGGCCAAGTTCGTCGAGACGGCGGATCGTCTGGCGGAGACCTACGGCGACCGCTTCAAGGTCCCGCAGCTGCTGCGCGACATGGCGGCGAAGAACGAGACCTTCTACGGCCGCTTCGCGCCGGAGACCAAGGCGGCGGCCTGAGCAAGGTCCGACTGCGTAAGCAAAAAGGCCGGGAGCGATCCCGGCCTTTTCCAATTCAGATGATGTCCAGCGGCGTCGCCTTGGTCGGCGGTGAAAAGACGCGGTCCAGCCTGTCCAGGTCCTCGGCGTCGAAGCGGATTTCCAGCGCCTCGGCGTTGGCCTCGACGTGCTCGACCGTGCTGGCCTTGGGAATGGCGATCACCCCGTCCTGACGCAGCACGGCCGCAAGCGCCACCTGCGCCGGCGAGGCGTCATGGCGATCGGCGATGTCGGTGATCAGCGGATGCTCGAGCAGCCCCCCGCGCCCAAGCGGCGAATAAGCCATCATCGGCATGTCGCGCGCCTGCATCCACGGCAGCAGGTCGAACTCCACCCCGCGCGAACCGAGATTGTACAGTAGCTGGTTGGCCGCGCAGTCGGCGCCGCCGTCAATATCGACCAGCCGCTCCATGGCGCGAAGATCCAGGTTGGACACGCCCCAGCGCGCGATCATGCCCTCATCCACCAGCTCCTGAAAGGCGTCCACCGTCTCCTCCAGCGGAACGCGGCCTTGCCAGTGCAGCAGGTAGAGGTCGATCCGGTCCACGCCCAGCCGCTCAAGCGACTTCTCGCAGGCCAGCATCATCTTCATCTCCGAGGCGTTCTCCGGCCGAACCTTGGAGACCAGGAAGACCTCGTCGCGCCGGCCTGCGATGACTTCGCCCACCAGCCGCTCGGATCGGCCGTCGCCGTACAGTTCGGCGGTGTCGATGACGGTCAGGCCCAGGTCGATCCCTCGCGCCAGCGCCGCCTGCTCGGCGTCACGTCGAGCCGGATCGTCGCCGATCTCCCAGGCGCCCTGGCCGAGCACAGGCACGGTCGTGCCGTCGGAGAAAGTGACGAGACGGGTCATACCAGTCTAACGCGTGAATGCGGCGTCGGCCTCATCCAAGGCGAAGATCGAGTAGATCATTGGGATACAGCATGGGCAGGGAGCTTCTCAGCTGCGAAAAGGCGCCCATGATGTGGTAGAAGGAACTTGCCGGAGCAGGCTCATCGATGAACTCGCCGTTGGCCAAGCACTTGTCGTGCCACAAGCCTTCAGGCGTCAGGTAGAGCCAAGTCGCACGTTGGGCGCGAGCCGCGTCCCGCAGGTAACGGGCGCGCTCTCCATCCTCGGCATGTTCGGCGAGAATGAGGGCGGCCTTTAACCACTCCGTTTGCGGCCAGAGGCGTGCGCGTAAGCTGCGAATGGAACCGTCAGCGTTGAGAGCGTCAACGGCTACTTGGCGACGCGGCTCGACGCCCTTCAATCCAAAGTCATAAAGGCGCCGCGCCATGTGCATCGCAGCGTCATCTTGGCGGGCGGATGCGTAACGGGCCAGCAACCATGCCCACTCGAACTGATGCCCGGGCTCCGCCAAGCTCCCATCGTCGCCTTCGGCCGGCGACCAGTTCGCGTCGAAGAACTCTCTAACAAAGCCGCCATCAGCATCGATGAAGCATCGGCTCGCTAGGTCGACCAGACGGTCGGCCAGCAAAGCCCAACCCTCATCGGCGCCAGCCGCCTCCCAAGCCAAGCAGGCTTCCAGCAAATGCATGTGTGGATTGGATTGATAGGGACGCTCGTCCTGCTCGATGAAACCGCCGACGGCGTCGACTTCGCTCAGCAGCTTATCACGCAGGTCAATGGCGCGCTGTTCGCAAGCTTCCATGTCCGCACACGCAGCGAGCGCGAAGAGAAGAAAAGCCTGATCGTAGATTTTCGCACGATCATCCAGAGGCTGCCCCTCCTCGGAGAGGGTGGCGCGTAGGCGACCGTCATCACGAACATAGCCTTCGTTCAAGCGTTGGAGACCCAGCGCGACCGCCCGCTTCCAAGGGCCGCGCCACCCGAGTCGACCGGCTTCGCTGAACACGTGAATCTGCCGCGGCTGCACTCGGGCGCGACGCACGGAGGCCACCGGCAGTCCGTCGAAGCCGATCAGCTCACGAAAGCCGCCATCCTCATCTTGGCCCAACGTGCCCCAAAGCGGGAGCGCTGCTTGTCGTAGCCAATGCGCCATTCGTCGCGCACTATCGGGCAGGCTTTCTGCTGCGGCGGCGGCGAAATCAAGGTGCTGAGGAGACGTAACCTTTAGCCGCTCAACAACCTTTTTGACGTCCTGGCTTCGAGCAAGATCGCAAACAAGAACAGCATCGTCTTCGATAACCACAGCCAGGTTCCGTACGCCAACTGCTGCGACCATGACGCCATCTGGTGCGCGGACGAGACAATTTTCCGCATCTTCGAACACGTGGGTTCCGACATCGCCTTCGCCAGTCGCCGCTACAGAGTCCCATGCTCCCAAATCCGACCAGTCGAAGTCGACAGGCAGAACGGACGCGAGCTTGGTCTTCTCCATAACAGCATAGTCGATGGAAATCTTCGGGGCTGACCTGAAAGACGCACCGAGCGTTGCAACCGCGCGCCCTGTTTGGGTCGGCAAGGCGGCCTGAACCGCCGCCTCCACGGCTGAGGCTGAGCTGCGTAACTCTTTAAGCATCGTCTTCGCGGAAACGACAAAGTTGCCGCTGTTCCAAAGATAGCCTTCTTCCACGTAGTGGCGTGCGGTCTCCGCATCCGGTTTTTCGACAAAAGCCTTCACGTTGGAGAGGCCCGCGCCAGAGGGTGCGATGTAGCCATAGGCCGATGTCGGCGATCGCGGTTTAACGCCAAGGGTGACGATTCTCCCCTCAACTGCGGCTGAACCTGCTCGGCGCACCGCGGACTGGAAGGCTTCCGCATCCGGTATGTGGTGATCCGAAGCCACAAAGACGTTCACTCCCGAAGGGTCTTCTCGCGCCGTCCAAGCGGCCGCCGCGGCCATCGCTGCGGCTGAGTCTCGCGCTTCGGGTTCGAGAATCACCTGAGCAGCGAGGCTGATTTCCTCAAGCTGGTTCAGGATGAAGTCGCGGTGCGAAACGCCTCCGATGACGAGCATCACGGCATCTCCGCTGACGAGCGGCGCGACCCGCAATGCAGTTTCCTGGAAAAGCGATCGATTGCCGGACAAGGGCAGAAACTGCTTAGGCCGGGATGGACGGGAGGCCGGCCAAAGTCGGGTTCCAGCTCCGCCGCACATGATCACAGGGTAGAAGTTCGTCATGAACCCTTACCTAGCTGGTAGCGGGAAGGGCGTCACTATAAGCTTCCATGTCAAGACGCTCAGAGCGCCTCCCGCACCCGCGCCACGATCTCCAGGCTGCGGATGCGGGCCCGATTGTCGTGCATCATGCCCGTGATCATCAATTCGTCCACCTTGGTCATGTCGATAAACGACCGGATCTGATCGCGGACGGTCTCGGGGCCGCCGACCGCGGAGTAGAGCAGGCGGCTCTGGGCGCCCATGAGTTCACCCGGCGAGAGCACCGCTCCGATGTCGTCGACCGGCGGAGGCAGCAGGCCGGGGCGGCCGCGTTGCAGGCGGGCGAAGCTCTGCTGCATGGAGGTGGACAGGCGTCTACCCTCCTCGTCGGTGTCGGCGGCGAAGACGTTGATGGCGGCCATCGCGTACGGCCTGTCCAGCCGCTCCGACGCACGGAACTCGCGCCGGTAGATGGCCAGCGCCTCCTTCAGCATCTCGGGAGCGAAATGGCTGGCGAAGGCATAGGGCAGGCCCATTTGCCCGGCCAGCTGTGCGCTGAACAGGCTGGAGCCCAGGAGCCAGATCGGCACGTGCAAACCGGCGCCCGGTACGGCGCGCACTGCCTGATTCTTGATCGCCGGCTCGAAATAGTGGATCAGCTCGGCCACGTCGCGAGGGAACTGGTCCGCGGCCTCGAAATAGCGCCGCAGGGCGCGTGCTGTGGCCCCGTCGGTTCCGGGCGCCCGACCAAGACCCAGGTCAATGCGGCCCGGGTGCAGCGTCTCCAGCGTGCCGAACTGCTCGGCGATCACCAGCGGCGCATGGTTGGGCAGCATCACCCCGCCCGAGCCGACGCGAATGCGTTGTGTGCCTGCGGCCACATGCCCGATGACGATCGAGGTGGCGGCGCTGGCGATGCCCGGCATGTTGTGGTGCTCGGCCAGCCAGAACCGCTGGTAGCCGAGACGGTCGGCGGCCTGGGCGAAGGCCAGCGTCTCGTCCATCGCGCGACGGAGATCGCCGCCTTCGACGACGGGCGACAGGTCAAGAACGGAGAATGGGATCATGACTGCTAGATCGGGGGCCGATCCCGCCGATCAAGGGGAACCGGTCACAACGCCTGCGCTTTGATGAGGCGACATCCAAGGAGCGCCCGATGACTGATTCCGCACCCGAGAACTGCGACGCCACTGAAGCCGCTGACATGGGCGAGAAGCCGGATCTGGGTCATCAGGCCGACACTCTGTCCGAGGCCTTGAGCGGAACGGACATGGGCTCGGACACGCGTGCAGGCTCGCTGCGCGGCGGCGTGGCGTCAGGGTCCGAAGCGGATCCGGATCAGGACGCCATCAATGAAACGTTGGCGACGGAAGGCATGGCGTCGGCCGATCCCGAGTCGCCTTCCAACGCCGACCCCGATCCCATCAAGAATGCCGGCGACGGTTTCACCGGTCCCGCCGGCGATCCGGCGGAAGGCGGGCGCGGAGACGATGCGGACGCCGCCTCGGGCTGACCGCCTTGCGGGCGCCACAGCGAGGCGCCACGGTGAAACCTAAGACCTCTCGGGTTCAGGGACGCACATTTCGATGATTCGCCACTGGGCGGCGCTTGCCGCCTTTTCCACGTTGGGACTGGCCGCATGCGATCCCGCGGCGGAACACGCCCCGGCGGATCCGGGGCCTGCGCCGGCGTCTGCCGGACCAGCGGGATCGGCGGCCGCGGCGCCTGCCCTTCAGGGAACGAGCGCGCAGCTTTCCCTAGCTGCGCCCGATGCGCCGGCCTTTGCGGTGCTCTATCCGGACGCGGTGGTGGAAGAGCCGGCGACCACGGCGGTCGGGCCTGATGGCGAGGGCGGGCTTGTCACCTTCGACACCGACGCCGAGCCGGATGCGGTGGTCGCCTTCTATCGCCAGCATGCGGAGGCCGCGGGCCTGACCTCGGTTATGGGCATGAACCAGGGCGACGCGCGGGCCTACGGCGCGTCCGGCGCCCAGCCGAACGGCGCCAGTCTGCAGGTCGTCGCCTCTCCCGGAGAGACGGACCGCACCTCGGTTCAGTTGACATGGAACGCCGGCCGGTAAGCTCTCTTCTCGTCATCGCCTGCGCATTCGCCACATTGGCGGGGTGCGCCGCCGTGCCGGAGTCATCAAGGGAGACCGGCTACCTCGCCGTATCCCGGGCGGACGTGCTGGCCGGCGACATGGTGCCGCAGGACCCGGCGCGCCGGATGCCCGACGTGGTCGAGGGCGGTGACCGCTGGTTGCTGGCGACGGCCCACGCCGAGCTGCGGCCGCGCTATGCCCTTCAACACTTCGACTGCGCCCTTGGCGTGCGCTCAACCTCGGGACAGACGCAGTCGCTGGAGAGAGCGCTGTCCCGTGCTTTCGGCGACGCAGGACAGGTCGCCGACCGCCTGAAGGCTGCGGCGCCGGCGACCGCCGCCGCCGATGGGCGCGCCTGCAGACGCCGCACGATGGACACCGGCGAGACCCGCTCCCGCCCTCCGCGCGAGACCCTGGTGGGCGCCGCCTATGCCGAACTCCTGGCGGCGGCCGCGCCTGATGCGGCGCCGGCGATCCGGCGCGTCGGGCACGAGATCGGGGTCAGTCAGGCGATCTGCGGCGTCGCGGCGCCGGATGAGGTTATGCAAGGCGAGCGGCTGGGGCGCCGGCTGGGCCTGGAGATCGTGGCGACGGCGGCGTTTCAGTCCGACCTGCCCGACCTGCGGCGTGAGGTGCAGGCGCTGCGGCGGTCAGGCCTGACGCATCCGGGCTGCGCCGCCGAGCGGCTGGCGTTGAGCGAGCCTGCGCTGTGATCGGACTGGCCCTCGCCCTGGCGTTGACGCCGCCTGCCGCGCGAGACTGCACCGCAGCCGAGGTCGCGGACCTGCTCGCGCCCTCGTCGACGCCCTATCGGCTGGCCTGCCGTGCGGTGCTTAACGCCCGCGCTCATGTGCAGCGGCCGGTGCTCATCGAAGGCGCAGAAGCTTCCGGCGCCGCTCTGGACTGTAAAGGCGGCCGGATCGGGATGTCGGATCGACCCGGCACGACCCGGCTGCCTACCGTGGCGATCTGGTCACGTCCGGAGGGGGATGGCTGGAGCGCGCCCAAGAGCGTTGTCCTTCGCCGCTGCGTCATCCTCGGCAATGTGCGGATATGGGGCATGGGCGCGGGCGGGTCTATGAGCGACCTGCGCGACGCATCCCGGCGGGCGGACTTCACCCGCGCGGCGCAGGCGGCGGCGCCCAGCGGCGTGACGCTTGATGCGGTGCGGATCGAAGCCGGCGGATCGATCCCGCTCTATGTCGGGCCGGGCGTGACAAGGACGACCGTCCGCAACTCGACCTTCGCCGGGCGCTCGGTATCGACGGCGGTCTATCTGGACGCCGAAAGCGCCAATGCGGTGATCGAGAACAACGAGTTCCGGGTCCGAACCGGGCGGGAGGTGATCGCCGTGGACGGATCGGGCGCCAACCGCATAGTCGGCAATCGCTTCAACCTGCAGGGGCGGGGCGGCGTCTTTCTTTATCGCAACTGCGGCGAGGACGGGGTCATCCGCCACCAGACGCCGTCGTGGAACCGGATCACCGACAACGTCTTTCGCGGCGCCGCGTGGTTCAGGCCTCGGCTGGTCGTGGTGGGCTCGCGGGAGGGACGGCGGCCCTATTGCCGGGCGGACGCCGGCTGGCCGTTCGGCTCCAGCGCCGACGACGGGGACAACGCCGTCGGCAACATCGTGGAGCGCAACCGCGCCCTCTAGCCGGCCGCGCGCACCGCTGCGGAGACGTCGCTCACCACCCGCCTGACCAAGGATTCGTCGTCGCCTTCGGCCATCACGCGGATCAGCTTTTCCGTGCCTGACGGGCGCACCAGCAGCCGGCCCGAGCCGTTCAGTGCGCCTTCGGCCTCGGCGATGGCCGCCCTGACGCCGGCGGTCTCGAGCGGCGCCGACGAGGTGAAGCGCACGTTCTCCAGCCGCTGGGGCACGGGATCGAACTGGCGCGCCAGCTCGCTCATCGGCTTTCCGGATTCAACCAGAACCGCCAGCACCTGCAGCGCCGCCATCAGGCCGTCGCCGGTCGTGGCGAAGTCGTGCAGGATGATGTGGCCCGATTGTTCGCCCCCGACGTTGAAGCCGCCCTCGCGCATCCGCTCCATCACATAGCGGTCGCCCACCTTGGTGCGCTGCAGCGTCAGGCCCCCGGCCTCCAACCGACGCTCGAGACCGAGGTTCGACATCACGGTCGCCACCACGCCGCCGCCGGTCAGCAGGCCGCGTCTCGCCCAGTCCAGACCGACCAGGGCCATGATCTGGTCGCCATCCACCACCTGGCCCTTTTCGTCGCAGACGATCAGCCGGTCGGCGTCGCCGTCCAGCGCGATGCCGATGTCGGCGCGGTAGCGCTTCACCGCCTCCGCCAGTGTCGCCGGGTGGGTCGAGCCGCAATCCGCGTTGATGTTGACGCCGTTGGGCTCCACGCCCACCGCGCACACCTCTGCGCCCAATTCGAACAGGGTGGTGGGCGCAACGCGGTATCCGGCGCCGTTGGCGCAATCGATGCAGACGCGCAGACCCTTCAGGCTAAGGCGCTTGGGGAAGGCCTGTTTGGCGATCTCGATATAGCGGCCCTGGGCGTCGTCGATGCGCTTGACGCGGCCAAGCTTGCCGGCGGCCGCCAAGCCCTCACCCAGTCCCTCGTCCATCATCGCCTCGATCTTCAGCTCGATCTCGTCCGAGAGCTTGTAGCCGTCCGGGCCGAACAGCTTGATGCCGTTGTCCGCATAGTTGTTGTGCGAGGCCGAGATCATCACCCCCAGGTCCGCCCGCATCGAGCGCGTCAGCATGGCCACGCCCGGCGTGGGCACGGGCCCAAAGGTGCGCACGTCCATGCCGACCGAGGCGAAACCCGCCACCAGCGCCGGCTCGATAGTGTAGCCGGACAGACGCGTGTCCTTGCCGATCACCACCAGATGGCGACGATCCGCCTCCGTGCGGAACAGCTTGCCGGCGGCCAGGCCCACCCGTAGGGCGACCTCGGCTGTCATAGGATGGGTGTTGGCCCGTCCCCGGATGCCGTCGGTGCCGAAGTATTTTCTCTGGCTCAAGATGCCGTCCCGCTTTCGAGGAAACCTTCCGAAACCCGGATTCAGATGCGATCGGGCTTAAGATCGCCTATCCGAAAGTCCGGGCATGATGCCGACGGCATAGTCCGATCCCGCCGCCGCTGCAAAGCCGGCCTTTTCACCTCAGGTCCTTGCAGGAGCGAACCCCATGTGCGGCATCATCGGCGTCACCGGCGAGGGCCAGGTCGTTCCGCGCCTGCTCGACAGTCTGAAGCGGCTGGAATACCGGGGCTATGATTCCGCCGGCGTCGCCGCCGTGGTCGACGGCCGGATCGAGCGCCGCAGAGCCAAGGGCAAGATCCGCGCGCTGGAAGAGGTGCTCGCCGATGAGCCGCTGAAGGCCACCGTCGGCATTGGACACACCCGCTGGGCGACCCACGGGGCGCCGAACGTGCCCAACGCCCACCCGCACCAGGCCGGGCGCGTGACCTTGGTCCACAACGGCATCATCGAGAACTTCGCCGAGCTGAAAGCCGAACTGACGGCTCAGGGCCATGTGTTCGAAAGCCAGACTGACACCGAGGTGGTGGCCCATCTGCTGGATCAGACGCTGTCGGAAGGCCTGGCGCCGCTCGACGCCTTCAAGGCGACCTTGGACCGGCTGACCGGCGCCTATGCGCTGGCGGTGCTGATCGAGGGTGAGGATGGCCTGATCCTGGGCGCCCGGCGCGGCAGCCCTCTGGTGGTCGGCTGGGGCGAGGGCGAGATGTACCTGGGCTCGGACGCCCTGGCCGTCGGTCCCTTCACCCAGAAGATCTCCTATCTGGAGGAGGGCGATTATGTCGCCGTCGACCGTTCTGGCGCGCGCATGTTCGATGCGAGCGGCGCGCCCGTCGAGCGGGCGGTGGTCCAGGTCTCCGCCTCCTCGGCCATGGTCGAGAAGGGCGAATACCGCCACTTCATGGAAAAGGAGATCCATGAACAACCCGACAGTGTCCAGCACACCCTGTCGGAATACCTCGACCTGGTGACCGGCAAGGCCAAGACGCCGTCCGTGGACTTCTCAGCCGTCGACCGCATCCAGATCATCGCCTGCGGCACCGCCTTCTACGCCGGCCAGATCGGCCGCTACGCGTTTGAGCGCATCGCCGGACTGCCGTGCGACGTTGAGATCGCGTCGGAGTTCCGCTACCGCTCGCCCGCGCTGTCGAAGACCACCCTGGCGGTTGCCGTCAGCCAGTCGGGCGAGACCGCCGACACCCTGGCCAGCCTGACGTGGTGCAAGCGCGAGGGGCTGAGAACGGCGGCGGTGGTCAACGTCCACTCCTCATCGATGGCGCGCGAGGCGGAGGTGCTGTGGCTGACCCATGCCGGACCGGAGATCGGTGTCGCCTCGACAAAGGCGTTCACCGCCCAGGTCGCGGCGCTTCTGGCGCTGGCGGTCGCCGCTGGAGTCGCTCGCGGCCGGATCGATGCGGCGCAAGAGGCCGAACTGGTCAAGGCGCTGTTCGAGAGCCCCCGCCTGATGGCGGACGCTCTGCGAATGGACAGCGCGGTGCGTGCCGTCGCCCACGATCTGGCCAAGGCTGACGACGTGCTGTTCCTGGGGCGGGGCGCCATGTTCCCGCTGGCCATGGAGGGCGCGTTGAAGCTGAAGGAGATCAGCTACATCCACGCCGAGGGCTACGCCGCCGGCGAGTTGAAGCACGGCCCGATCGCCCTGATCGACGAGGAAACGCCGACGGTTGCGCTCGCGCCACTGGACGACGTGTTCGAAAAGACCGCCTCCAACCTGCAGGAAGTCTCCGCCCGCGGCGGCCCCGTCATCATGATCGCCCCCGAAGCCGCCCCAGCCCCGCATGGCGCGGGCATCCGCCGCATCGACGCCCCGAACTGCCACCCGTTGATCGCGCCGCTGGTCTACGCCGTGCCCGTGCAGTTGTTGGCCTACTACACCGCCGTCCAGAAGGGCACGGACGTGGATCAGCCGAGGAACTTGGCGAAGTCGGTGACGGTGGAGTGAGAGCTTAAGCCGCCGCGCGCTTGCGGACGCGGGCGATGCGGCGGAGGCGGCGCCAGAAGCGGCCGCGTTCGGGTTCGGGGTAGGGCTGGAGGTTCTCGACGAACTGTTCGGCGGAGGCGCGCCAGCTGAACTTTTCGGCGTAGGCGCGGACCTGTTTGCGATCGAGTTCGAGGCACTGCAGGCAGGCCGTGCGCAAGTCGTCGTCGATGGCGCCGGCGTTCGATCCGGGGATGATGTCGATTGGGCCGTGGGCGGGGTAGGCGGCGACGGGGGTGCCAGTCGCCATGGCCTCCAGGATCACCAGGCCAAAGGTGTCCGTCCAGCTGGGGAAGACGAAGACATCGGCGTCGCGGAAGCAGCGGGCCAGGTCTTCGCCGAACCGGGCGCCGAGGAACTTCGCCTCCGGATACTTCTCCTGAAGCTCGGCGCGGGCGGGCCCGTCCCCGACGACGATCTTGGTGCCCGGAAGGTCCAGCTGGAGGAAGGCCTCGATGTTCTTTTCGACGGCGACCCGTCCGACGTTCAGGAAGAAGGGGCGTGGCCAATCGGCGCCGCCGAGCTCTTCATAGATGCGCGGCAGGTCGGGATTGAACTGCTCGGTATCAACGCCGCGCGACCAGGGCGAGACATTCTTGAAGCCGTGTTCCTGAAGCTCGTCACGCAGGGTGGGCGTGGCCACCATCAGCCGACCGGACGGCTTGTGGAACCACTTCATATAGGCGTAGCCGACCTGCACCGGGATCGGGAATCGCGCCGACACATATTCCGGGAACTTGGTGTGGTAGCTGGTGGTGAAGGGCAGCTTCCATTCCACGCAGATGCGGCGCGTGGCGATGCCGATGGGACCCTCGGTCGAGATATGCACCGCCTCCGGCTCGAAGGCGCGCAGCATCTCGCGGATCTCTTCTTCCGCCCCCAGCGCCAGCCGAATTTCCGGATAGGTCGGACAGGGGATAGTCTTGAACAGGCTGGGCTCGATGACCTCGACCTCATGGCCCATGGCGCGGCATTCCGCGACCGTGCGGGTCAGGGTGCGGACGACGCCGTTGACCTGCGGCTCCCAGGCGTCGGTGGCCAGAACGATGCGCATGTAGGCGGGCGGACCCTGAGCCGTGGACGAAGGGCGGAACTTCTAGACGGTTCGGATGACGAAGGCGAGACATGCCGTCTTCATCTCAACGAAGCTCCAGCGCGCCCTTCATGGACGGCTTCAGCGCTCCCAACGAGGTCTGGACCTGCGCGAAGGCCGCCATGATGTGATAGAAGGAACTCGCCGGCGCCGGTTCGTCGATGAACTTGCCGTTCTCCAGCATCTTGTCGCGCCATAGACCCGGCGGCGTCAGATAACGCCACAGCGCGCGCTGTGCCCGGGCGGCCTGGGTCAGGCAGAGGTCCCTTCGGGCGTCGTCGGTGGTCGCAGCCAGGATCATGGCGGCCTTCAGCCATTCGGTCTGCGGCCACAGCCGCGCCCTGGCGCTGCGAACGCCGCCGGCGATGTCGCATGCGTCCACGGCCACGCCGCGCTTGGCGTCGACGCCTTTCAGCCCGCCCTCGAACAGCCGCCAGGCCGCTTCCAGGCTCGCGGCGTCGGAACGGGCGCGGCCATACCGGGTCAGAAGCCATGACCATTCGAACTGATGTCCCGGCTCGATCAGGCTGCCGTCCAGCCCGGGGGCGGGGGACCAGTCCTTAGAGAAGAACTCGCGCAACAGGCCCGTCTCGGGATCGATGAAGCGGGTGAGGGCCAGCGTGACGATCCGGTCCGCCAGGTCGCTCCAGCCCTTGTCGCCGCCCGCCTCTTCCCAGGCCAGGGCCGCTTCGAGCAGATGCATGTGGGCGTTGGACTGATAGGGATGCGCGCCGGCCTCGACCAGGCCGCCTTGCGCAGGGGCTTGGGCCAGCAATCCATCGCGGACGGCGCGGGCCGTGCTCTCGCTCGCGAGTTCCGGCGCCAGGCGATGCGCCGACGCCAGGGCGAAGATGTAGAAGGCTTGGTCGTAGAGGGTGACGGTCTCGTCCAAAGGCGCGCCATCGGACGACAGCCGCGTGCGGACCTGACCGTCCGGATTCAGGAACTTCGCGTCCAGCCATTCCAGGCCCGCCCGCACTGCCGTATCCCACGGGCCCGACCAATCCAGGCGCCCCGCTTCAGCGTAAACCTGGATCTGGCGGGCCTGGACGCGCGCCCGGCGCGCCGAATCCAGCCGCCGACCGTCCTGTCCCAACAGCTCCTCGAACCCGCCGGCCGAATTCTGGCCTAGGGTGCACCAGGTCGGCAAGGCCGACTGCCGCATCCAGGCGGCGAAGCGTGCGGCGCCATCCGCCAGGTCCTCTTCCTTTGGCTGCTGGAAATCGAGGTGGCGCGGCGACAACTGCTTCAGGCGTTCGACGACCTTCTTGACGTCTTGGCTTCGCTTCAGGTCGGTCACCAGCACGGCGTCCTGCTCGACGATGATGCCGATGTTGGAAAGGCCGATCGCGGCGACCATCACGCCGTCGCAGGCGCGAACGAGACAGCCCTCGCTGTCCTCGAAGACGTGCAGCCCGACATCGCCTTCCCCGGAAGCATGCACCGAGTCCCAGGCGCCGAGATCGGACCATTCGAAATCCACGGGCAGCACGGACGCCCGTTGCGTGCGCTCCATGACAGCGTAGTCGATCGAGATCTTGGGCGCGGACGAGAATCGTTCGCCAAGGAAGATGGACGGCCCATCGACGGTGGCGTCCTCCAAGGCGGCCGAGACAGCTTCGCTCAGGCCGGCGGTCGCAACCTCGATCTCATCGAAGAGCACGTCCGCGCGAACGATGAAGTTGCCGCTATTCCAGAGATAGCCGTTCGCGATGTATTGCGCCGCCGTCTTGGCGTCCGGTTTCTCGACGAAGGCGCGAACCTCGGCCAGCCCGGCCGATGCGGGTTCTATGTAGCCATAGGCGGAGGAAGGTGCGGTGGGGACGACGCCGAGCGTGACGATCCGACCCTTGGTGGCGGCCGCGCAGGCCGCCTCAGCCGCCAGTCGGAACGCCTGCTGATCCGGGATGTGGTGGTCGGACGCTACGAACAGATTCACGGCGTCTGCACGGCGCTGCTTAGTCCAAAGCGCCGCCGCCGCCATCGCGGCGGCCGAATCGCGCCCTTCGGGTTCAAGCAGCACGACGGCCGTTCGACCGATCTCGGCCAACTGTTCGAGGATGGTCCTGTGATGCGCCGCGCCGCCCACCACCACGAGCGCGCCGTCCTCTCCCGCCAGGGGCGCCACGCGATCGACGGTTTCCTGGAAGAGCGACCGATTGCCGGCCAGGGGTATGAATTGTTTCGGCCTCGACGGACGAGAGGCGGGCCAAAGCCGCGTTCCGGCGCCGCCGCACATGATGATGGGAAAGATCACTGACATGGACAGATCGCTCGCGACGGACTTTGCGGTGGAGCCGTTCTTACGGAAGGCCGCCGTCGCCGTCACCCCACAACCTTCGTGTGTGTCTCTTTAGCGCGCGTGGATCGCTAGAGCGGCAGCACCGTCGTCGACTTGACCTCTTCCAACACCGCATAGGTTCGGGTCTCCCGCACGCCGGGCATCTTCACCAGCACGTCGCCGAGAAAGGCGCGATAGGCGTCCATGTCGCCGACGCGCGCCTTGATCAGATAGTCGAAGCCGCCGGCGACCATGTGGCACTCCAGCACCTCGGGCTGGCGCCGCACCGCCTCTGCGAAGGCTTCGAAGACGTCGCCGGTGGTCCGGTCCAGGAGGACCTCCACGAAGATCAGCAGGTCGCGGCCGACCTGGGCCGGGTCGATCAGGGCGGCGTAGCCGGTGATGACCTTCCTTGCGCGCAGCCGCCGGACCCGCTCGAAACAGGCGGCGGGCGACAGGTTGCAGCGCCGGGCCAGTTCGGCGTTGGAGACGCGTGCGTCGGACTGGAGCACCCGCAGGATGCGCCGGTCCACGGAGTCTATGTCAATCATCGGAAAGCGGGTGGCGACGCCGAACGATCTTCGGCAACAGAGCCTATCATACGAAGCACCTTCAATGAACTCCGGCATATACCGGAAATCCACAGGATTTGTCCGCCGATGACGTCGCCCGCCTTCAACCCGTCGAGCCTGGCCGTCTGGGACGGCCTGGATCATCACAAGTTCCGCGACGAACGCGCGGCCGTCGCCGACAATCTGGCGCTCACGCCGCTGGACGCCGGCGAACGCGAAGCGGTCGTGGCCGAGGCGATCGACCTGGTCGAACACGCCCGCCGCAGCCAGAGGAAGCAGGGGGTGGTCGAGAGCTTCCTGCAGCAGTTCAGCCTAGGCACCCGCGAGGGCCTGGCGCTGATGTGCCTGGCCGAGGCCCTGCTGCGCGTGCCGGACGAGGAGACGCGGGATCGGCTGATCGCCGAGAAGATCGGCTCGGCCGACTGGGCCTCGCACCTGGGCCAGTCCGACAGCCTGTTCGTCAACGCCTCGACCTGGGGCCTGATGCTGACCGGCAAGCTGGTGGATGTGGACGACGAGGCCAGGACCGACCTGCCCGGCTTCCTGAAACGCATCGCCGGTCGTCTGGGCGAGCCTGTGATCCGCCAGGCGGTGGCCACCGCCGTCAAGATCATGGGCGAGCAGTTCGTGGTGGGCCGCACCATCCAGGCGGCGCTGAAGCGATCGAACCGCGAGGGCTGGCTGTGCAGTTTCGACATGCTGGGCGAGGGCGCCCGGACCCTGGCCGACGCCGACCGCTATGAGCAGATCTACGCCGACGCCATCGAGGCGGTAGGCCGGACCGCCACGGGGCAGGGGCCGGAGCATGGGCACGGCGTCTCGGTGAAGCTGTCGGCCCTGTCGCCCCGCTATGAGGCGACACAGGAGGACGGCGTGTGGGCCACGCTGTATCCGCGCGTGCTGCGCCTGGCCCGGATCGCGGCCAAGCACGACATCAACTTCACCATGGACGCCGAGGAGGCCGACCGGCTGGCCCTGTCGCTGAAGCTTCTGGACCGTCTGGCGCATGAGGCCGATCTGGGCGGCTGGACCGGCCTGGGTCTGGCGGTTCAGGCCTATCAGAAGCGCGGGCTGGAGACGATCCAGCGGGTCGCCGACCTGGCCCGCCGCTCGGGCCGCCGGCTGATGGTGCGCCTGGTCAAGGGCGCCTATTGGGACACCGAGATCAAGCGCGCCCAGGTGTTCGGCCGCACCGACTATCCAGTGTTCACGACCAAGGCGGCGACCGACCTGAACTATCTGGTCTGCGCCCGCGCCATGATCCAGGCCTCGCCGGCGATCTATTCGCAATTCGCCAGCCACAACGCCCACACCCTGGCCGCCGTGCGCCGCATGGCGCGCGACCGCGGCGTCACGGTGGAGCACCAGCGCCTGCACGGCATGGGCGAGGCCCTGTACGACGCCGCCGCCGAGCGATGGTCCGACGAGACCGTGATCGTGCGGGCCTATGCGCCCGTCGGCGGCCACGAGGAGCTGCTGCCCTATCTGGTGCGTCGCCTGTTGGAGAACGGCGCCAACTCCTCCTTCGTCCACGCCTTGCTGGATGAGCGCGTGCCCGCCGCGGCCGTCGCGGCCGATCCCGTCTCCCTGGTCGAGCAGGCGCCCGACCGTCACCCCAAGATTCCGGTTCCGAAAGACATGTACGGCGATCGTCAGAACTCCCTCGGCCGCGACTATTCCCAGGCCGCTGACCGCGAGCGGCATGCGAAGGCGCTGGAGTTGGTGGACCGCGAGAAGCTGACCTCGGGTCCGATCATCGGCGGCAAGCTGCGCGCCGGCGTCGACGCTCAGGCCGTGACCAACCCCTTCGACCGGTCGCAGGTGCTGGGCCACGTCTCGGAAGCCGAGCCGGCCGACATCGACGCCGCCGCCGTGGCCGCCGCGAACGCCCAGGTCAAATGGGACCGTCAGGGCGGCGCCAAGCGCGCCGTGACCTTGCGCGCCATGGCCGACGCGCTGGAGGCCGACCTGGACCGGCTGGTCGCCCTGCTCAGCCGAGAGGCGGGCAAGACCCTGAACGACGGCGTGGCCGAGGTGCGCGAGGCGGCCGATTTCTGCCGCTATTACGCCCTTCTGGCCGAGCGCGACTTCGCGGGCCCTGAGACGCTGAAGGGACCGACCGGCGAGACCAACCAGCTGTTCCTGCACGGGCGCGGCGTCTTCGCCTGCATCTCGCCGTGGAACTTCCCGCTCGCCATCTTCACCGGCCAGATCGCCGCGGCCCTGGCCGCCGGCAACGCCGTCCTGGCCAAGCCGGCCGAGCAGACGCCGCTGGTCGCCGCCGAGGCGGTGCGCCTGTATCACAAGGCGGGGCTGAACCCGGATCTGCTGGCCCTTGTCCCGGGCCGTGGCGAGACGGTCGGCGCGGCGCTGGTGTCGCATCGGGGCGTCGACGGCGTCGCCTTCACCGGTGGCACCGACACGGCCGCCGCCATCAACCGCTCGATCGCCGCGCGGCCGGGCGCCATCATTCCCTTCATCGCCGAGACCGGCGGCCTGAACGGCATGTTCATCGACACCACCGCGCTGAAGGAGCAGGTCATCGACGACGTGATCCTGTCGGCCTTCGGCTCGGCCGGCCAGCGCTGCTCGGCCTTGCGCGTCCTCTATGCGCCCAGGGATTCCGCCGACGCCCTGATCGAGGGGCTGAAGGGCGCCCTGGCGGTGCAGGCGGTGGGCGACCCCGCCGACCCGAAGACCGACATCGGCCCGGTGATCGATCCGGAATCGCGGCGCGCGCTGGAGGCCCATGTCGAGCGCCTGTCGCGCGAGGCCAAGATCGTCGCCCGCGCCGCCCTGCCGATGGGCTCGGAGAAGGGCGACCTGTTCGCCCCCACCATCGCCGAAATCCCGACCCCGGACTTCTTGGAGCGCGAGGTGTTCGGACCCGTGCTGCACGTCTATCGCTATGATCCGTCAGAGCTGAAGACGGTCGCGGGCAAGCTGGCCGCACGCGGCTACGGCCTGACGCTGGGCGTGCACAGCCGCATCGAGGCCTTCGCCGACGAGGTCATGTCGCTGGTCCCCGCGGGCAACGTCTACGTCAACCGCTCGATCACCGGCGCGGTCGTGGGTGTTCAGCCATTCGGCGGCGAGGGCCTGTCGGGCACCGGCCCCAAGGCGGGCGGCCCGAACAGCCTGATCCGCTATGCAGCGGAAAAGGCGGTGAGCATCAATATCGCCGCGCAGGGTGGGGATCCGGCGCTGTTGAATCTATAGCTTGGGGTTGACCAGGCCGACCGTGTGTCGTCCATGGCCGGCCGACCTCTCATGGCAGGATATCGATGGCATCGATCTGCATCGACGGCTTCAACTTGGCGATGCCAAAGGGATCCGGCATTGCCACCTATGGCAGGAATCTGCTGGACGTCGCGAGGGCTTCGGGCTTGGGGACGCAAGTTCTCTACGGGCCGCCAGCCAAACATGCGGCTTCCAACGTGCTGAACGAGGCGCTGCTTGTAGACGCGCGACCCATCGCGCCGAAAGCCACGCGTCGTGACAAGGTCAAGCGTTTTGGGGAGACATTGCTCTCGCAGTTTGGCCGGTCAGCCTATCCCATAACCCCTTCGGGCGAGGTGATCTGGCCGTTGGGGACACCCCCTGCGGCCGACCTTTTTTGGATGTCCCAGGATATTTTCGCGCGCGCCAACCGATGCTTTCAGCGCTACGGAAGTGCGACGCCGGTCACGTTCAAGGCTGCGGCTGAGGCGCTTCCTCCTGACGTGATGCACTGGACGTCCCTAGTCCCGGTTTACGCTAGGGGCTGTCCGAACATATACACCTTTCACGACCTCATCCCTCTGCGTCTGCCGCACACGACCCTGGGCGATAAATCCCGCTATATGGCGTTGAGTCTCGAGATGGCCGCGCGGGCGGACCACATCGTGGTGGTCTCTGAAACGACCCGCCAAGACGTCGTGCGCCTGCTTGGCGTCGACGAAGGCCGGGTCACGAATACATATCAGGCCGTCGATTTTCCCAAGGAGTTGCTGGCGCGGAGCCAAGACGAGGTCGCACTGGAACTGGAGCGCGTCTTCAATCTGGGGTGGAAGGAGTATTTCCTGCACTTTGGCGCGGTCGAGCCGAAGAAGAACCTTGGCCGCATCGTGGAGGCCTATCTTTCTTCCGGCGTGACGGGCCCCTTGGTCCTGGTGGGAGGGCGATCATGGCTAGACGAGGGGGAAACGGCCCTGCTGGCGCAGGTGAAAAGGGACGGCGTTCCCGCCGCAGGCCGCATTCTTCAGTACGACTACATGTCGTTCCCTCTGCTGATCAGCATGATCCGTGGCGCCAAGGCAGTGTTGTTTCCGTCCCTCTACGAGGGGTTTGGTCTGCCTGTGCTGGAAGCGATGGCTCTTTCGACGGCCGTGCTCACCTCGACGGGCGGCGCTCTTTCGGAGGTCGCAGGGGATGCAGCGGTGATTGTTGATCCTTACGATGTTCAAGCCATAGCTAAGGGCATCCAAGCGCTCGACGGCGACGATGGCTTGAGGGCTGAACTGGAGTTGTGCGGGCGAGGTCAAGCCGCCAAGTTCAACCCTCAAGCCTATCGTGATCGCCTTCTGGGCGCCTATTCCGCCATTGGCGTTACGCCCTCGGGCGCGTAATACCGTCGTCTGGGTTACCTTCAGGCCGAATGTCTCTAAATACTTTCTCTCCGCGTTCTTCGCGACCGTCCCTCTTCGCCATTTGGGCGGGGGTGCGCCGCAACACGCGCATCGTCACCGCCTTGATGATGAGAGAGGTCATTACCCGCTTTGGTCGGGAAGGGCTCGGGTTCGCCTGGCTTATTGGCGAGCCGCTCATTTTCACCTTTGGGGTGATGGCGCTCTGGAGCGTCACCAAGCCCAGCTACGAGCATGGCGTCCGCCTCGCGCCGTTCGTGATGACCGGTTATCTGTCAATCATCCTGATAAGACATTTTATCAGTTACCTGACCGTCGCGCTGCAAGCCAATATCGGCATCCTTTATCACCGGCACGTGACGCCACTCCATATACTTTCCTCAAGGCTGCTCCTAGAGTTTGGGGGCGCGACAACTGCTTACTTTATTGTGTATATGGTCCTGATCATGATTGGTCAGGTAAAGCTTCCTCATGATTATCTCCTGTTTTATTACGGCTGGTTCACGCTTGGGTTTCTTTCGGCAGGCTTTGCGCTTATACTGACAGGGCTTTCGATCAGATTTGAGTTTGTTGAGCGGATTACAGGGTTGATTGGATATTTGATGATCCCGTTGTCGGGGGCCTTTGCAATGGTTTCTTGGTTTCCGTCGGCGGTACAGAAATACTATCTGATGATACCGTTTGTTCATTGCGTTGAAATGATGAGGGCGGGCGTTTTCGGCGAGTATGTTCCGACGCATTACTCCCCTCTTTACCCGTTAGGATGGGCTATTGTGCTCAACATTATAGGCTTGCTGTTGATTGCGACCGCGCGCGACCGCATCGAGGCTGAATAGAGAATGAACCGGTTCTTGCTAAAATGATGAACGACCGTAAGCTCAACTACGTCGGTCCGCTGCCGGACCTGCTGACGTCGTCCCATGCGGCGACGCCGTGGTGGCGCAAGATCCCGCTCGCTTTTGTGGTGGTGGTCGTTCTCCCGACGCTCGTGGCGGCCATCTATTTCTTGCTGATCGCATCGCCGCGCTACGTCTCGGAAGCCCGCTTCATCGTCCGGGCAGCCAATCAGCCACAACCTACATCTTTGGGCTTCGCCCTGCAGGGTGTAGGCTTATCGACCACCTCCACCGATGCCTTCGCGGTCCACGAATATGCGCTCTCGCAGGACAGCATTGAGGAATTGAAGCGGCGTTTCGACCTGTCTTCGATGCTGCGGCCGCGGGGGGGCGATGTGATCACGGGGTGGCCGAGGCTAGGCGAGGATCGGTCGGATCGCTCGCTGGAAGCTGCATTGTCCCGCTTCGTCAGCATTGGCTATGATTCAACGACGGGCATCAGCACGCTCCGTGTTCAAGGCTTTGCGCCCGCCGATGCGCAACGCCTTGCTGAAGCTCTGCTTAATGGGGGCGAACGGCTGGTGAATCGTCTCAATGACCGCGCCGCCGCTGACGCTGTCAGCGATGCTCGTGCGGTACGAGACGAAGCCCGTCAACGGCTCACGGTTGCTCAGGAACAGCTGACGACGTTCCGGAATCGCGAACAGTTTATCGATCCTGCGCGTTCGGCCACGGAGGGCGGTCAATTGATCGGCAATCTTCTCGCGACGGTCGCAACTTTGCGGGCAGAGCGCGCTCAGCTGGCGGCGGAAGCGCCCAGCAGCCCGCAGCTGCCGCTCCTGGATAATCGAATCGCCGCCTACGAACGGCAGATTGAGGCCGAGCGAGCCAAGATCGCTGGTTCTGCCGACTCGCTTGCGGGCAAGCTTGGAGCTTACGAAGATCTGATGCTTCAGCGTGAACTGGCCGACCGAGAGCTGACCCAGGCCACGGCGACGCTCTTGAGCGCTGAACAAGAAGCCCGTCGACAGAAGCTGTACTTGGAACGAGTCGTCAACCCGAGTTTGCCGGATCGCCCGAGCCAGCCGCGCCGATTGATCTCCATCCTGGTGGTACTGGCGACGTCGCTGCTGCTCTACGGCATTGGATGGTTGGTCTTGGCGGGCGTCCGCGAGCATCGGCAAGATTAATGCAGGGTGCGCAAACCGAGGTAGGGCTTCGTGTCGACAACCTCAGTCGGACGTTTCGCGGTGCGGCCAAGCCGCTGTTCACCAACCTGAGCTTCTCTCTCAAAAGAGATGGAAGGCTGGCGATCTTGGGCCGTAACGGACAGGGCAAGTCATCCCTGATCCGGATGCTCGGCGGCGTGGACCGCCCGTCCGAGGGAGGCATCGCGTGGCGGATGTCGTCCTCATGGCCTATCGGCTTCCATGGTGGATTCCAGGGCAGCCTTTCAGGCCTTGACAATATTCGTTTCCTCTCCCGCCTCTATGAGCGCGATTACAAGGAGATGCGTGACCGCGTGGACGATTTCGCCGAACTCGGATCGGCGTTGCGTCGGCCGGTCAAGCACTATTCCTCCGGGATGCGCGCTCGCCTTGCGTTCGGGCTTTCGTTGGCGATCGAGTTCGACTGCTACCTCATTGATGAGCTTGTTGCGGTGGGCGACGCCAGATTCCAGCGCAAGTGCCAGGAGGAGCTGTTTCAGCATCGCGCCAACCGCGCGTTCTTGATGGCTTCTCACGACGTCCACCTTGTTGCGAGCTACTGCGACACCGCCCTGGTGATTGAGAGCGGACGCGCCAAGATGTTCAGCGACGTGTCCGAGGCTGTCGACGTGTACACATGGCTGAGGGCGGCGTGATGAGCCTGCCTTTCCGTTGGTACGTTCTGCCGCCGGCCGAGGAGGCGGATGATTGGCGGCGCGCCCTTCTGCAGCAGGCGTCGGCGCAAGGCGTGCCTGTGGTGGAAGTCCTCGCAGGGACCGAGACGGTTCCTCACGGAAGCGTCGGTCTGGCCCAGGATTTGGATGTCGCCCGTCTTGCAGGGGCGCAGCCGGCGGACACGGTCGTTCTTCTCGGCTCTCCCTTCGTAGGCCTTGAAGGGTGCGAGGATGGGCAACGGCCGTTTCGCATTCTTGATGTGACGCGAAAGATCGCCGCAGCGCATAGTTTTGAGGGCCAACGTGTCCGCCTAGGCTTGGATCGGCTGCCCGAGCCGTTCGCCAACACGCCAACGCCGGAGAGATCAGAGCGACCGCTCAGTCCGCTCGAGGACACCTTCCGCAATGCGTTGCGGTTTCTTGACCAGGGTCGCGCCCAATGGTCGCCAGCAGTCTTCCATTACGCAGGTTGGAAAACCGTCAGCGACTCTGTGGGGGTGGTCGATATAACCGGCCGGCCTCGGCTTGTCGTCTTCGGTCCTTACATCTTCCTGACGCCCGGAGTCTGGCGGGCCACTATTCGGCTGGGCTTTGATCAGGACGCGGCCCCGAAGCGCTATGAGATACACTGGGGCAGCGGCGATTCATACGCCGCGCATGAGTTTTCGCCTGGAAGAGCAGGTCTATTCGAGATCGCCCTGGAACACGAATGGCCAAGACACGAGGCCAGCGAAGCTCGACTGTTCTTGCATGAGGGGGCGTTCCACGGACAGGTCCATTTTCACGGCGCCACGATCGAGAGGATTTCGGACTAAGGCCCGGCCGATGTTGCTGTCGTTCTATTTTTTCTGGCGCACCATGCCGCACGAGGGACAGGCGCTGCACCGCCGGTTCCTGGACGACAGCCGACGATCGAGGAATTCGCGACCTGGCCGCCGATTCGCGGCCTGAGCTCGGACACCTTCTTCGGGGGCTACGACATGGAGCGGTTCGACTTCATCGGCTTTCATGAGACCCGCGGGCCGGAGATGGCACGCTTGAACGCCATCGCCGGCCTGGAGCTGGAGCCGGACCGACACGACGATCCCACCGCCAGCGGCGACGGGGAAAGGGCGGCGATCCGCGCCGACATGCGCCGCATGGCGGGTCTGGCCGATCTGCTGGCCGAGGACGTGCGCTTCTATGAGGCGCAGCGCGCCCGGCGGGGATGACCCTAGACCGTCGCAGCTATCGCTTCCTCATCGCAGACGATGTCGGTGGTGCGGCGGGCGGCGACCTCGGCGGCCGCGTCGTCCTGGCGCGCGCCGCCCTCGGTGTAGTTGCGCAGGAAGCAGCGCATGGCGTGGGCGACGCCGAGATTGTTCACCTCGCGGAAGTCGTCCTCGTAATAGAGGCCGCCGGCGTAGCTGCCGGTGATGATTTCGTAGGAGGGGAAGTAGTCGACCCAGTCGTGGCGGCGCATGACCTGTTCGGCGGCGACCCGCAGGACCGACTTGCTGTAGGTGGTCGAGACCAGGACGTGGCGCGGCTCATAGGTGGCGATCAGCGGCACCGGCGACACCGTCAGGAGCACCCGCACGCCGGGATTGAGCCGCTTCAGGTCCGCCAGGAAGGCTTCCAGGTCGCCCTCGACGGCGGCCAGGTCGAAGTTGACGAATTCGTGCCGATCCGGGTCGAAGCCGTCGCCGACGACGCCGGGCGCGATCGGATAGACGGACTGGTCCGACCGGGAGCGCCACGCCTCGGTCAGACCCAGGGTGAAGACGAAGATGTCGCACTCCAGGAACATCCGGCGGACCGCCTCCAGATGTTCGGCGCGCGCCTGGGCCACGGCCTCGACGGTCTCGTGGCCGTCCGGCTCGATCTGTTGGCGGAAGGCGTCGACGAAGCGACCGTCCGGGCGGCGGAACGCCCGGTCCTCCGGCTGGCGGTGGTCGAAGGCTTCCTGGAACAGCTGGCGCAGCTGGGTGGTGGTGTAGAGATTGCCGTAGCGGGCGGAATAGACGCCGAAGTTCCGCTTCGCCCGTTGCTGGGGCGTCAGATCGGCGCCGTCCTCGGTGACGAAATAGTTGAAGCCCGTCCGCGCCAGGCGCTTGGCGATGTGCTGGGCGAAGCAGCTGCCTGCGGTGGCGACCCGGTCGGTGCGGCCGATGCGGAACTTGGGCGCAACGATCGGATCCAGCCGATGGTGCTCGACCCCCGCAACGCCGCGCCGCCAGAACTGATGGTCGGGCAGACCCTTGTAGGGATTCGTCATCCGATGGCCTCCAGGACGCGGTTGAAGGCGGGCATGGACCCGTCGTCCGGCCGGATCTCGGGCAGGGCGTCATAGCCCCGATAGCTCTCGGCGATGAACTGCTCGAGCCCGATATGATGATAGTCGTTGAAGCGCTTGAAGCGATAGCCGCCCGGCACGCCCAAGGCCTCGCCGACCTCAGGATAGACCGCGAAGGAGACGCCCGAGCACAGATTGTCGGGCGGGATGATGTCGGCCCCTTGGTCGGGCACGCACATCGAGGCAAAGATGGCGCGGGCGATGTCGTAAAGGCACGTCATCTTGGGGTGGTCCACCGTGTGCATGAACGCCGAGGTCCGGCCCCAGCGGCGGACGCCGACGCTGATGTCCAGGCCGAACCGGGCGTATTCGGCGACCAGGCGGTTACGCTGGGGAACCCAGTAGTCCATATAGCCGACCTTCTCGAAGAAGGCGCCGTTGAACAGGCGCTGGGCGTCTTCGGCCTTCATGCCCTTGCGGTGCGCCGCCATGACGATCATCGAATGATAGGCGTCCAGCGGCCCCTTTGCCTGCTTCCCATCGCTGAGGCCATAGACGCAGTCAGGGTGGTAGGCGGTGAAGACCACGCGCGGGATGCGGGTCAGGTGCGGCGCTCCGGTCAGATCAATGCCGGCCTCCTCGATCTCCGGGGAGACCAGGACGCGAAAATACCCCCCTTCGAGCGCTTCGCGTCGCGCCGCCTCAGGATCGCGGATAGCGGTCCAATAGTCCATCGGCGTGACACTGAAGTTGGAGTTGACCATCTGCAGCGCCCTGGCCAAGCCGTGGGTCTGGCAGTTCGAGATCAGCAGCCATTTTTCTTCGAACGAAGATGCGGACACGCTGTCTTCGCGGAATGTTCCTGAGCTTTCGATCGGGATAGCTCTCGCCGATTCGGCCTTGCGTCCGCTCCTCGGAATACGCGTCAGCACGCCTCTTTTGAGGGAATGCAACGCTTTCGACATTCCCGTCATTTCACGCCTTCCGCCAGACCTATGCAGATGAAAAAGCCCGCCAGGTGCTCGGACAATGATCCAAGGGCGACTGCTTCCTCATCTTCTAATTTGAACAAACCCAAAGGGTTCCCTTGTCACTCCGCTGCCACCACGGACATCTCCTCCGCCGACTGCCGAACCTCGCGACGGCGTGCGTAAGCCAAGGCCTTCACAATGCCTTCCAGGTTGGCGCTCATGCGCTTCCAGTCGTGCATCTCCAGCCACGCCTGCATCCGCTTCTGGTGCTCCGAACGGTCCTCCGGCGACTCCAGGAGGGCCTTGATCGCTTCGGCCAGTTTTTCAGGCTCATTGGTCGGAACTGAGGCGACGGCGTCGCCCAGGTCGGAGAAAATCTTGACCGGCGTGGTCAGTGTCGCGACCTGGCTGCTCATGGCGACGCGGACGGCGCCGCTGACGGAATCGCCGGTCTCGTCGTAAGGCAGAACCAGCAGATCGCATCCTGCCAACAGGGCCTGAATGTCCTCGACCGGCAGGAAATCGGTGTGCCAGTCGATGGAGCCCTCCATGCCAGTCTCGGCTGCGACCGCCTTGGCCTGGGCGATAGCGCTGGCCGAGATAGGGCTGGGGAACTGGGCGTTGACCAGTCTCAGGCGGAGCCCCGGCCATTGCGGCTTCAGCTTGGCGGCGGCGCGGATCAAATGGTCGATGCGCTTGTGGTCGAAGAAGAAGCCGTGACAGCCGATCACCGGATTCGAGCCCGCGCTCAGGGCGCGAACCGCCGGCGCGGGCGTGCTGGGCCGGATGGCGCCATGCGGGAACAGAGCGACATTGTCGATCAGCCCATGACGTTTGAGGTCGTTCAGGTCGCCGACGGTGTGCACGAGAATGCGATCAAAGCGGCCCAGCGACTCGACCACGTGTCGACGCTCGTCCTCGGGGAGCGCGTCTAGGCTGCGCACCGTGTGCAGGGTGACGACGGTGACGCGCGCCGCCATGCGGGGGTCATTCGCCAACTCCGCCAGGCCGCGCCAAAAGATCAGGCCGTCCTGATGCTGTATGACGACGGCTTCGGGATCGGCGCGACTGATGTCCTCTAGCAACCGCTCCGATGAATAATCCCATCCCATGCTCCAGCCCAGTCGGTGGGTGGTCAAATCGGGTTCCGCGTCGGTCCGATCGTCGGCCACCACCTCCAATACCTCGCGCCACTCGGGCGACGCCTGCTCGATCAGGAAGCGAGAGTACTCAGCAATGCCGCAGCGAATCGCCCAAGTGGACACCCAGCTGGTGCGGACCGGCCCGCGCTCCACAGGCCCCGCCAGAGACTGGGCGAAGTCGGCGACGGTCCGGCTCCAGCGACGGGGATCGACGGCCTTGCGGGCGCTGGCCAGGGCGCGGCGGCGGCGGGCCTCGATGGCTGATTGCTGGTCCGGCCGGATCTGTTCACGCAGCGCTTCGACCAGATCGTCCACCGAAGGATCCGCCCAGTAGGAGACGGTCTCTCGCACATGACTGGCCGACAGCGCGAAGTCGTAATCGAGCAGACGGGCCTCGGCGGGGCTGCAGAAGTCGCGATGACCGCCATGGCCGGTCACGATCAGCGGAAGGCCGGCCGCCATGGCCTCCAGTGCGGGCAGATTGTAGCCTTCCCCTCGGGTCGGCAAAACCATGACGTCCGCGTCCCGGAACAGGTCGATCAGTTCGTCACGCTCCATGTCCCGGTTCAGGATTTGAATTGGCGCCATCGCCGGATAGCGTCGCGACAGTTCCCAAACCCGCTCCTGCACATCGTTGTGCGGATTGGGGAAGGTCTTGATGACCAGTTTGACCCGGTCCTTCGCGGTGAACGCCCGGCCCCACGCCTCTAGGAGGACGTCCACCCCCTTGCGCGGAAAACACGAAGAGACATGCAGGAAGGTCCGGGCTGGACCCTTGCGCCGGCAGGCGCCCTCATAGTCGCCGATCTCGGCCGGCAGGCCGGTCAGGACCGACGGAATCCAGACGCCGGAATCGATCAAGGCCTTCTGAACGGTCCGCACCTGCGCCAAGGCGCCGTCGAAGGCCCCGTTCAGCGCATCGATCATGGTCGGCGGCAGATGGCTCTCCTCCCACGCCACCAGCGCCATGCCGACCTCGGTACGGCTGAGCGGCGGCTGGATCGGATAGTGTTGGCTGACGGTGGCGTGGACCTTTGCTCGGCGGGCGGGCTTCAGCAGCGACTGGATGAGAGGACGGTCAGGGTCCGGAACCGCGGTCAGATCAGTCACGGGGACCGTCTCGACAGGCGCGAAATCGACGCGGCCCGGATAGGCTTCGCTCAAGACCCCGGCGATCCGGCGATTGACGATCGCCAGGCTGTAGGTTCCCCAGACATGCCCCTGAACGGTGAAGGAGGTGTCCAGGCGGCTGTCTGCGCGGGGCGGGGGCGCCAACGCGGCCTTGGCCAGGGCGGCGACCGCCGGGCCAAGGCTGGCGGTCTTGGCACGGGATGTGGGGGCGTGCAGACGGATATGAACCGCGCCTTCCACCACGCTTCGTTGGAGCGGTCCGGCGGTGGCGGCCTTCGCGGGGGCGCCGGATCGTTCGTTATCGACGGCTTCGATCAGAGCCGCAGCGGCCAGGGAGCTCAGATCGGGGCGGTCGAAGACGAGGTCGGCGACCTGCACGCGGACACGCCGGGCGCCCGCGTCGAACGACTCGGCGTCCGTCGCGCCGTCGAGAAGATCGACGCCCACCAGAACGTCATCGGCCCTGAAGCTCAGGGCCTCGTCGTGGAAGGTGGTGATCCCCAGCAGCACGCTCATGAAGCCGCCGGCGGTGAAATAGGCCTCTCCGTCGGTGGCGACGAGCTGCACATCCTGCTCCGTGGACAGCAGCGCCCTGAGAAAGCGCCGCGTCGGGCCGGAAAGCCCGGCGGCGGTCTCGCGAAGCGGCGCGGTCACGTCGATCAGAATGCGTCCAGGCAAGCCAAACTCGGCGTTCCGCGCCAACGCCGCGCCAAGATCCCGGATGTCCTGCGGTTCCGGGCGGCGGTCGCCGGCCATAGCGGGAATTCGATCGAGCATTGAAGGCGAAGCCGCCAGCGGAGGCGGCGTCTGTTCCAGCATGGACTCGATCGCCGCGAGGAAGGCTGCGTCCTCGGCCGGAGGCCAGCCGTGGAAGCCGCCTGCCGCGGCCTCGGCGCCCGCGTCTCCCCCCCTCCGGCTTGCGCTCAGGTCCGCCGACAGGAGCGAAAGACCGAAAGCGCGCGCATCGTCTTCGAGCCGGCGACGCGATGAGGCCGGCAATTGTTCGTCGATCAGGACGGCGGAGGCAGCGCTCATCAGTTCGGCGTACGGCTCTGTGAACCCGTTGGGCATGACATAGACGCGCCCCTGGAGATGCCCCTCCTTCATGGTGCTGTGGGCCGGGACGAGCGCCAGCCACACCTTGTCCCGGGCCGCCGGGCGATGCTGGCGGAACGTCTGCAGGATATGCCGGGCGCCTTCGTCATCCGCAGCGAAGGCCGCCCAGAGCTCCACATCGAGTGGAATTCCTCGCGCCCGCCGGAAGTCGATCGTGGTCGGGGCAGGCAGGCGGTGAAGCCTCGGCGTCACGGTCGCCACGCCGGCGCGGCCGGCCAGGATGGAATCGCCTTCAACGGCCAGCCCGTGGGCAAGGGCCGCCGCTGCGGCGCCCTTCTTCCAGGCCGTCTCTTCCAGCCTCTGAGGGTTCGGCGCGGCGTTCAGACCGCCGCTGGCGCGCTGATCGGCTACCTGGCTGTCGCACATGCTGCGTGGATCGACCGGCGCCGCCTGTTCGTACAGGATCAGGGCGCCCGGACGCGCCGCCATGATCGGCAGAGCGATGTCGGTCCGACTGCTGTTGAGGATGTAGAGCGCTCTGTCGAAGCCGCCACCGTGGATAATGAAGTCGTCCAGGCTTCGCCGTTCCAGCGGGATGGAGACATCGTGGCCCAGGTCGCCATCGAGCTGGAAAAGGGTCACATCATAGGCTGCCGATAGGCGGCGGACATAGTCCTTGACCAGCAAGCTTTCACGGCTGTGGGGTATGCCGCCCGTCGCCACCACGGCCAATTTGACCGCCGGCCGCGCTGGCGCGGCCGGCGGCGTCTCGGCCACACCGTGGCGCGGCGCGCCTTCCAGAACCTTCAGTATCGATTGGGCCGACCGATCCCACGAGAACGTCGCGGCCTGCCTGGGTCCGAACGCACGCAGTTCGTCGCGATAGGCGGGATCACCCAGAACGCGTGCGATGGCACGGCCGATATCCCCGGCGTCGGTCGGGTCGAACAGGACGTCCTTGCGCCCCACCACCTCAGGAACGCTGGTGGCCGAGGAGGCGAGGACGGCCGCTCCGCAAGCCATGGCTTCCAGCGGCGGCAGGCCGAAGCCTTCGCTGAACGGCGGGAAGACCATGACCTCGCACAGGCGATAGAGATCGATCAGATCCTCGTCCGGCACGAAGCCCGGGAGAACGACGTCGGTCTTAGCCAGCCCTTCGGCGGCCGTGATCGCGGCTATTTCGTTGCGGTCATGCTCGCTCATCTTGCCGGCGATGATCAACTGGGTGTTCGCCCGGACGTCGGCTGGCACGCTGGCGAAGCCCGCTATCAGGCCGGGGATGTTTTTCCTGGCCTCAAAGGGGCTGGTGTTGATGACGAACCGCCCCTTCAGCCTGTGCCGCCGCAGGAGCTCCTCCCGCCGTTCGTCCGGTACTTCCCCGGGGCTGAATTCGTCCTCGACGCCTAGCGGCATGACGAAGATTTTCTTTGGATCGATGCCCAGGCGCTCGACCGCGTCCTGTTTCGAGAATTCGGACACCGAGAACAGGAAGTCGCAGCGCCTCAAGGCGTTGATCTTGCGAGCATAGGCGCGCCTGTTGCCTTCGCCGACCAGATAGAAGTCGGGATCGGCCAGCGGGATGAGGTCGTGGATCGTCGCGGCGCGAATGTGGGAGGCCGGCTCGATCGAGGTCACCGCGTCTTCCCAGAAGCCCTCGAACAGGCTCGGCGTAAAATAGGCGTCGGGCTGGAAGCCGGCGATGAAGTCGCCCCAGGCCACTTCGGCCGCACGGGTGCGCCAGGCGAGATGCATATCAGCGCTTTCCACGCGTGGCGGAACGGCGCCGACGACGATCTCGTGCGGCTCCAGTAGATCGGAAAAGGCGGCGCGGACCGGATCAACGCGCGCGGGAAACCGATCGGAGAGCAGGATCCGGAAGCTGTGACGGTCTCGCCCGTTGCGCACCAGCGCACGGGCCATGGACATCGCATAGCGGCCAATGCCTCGGCCATGGCTGCCGTTCTGGCAGGCCTGGAGATCGATGACGATTTTCATAGGTTTACCCCAACGGTCCGCGCGATGTCCCCCGCGATGGCCGCCGCCCGCACATCGATAGCGCGTGGCCGAGGACGCCGAAAGACCGGCACGACCTTGCGGTTTTCAGGGGGGTGGGTCTCGGGTGACCTAGACGTCTCGGTGAAGCCGAGGATCGCCTCGAGATCGGCTGTGGCTAACAGGTCGGAGAATCTGGTGGCGTCGTGATCCGATAGCCCGCCTTGCTTGACCCCCTCACCGGCCTCGGCATGACTTGGCTGAAGGCGCTGGGCCAGAAGATAGGCAGGCAGGGCGGCTTTTGGCCCATGAGCGAGCTTGAGGCCATGGCCGAGTTGCAGGTAACTGTCCGCGTGCTTGGGCGCCAGCGCCACTCCCTTCCAATACGCCGTCTCAGCGTTTTTAACGTCCCCAAGCTCCTTCAGAACATGCCCCAGTCGGGTTTGCGCCGATGCATTTCCGGGATTGTTCGTCAGGATCGTCCTCTGCGCCGCCAACGCTTTCGTCCAATCCCCGGACTGACGCAGCATCTTCGCCCGTGCGGCCGCACGACGCGCGAAGAACCGCTTCAGCGGGCCAGGCCGTGGAGGCTGAGGCGCTGGCGATGCGTAAAAGGCGGCAAGGGCGACGGCGCCGACACGATCGTCTGCGATCCCCACGCGATCGATATCCGCTTTCAGCACGTCGTCCGTAGGCGCCAACACAAGAGCCTTCGCCAAGCTCAACGCCGCCTCCGCCTCTCTGTGCTGCCTCAGCAGAAACAGGCCTGTCTGGCGATGGACATTCGGCTCGAGGGGAAAGCGCCCGACGTTGTCCCTGTGAACTTGCGCCGCGGCATCTATAAGACCGACCGCCTCGAGCGCCTGGGCATGGCGAACGCCGTCGGAGGGACGGACAACTCCTGTCTTAACCAGAGCTTCATAGCGCTCGATCGCTTTATTCCAGCGCTGCGCCTTACCTGACCGCATCGCGGATTTTCTGAGGGAGTAGGCACGGAAACGCTCGATCATGATGAGCCGAAATATCATTGGTTGTTGCTGATTTTGACGTTCCTTAACGAGCCCGAGGCGGCAAGTCGAGGCATAACTACCTCCGGTGAACGACCCTTTGTCGGCCTCGGATTTCATGGCATTCCGGCTTGCGAAGCTCCGTGACCGGGGCGGTAGAATGGAGCGTCGCCATGTCGGAAGCTTTTCAACTCGCAAAGGAAGCTCTGACGCGCGCCGCCTATCGCGGCCTTCTTCGTCGCGAACCTGATGTCGCCGCCGCCGCAGAGTTTGAACTGTCCTCATGCCAGCCGGAGGAAGAAGACGAACTGAAGGATATTCTCGCTCGGTTCTCCGCGAGCGAAGAGTTCCGCTCAATCCATAGCGGAGAGAAGCTCAGACCTAACTATCCGCCTTCGACCTGGGCTCGGGTGGAAGTGGCTGACCTCCTGTTGTGGGCCGATCTCGGAGATCTGGGGGTTCTCGCCATTGCGTGAGCGGCGGTTTTGAGCCGCTCGAGACCAAGTTTATCCGTGGCCTGGTCAAGACTGGAATGACGTTCGTGGACGTGGGGGCGAACATCGGATGGTTTTTCGCCAATGCGGCCAAGCGGGTCGGTCCGGAAGGGCGTATATTCTCCTTCGAACCTCGAAAGGACACGTTTGAGGCCCTGTCGCGAACGTTTTACGATAACGGCTTTCCGACAGGGCGACGTTGGTCAACGCTGCGGTCGGCGAAGCTCCGGGCGAGATTTTCATCGGTTGGAATCTGGACCTCGGCAATCCCGGTGGGACTTGGACGCTTCCTTACGCAGAGCTGGAAGACAGCTTTAGGGACAACGGCGCGTCAGTTCAGCGCGCACCGGTGGTCGTGCTCGACGACGTTATCGGCGATGAATCTCAACGATAGAATCTTGGCGTCCTACGGTTCTGCTTGGTCTGATTCACGCCCTTTCTCCGAACGGCTTGCTGTTCCCTTCGTTGATGAGGGCCGCGATGTCCTCGAATCCGAGTTCGGGCAAGCCCAAACTCTTGTTCTGAAATATCCACGCATATGCCGCCTTTATCCGTTCTGGAGAGAGGTGCTTCAGCGTTCGGGCTACGACCCGCTCGCGATTCTTATCTTTCGACACCCGGCTCAGGTGCAAGCGTCCTTGGAGTTCCGCAACGGCATCTCGCCTGCCGATGCTGCAAGATTGTGGCTAAGGCACGTGCTAGATGCCGAACGCTTCACCAGGGGGCAGGCCCGCGCCTGGATTAGGTGGTCTGATTTCCTCTCCGATTGGCGGACTCAACTGGCCAAAATCGAAAACCTAGCATCGATCGATTTCGCCCTCGACGACCCGAGCGTCGCTGATCGTATTTTAGGTTTCCTTTCGCCCGACCTTCAGCATCACCGCGAAGACTCCGGCAATGACCATCCTCCAGCCCTGGAGGTCTTCGCAACGCTCACCGCCTTCGCGCGCGGGAGCGAAACCCGCGAGTTTCTCGACCAGATCGACGGTCAGAGGCGGCGTTTCGAGATTGACGATACAGACGCGGGCCTGATCACAGACTGAGGTCGTGACTTCACCCCCATCCCCCGCTATCACGCGCGCGTGATGAATGAAACCGAACGCCAGTCCGAGGAACGCAGCTGGGAGACGGCGAAGACGCTCGCCGAGGCGCTGCCCTATATCCAGGTCTATGATCGCGAGACCGTGGTCATCAAATATGGCGGCCACGCCATGGGCGAGAGCGCGGTGGCCAAGCAGTTCGCCGCGGATGTGGTGCTGCTCAAGCTGATGGGGGTGAACCCGGTCGTGGTGCACGGCGGCGGGCCGCAGATCAGCGCCATGCTGGACAAGGCGGGGGTGAAGTCCGCCTTCGTCGATGGGCTGAGGGTCACCGATCCGGCGACGATGGAGGTGGCCGAAATGGTCCTGTCCGGCGCCGTGAACAAGGAGATCGCCCACTGGATCACCATGGCCGGCAAGGAGGCCGACGTGCGCGGCGTGGGCCTGTCGGGCAAGGACGCCGGCCTGCTGACGGTCGAGAAGACCCGCCGCACCAAGCGCGACCCCGACAGCATGATCGAGCACGAGGTCGACCTGGGCTTCGTCGGCGAACCGACCAAGGTCGACCCCAAGCTGATCAAGGGCCTGATCGCCTCGGAGACCGAGGACTGGGTGCCGGTCATCGCCCCCATCGGGGTGGCCGAGGACGGCCAGACCTATAACGTCAACGCCGATACCGTGGCGGGCGCCGTGGCCGGGTCGCTGGGCGCCAAGCGGATGCTGCTGCTGACCGACGTGCCGGGCGTGAAGGGCGCTGACGGCGAGATCATCCGCCAGATGACGCTGGAAGAGGCGCAAGGGCTGATCGACGATGGCGTGGCGACCGGCGGCATGATCCCCAAGCTGGAGACGGCGATGGCCGCGGTGCGCGCGGGCGTCGAGGCGGTGGTGATCCTGGACGGACGCCGTCCGCACGCCATGCTGGTCGAACTGTTCAGCGAATACGGCGCCGGCACCCTGGTGACGGCCGGGTGATGGTCGCCGCGCCCGATCTGTCGGACGTTCGCTTCTGGGTGTTCGACATGGACGACACGCTTTATCCGCCCGAGCAGGGGCTGATGGGGCTGGTGCAGAAGCGGATCAACGCGTTCGTGGTCGAGGCTGTAGGCCTTGCGCCTGAAGAAGCGGCGGTGTTGCAGCGGCAGTTTCTGGACGAGCACGGCACGACCTTGGCGGGGTTGATGGCGAACTATGCGGTCGATACGGAGCGGTTCCTCCATGAGGTGCACGATGTGCCGCTGGATGGACTGGAGCCGAACCCGCGGTTGGCCGAAGTGCTGAAGCGGCTGCCGGGCCAGTGCTTTGTCTTCACCAACGGCGCGCGCGAGTATGCGGGTCGGGTGCTGGATCGGCTGGGCGTGGCCGACTGCTTCGATGACGTGTTCGCCATTGAGGATGCCGATCTGACGCCCAAGCCCGCGCCCGCCACCTTTCGTCGGATGTGCGAGCGCTTTGGGCTGGACACGCATAGGGCTGTCTTCTTTGAAGATACGCCGAAAAACCTGGAACCGGCCAAGGCGATGGGCATGCGCACGGTCCTGATCGGCGACGGTCATGGAAAGCCGCTGGGGCCGCATATCGATCATCAGGCGCCGGATCTGCTGAATTTTCTCCTCTCTCTGTCGTTCAAGGACGCCGCCGCATGAGCGAAGCCGCCCAACTCGAATCCGTGATCGAAGCCGCCTGGGAGGGGCGGGCCGACCTGTCGCCATCGACGCGGGGCGAGACGCGCCAGGCGGTGGAGCGGGCGCTGGCGCTGCTGGATTCCGGGCAGGCGCGGGTGGCCTCGCGTGGAGCCGATGGCGCCTGGACAACGCACCAGTGGCTGAAAAAGGCGGTGCTGCTGTCGTTTCGGCTGAACGACAATGTGGTGATGCGCGCCGGCGATTGGGGCGCGGCCAGCGCGGCGCCCGGCGTCGGACCCTTCTTCGACAAGGTGCCCAACAAGTTCGGCGACTGGACGGCGTCGGACTATCAGGCGGCGGGCTTCCGCTCAGTCCCCGGCGCGATCGTTCGGCAGGGCGCCTTTGTGGCCAGGAACGTCGTGCTGATGCCGTCCTTCGTCAACATCGGCGCCTATGTCGATGAGGGCTCGATGGTGGACGCCTGGGCGACCGTCGGCTCATGCGCGCAGATCGGCAAGAACGTGCACCTGTCGGGCGGCGCGGGCATCGGCGGCGTGCTGGAGCCGCTCCAGGCCAATCCCACCATCATCGAGGACGGCTGCTTCATCGGCGCGCGCGCCGAGGTGGCCGAAGGCGTGATCGTGCGCGAGGGCGCGGTGCTGGCCATGGGCGTCTATCTGTCGGCCTCGACCAGGATCGTGGACCGTGCGACGGGCGAGGTGTTCCGGGGCGAGGTGCCGGCCTATTCGGTGGTCGTGCCCGGAGCCTTGCCGGATGCGAACGGCGGACCGTCGCTGTACTGCGCGGTGATCGTCAAGCGCGTGGACGCTCAGACCCGAGCCAAGACAGGCGTGAACGAGTTGCTGCGCGACTGACCTTGCCATGACGACGCCGGCGATCACGGCTGTGGTGCTCGGCGGGCTGGGGCTGATCGTCGGCAGCTTCCTGGCCGTGGTCAGCGTGAGATTGCCGCAGGGCGTGGATGTGGTGTCCAGGCCGTCGCACTGCATGAGCTGCGAACGTCGGCTGCGGCCTTGGGAGCTGGTTCCGGTCTTCAGTTGGCTGGCGCTCAGGGCGCGCTGCGCGCGATGCGGCGTCCGCATCTCCGCCCGCTATCCGGCGGTGGAGGCGGCGGCGGGTCTGATCGGCGGCTGGGCGGGGCTGGCGTTCGGCGACTGGACCATGGCGGCGATCACGGCGGTGCTGGGATGGCAGCTCCTGCTGATCGCGGTGATCGACGCCGAGCACATGCTGCTGCCGGACGTGCTGACGCTGCCGTTGATCGGCACGGGACTGGCCGCCTCCGTGCTGCTGGGGCAGGGGTGGCACGGGGTGCTGAGCGCCGGCGTCGGCTTTGCGGCGCTGTGGCTGGTCGCCTGGGGCTATCGGCTGGCGCGGGGACGCGACGGCCTGGGCGACGGCGACCCCTTCCTTTTCGCCGGAGCCGGCGCCTGGGTCGGATGGCAGGGGCTTCCCAGCGTGCTGCTCTGGGCCTGCGCCCTGGGCTTCAGCCTCGTGGCTGCGCGGCTGATCGTGCGGCGGTCGGCCTCGGGGAGCGATCGCATGCCCTTCGGTCCGGGGCTGGCGCTCGGAATCTGGCTGACCTGGCTGATTGGGCCGCTGGGGCTTTAGGCGCGTCCGCGGTCAGGCGGCTTGGCTCTGCAGCCGGACAGCGGGCCAGGCCAGCGCCTCGACCTCGATCGACAGGCCGAAGACCGAGCCTTGGTCGGGTTGCGAGGTGACCGTGATCTCCCCGCCCATCATGCCGGCGAACCGCTGGCATATGCTCAGACCCAGGCCGGTGCCGCCGAAGCGCCGGGTGGAGGAGCCGTCCACTTGGGTGAAGGGCTGGAACAGGCGCTCGACGTCGGAGGCGGCGATGCCGATGCCGCTGTCGGCCACGGCCAGGGTCAGGCGCGCCCGGCTGTCCGACAGCCGTTCGCCGGTCAGGCTGAAGCGCACGACGCCCTGGGGGGTGAACTTGATGGCGTTGCCCAGGAGGTTGTGCGCGATCTGCGCCAGACGCAGCGGATCGAGCCTGAGGCGGTCCGGCATCTCGCCGGCGACGGTCGTCTCGAAGGCGAGGCCCTTGGCCTCGGCCTGGGCCTTGAAGGGGCCGATCAGGCGCGGCGTGAGGTCCGACATGTCGACGTCGGCGGGGGCGAGGTCCATGCGGCCGGCCTCGATCTTGGTCAGGTCCAGGATGTCGTTCAACAGCACCATGAGGCCGTCGCCAGAGGCGCGGATCACGCCGACATACTCCTTTTGCCGCTCCGTCAGTTCGGTGAACTCCAGCAACTGGGCTGCCCCCAGGACGCCGTTCATCGGCGTGCGCAGTTCGTGCGAGATCACGCCCAGGAAGTTGGACTTGGCGGCGCTGGCGGCGTCGGCCCTGTCGCGGGCGGCCTGAAGCTCGGCGATCAGCGAGGCCTGGCGGGCGTTCACCGCCGTCAGTTCGTCGTCCTTCATCTGGGTGACGACGACCTTGATCAGCAGCGACAGGCCCATGACGGGGACGATCGCCGCGAGCACCCAGAAGGCCTGGGTGCCCCACTGGCTGGCGATCAGCAGGGCCGTGACCGCGGAATAGGGCGCCGAGACGATCAGCGCCTCCCTTGGCGCCGCGCGCATCTGGGTGAAGACCAGGGTGTAGCCGGCGACAAGCAGGCCCACAGCCAGCGCGTCACCGAACAGTTCGCCATAGGTGAAGGCGATCACCGGCGCCGCGGCCCAGGCCGCGCATGAGACAAAGGCGGTAAACAGCTTCAGGCGCGCGTGCCGAACCGGATCGCTGAGGGTGATGCGCGTCTCCACCACGGTGCGGGCGAGGCCGGAGGCCAGAGCCACGATCATCCACCCCAAGGCCATCGCCGGAGGCGCCGTGGTCGCGAGCGCCACCGCCCAGCTGACGATGATCCAGTAGCGCAGATTGCCGGCCGCGATCAGCCGCTGAAGCGTCGTGCGCTTGGTCAGCGTCGATGAGGAGCTTGCGGATTGCAGGGAGTGCGTCATCGCCGCTCCTTCGGAACTTCCGAAAGAGACTGCCGCTCGATGACCTAAGATACGGTGAAGACGGGACAAAGCCCGTCTTCACCCCCGTTCAGCGCAAGTCCGGCGGGGTGGCTTCCTCGGTCAGGATGCGGATGGCCTCCTCGACCGTGACCACCGTCTGGGCCTGTGAGCCGAGCCTGCGGATCGCGACCTGGCCTTCGGCGGCTTCGTTTCGGCCGACCACGGCGATGACCGGCACCTTGCCGACCGAGTGCTCGCGCACCTTGTAGCCCACCTTTTCGTTGCGCAGGTCGATTTCGGTACGCAGGCCAGCGGCCTTGAAGCGGGCCTGGACCTCGCGGGCGTAGTCGTCGGCGTCCGAGGTGATGGTCGCCACCACCGCCTGCACCGGCGCCAGCCACAAGGGGAAGGCGCCGGCGTAGTTCTCGATCATGATGCCGATGAAGCGCTCGAACGACCCCAGGATGGCGCGGTGCAGCATGACCGGACGATGCTTCTGGCCGTCCTCGGCGATGTAGGTGGCGTCCAGGCGTTCGGGCAGCACATAGTCCAGCTGGATCGTGCCGCAGGTCCATTCGCGGCCGATGGCGTCCTTGACGATGAAGTCCAGCTTGGGTGCATAGAAGGCGCCGTCGCCTTCGGTGACGACCGGCTCGGTCCCGGCGGCGCGGGCCGCCTCGGCCATCAGGGACTCGGCCTTGTCCCAGAACTCGTCGGTGCCGGCGCGGTTCTCAGGGCGGGTGCCCAGGCTGATATAGGCCGTCTCCATGCCAAGGTCGGCGTGGACGCTGCGGGCCAGCTTGATGAAGGCGGCCGTCTCCTCGACGATCTGGTCCTCGCGGCAGAAGATGTGGGCGTCGTCCTGGGTGAAGCCGCGCACCCGCATCAGGCCGTGCAGCGAGCCCGACGGCTCATAGCGGTGGCAGGCGCCGAACTCGGCCATACGCAGCGGCAGCTCGCGATAGGAGCGCTGGCCATGGTCGAAGATCTGCACGTGTCCGGGGCAGTTCATCGGCTTGAGGCTGAGGGTTTCACCCTCCACCGTTTCGCAGACGAACATGTTGGGCCGGTACTTGTCCCAGTGGCCGGACGCCTCCCAGAATTTGCGGTCCAGCACCTGGGGCGTCTTGACCTCGACATAGCCGGCGGCCGTCAGCCGGCGGCGCATATAGGCCTCCAGCACCTGCCACAGCACCCATCCCTTGGGGTGCCAGAAGACCATGCCGCGGCCCTCTTCCTGCATGTGGAAGAGCTCCATGGCCCGGCCCAGCTTCCGGTGGTCGCGCTTTTCCGCCTCCTCGATGCGCTTCAGATAGGCGTCGAGGTCCTCCTTGGTCGCCCAGGCGGTGCCGTAGATGCGCTGAAGCTGATCGCGCGAGCTGTCGCCGCGCCAGTAGGCGCCGGCCAGCTTGGTCAGCTTGAAGGCCTTGCCGACGTGGCGGGTCGAGGGGAAGTGCGGGCCCCGGCACAGGTCCAGCCACTCGCCCTGGCGGTAGATGGTGATGGTCTCGTCGGCGGGCAGGTCGCTGATCAGCTCGGCCTTGAACCGCTCGCCCCGTGCGGCGAAGAACGCGATGGCCTCGTCGCGGTCCCAGACCTCGCGCTCGAACTTGGCGTCGCGGTCGATGATGCGGCCCATCTCTTTTTCGATGGCGGCGAAGTCGTCGGTCGAGAACGGCTCGTCGCGGGCGAAGTCGTAATAGAAGCCGTCCTCGATGGCCGGGCCGATAGTGACCTGGGTGCCCGGAAACAGCGTCTGAACGGCCTCGGCCAGCACGTGGGCGGTGTCGTGGCGGATGGTGTAGAGCGCTTCCGGGTCGTCGCGCATGATCAGGCGGAAGTCGCCGCCCGTCTCCAGCACCCGGCCCATGTCGCGCTGCTGGCCGTTCAGCTCGGCCAACACGGCCTTCTTGGCCAGAGAGGGCGAGATGGACTGGGCCACGTCGCGGGCGGTGGAGCCGGCCGGATACTGGCGCACGGCGCCGTCGGGAAATTTCAGGTCGATCATGGTTTCGTCTTCTCAGCCCTATGCTGGGCGGGCGGAACGGGGTCGTAGCCCGAGCCGCCGAAGGGGTGGCATTTACAGAGCCTGCGCGCGGTGAGCCATCCCCCCTTGACCGGTCCATGCCGGATCAGGGCGTCGCGCCCGTAATCCGAGCAGGTCGGAAGGAAGCGGCACGACTGGCCGAACCAGGGGGACAGCGTCAGCTTGTAGCCCCGGTGGGCCGCGCGGACGCCGCGTTCATAGAGAGACATCGCGCCTCTTCGCCGGAGACAAGCTGACTTGCGGTTCGCCGCGCTTATCCCCCGTGAGGCCCGGGGGATCAACCAAGACGCCTTCTGTCAGGCCGCTCCGGCGAGACGAGTTCGGGCGAGAAGCGCCGTATCCACAGCCTCCAGCGTTGCTTCGATGGCCACGGCGGTCGAGGCGTGGCGGGCCGGATAGTCGGCGACGGGCTTGAGCACGCGCAAACCTTCGAAGCGGCCATCCGGACCTTGGCCGCCGGACTTCAGCATGGCCAGCAGGGCGTCCCGGGCGGAGGCGATTTCGTCGCGCGAGGCGCCGATGGCGTGCTCGCCCACCACGCCGGCCGCCGCCTGGCCGAGCGCGCAGGCGCGCACATCCTGGGCGAAGTCGACGATATGGCCGTCCGCGTCCAGCGTCACATCGACGATGGCCTTGGAGCCGCACAGCTTGGCTGTCCGCTCGCCCGTGCCGTCAGGCGCCGGCAGTCGCCCGCTGTGCGGCAGATTGGCCGCCAGCGACAGGATGCGGGCGCTGTAGAGATCGTCGATCATGGGAGCAAGATAGGACGGCGCCGGCGGCGCGGGAAGCGTCAGCCCCCCAGCGAGCTCCAGGTGCGGGCGGCGTCCGGGCTTGTGGCGGCGGCTTGCGCCGAGGCAGAGTTCGCGCGGTTCCTGAGCCAAGCCAGATTGCGCTCGGCCTGCTCCGGCGGCAGGTCGCGGCGCAGGATGGCTTCGGCCTCGCCGGTCTTGCCCTGAAGGCCCAGGGCGATGGCGAGGTTCTGGCGCACCTGGATGGTGGCGGTCGGCTGGTTGGCGGCGCGGCGCAGCAGAGCCTCGGCGCCGGCCGCATCACCCTCGGCCATGGCGGCCATGGCGGCGTTGCTCAGGACGTCGGGATTGTTCGGCGACAGGGTCAGGGCCTGGTTCCAGGCGGCGCGGGCGTCGTCGAAGCGGCGGACCTGCTGATAGGCCACGCCCAGCAGCGACAGCGGCCGCCAGTCGCGCGGCGCGGCATCGCGCGCCCGCTCCAGCGGCGCGACGCCGTAGAAGGCCTGACCCCGCGCGATGTGCGCGCGGCCGAGCGCCAGCATGGCGTCCAGGTTGTTCGGCTGTACCGTCAGCGTCGCCTCGGCCGCCTGCGCCGCCTGATCATACTTGCCCATTTCGCGCAGCGCCTGCGACAGCTTCACGCCCGCCACGGGATCGTTCGGATCGACCTGCTGTTCGTTGGCCCAGAAGACTGAGCGCGACAGGGCGTCCATTCGGTCATAGGTGGCGCGGACCTCGGGCGACGCCTTGGCCGGTGCGTTGGGATCGGCGGCCGATGCCGGACCCACGACGCCCAGGAGCAGGGCCGCAGTGGTTGCGATGACGACGGGCATGCGCGACATGGAAGAGGTCCGGACGAGCCTTGGTGAGGCGCAAAGGGTCGCCTGTCCGCGTCAACTCTTGGTTAACTGGCGCCGCCCGCGCCCGAATGAGGTCACGCCCATGTCCGCTGTTCATGCCGCAGTCCTGATCTCCGCCGCAGAGGCGGGCGAAGGCGTCCGCGCCGTTCGGATCGTTCGGCCCGGCGAGGCGCTGCCGGACGGCGTCGTGGCCTGGGCCGCCGCTCAGGATTTCACCGGCAAGGCGGGACAGCTGCTGCTGACGCCGGGCGCGGACGGCGGGGTCGGGCAGGCGCTGTTCGGCGCGGGCGAGCGCTTCGATCCGATGTCGACGCGCGCCTTGGCGGCGCGCCTGCCGGCCGGCGTTTGGCGCCTGGAGAACGTGGAGGGCGAGGAGGCGGCGCAGGCGGCGCTGGCGTTCGCGCTCGGGTCCTATTTGTTCGACCGCTACAAGGCGCGGCCCGAGCGGGGGCGGGCGCGGCTGGCGGCGCCGGAGGGCGTGGACGTCGAGGCCGTGCTGCGGATCGCGGCCGCCTGCGCCCTGGCGCGAGAGATGGTGGACACGCCGGCCGCCGATATGGGGCCGCTGCAGATCGAGACGGTGGCGCGCGAGATTGCGGAGGAGGCTCGCGCCGAGATCACGGTGACCGAGGGCGAGGCCCTGCTGGAGGCGAACTATCCGGCGGTTCACGCCGTGGGCCGCGCCGCCGCGCCGCACCGCCAGCCGCGCCTGATCGAGATCGGCTGGAAGTTGGAGCAGACCGAGCTGCCGCTGGTGGCGCTGGTGGGCAAGGGGGTGGTGTTCGACACCGGCGGGCTGGACATCAAGCCGGCCGCCGGCATGCGCAACATGAAAAAGGACATGGGCGGGGCGGCGCACGCCCTGGCGCTGGGCCGGCTGATCATGCAGGCCGATCTGCCCGTGCGGTTGGTGGTGATCGTGGCGGCGGTTGAGAACGCCGTCTCGGCCGACAGCTTCCGGCCCGGCGACATCCTGCGGACGCGAAAGGGGCTGACGGTCGAGGTCGGCAATACGGACGCCGAGGGGCGGCTCATCCTCGCCGACGCCCTGACGCGAGCCGGCGAGCATCGGCCGGACCTGACGCTGGACTTCGCCACGCTGACCGGCGCGGCGCGGATCGCGCTGGGACCGGAGCTGCCGCCGCTCTTTGCCGATGACGAGGCGCTGGCGGCGGGGCTGCTGCAGGCGGCGGCGGCGGTGCGCGATCCCCTGTGGCGGATGCCGCTGTGGGGCGGCTATCGCGGGGCGCTGGAGGCCGACATCGCCGACCTGCGCAACGATCCGGCGGGATGGGCGCAGGCGGGCTCGGTCACGGCCGCCCTGTTCCTGCAGCAGTTCGCGCCGGAGACCGGGGCCTGGGCGCACATGGACATCTTCGCCTGGAACCCGCGCGGCCGGCCCGGCTGGCCTGAAGGCGGCGAAGCGCAGGCGATCCGGGCCTGCTTCCGCTATCTGCAGGATCGTTTAGGCGAAAAAAGCGAAGGGCGTTAACGGCCGCTTCGGCTTCGCGGCGCAGGATGCCGGCTCAATCCTTTCTGGGCCGCGAGTTCTTGACCGACCGCTTCGACCTTTTGCCGCCGGGCGCCTTGCTGGCCCGCTCCGACCTCGCCGAACAGGCGCTGGAGGGGCTGGTGCGTGCAGACCGCTATGCGGCGACGACGCCGCTGACGTGCGGCGCCCAGGCAGTCGACATCCGCGACAGGCCGGACGGGCAGGTCGTGGACCAGCTAGTGTTCGGCGAGCTGTTTGACGTGCTGGAGCGGCATGGACCCCTGGCCTGGGGTCGGTCGCGGCGGTCGGGCGTGGTCGGGTGGGTGCAGGTCGGGACGCTGGCGGCGCCGGCCGAGGCGCCGACGCACCGGGTCGCGGTCGCCAGCGCCGACGTCTTTTCAGGTCCGTCCGGCGGCGCGGTGGTTGCAAACTTGCCGATGAACGCCCTGGTGCGCGGGGCGGGGCGCCGCGACGGCCTGATCGAGGTTGCAGGTCTGGGCTGGGTCGCGGTCGCCGATCTTTGCGACTTCGCTGCGTTCGAGCGTGACCTGGCCGCAAGCGCCGAGCGTTTTGTCGGCGCGCCGTTCCGGTTAGGCGGTCGGACGGCGGAGGGGCTCGACTGCAGTGGTCTGGTGCAGCAGGCGTTGTATGCGGCCGGTCTTCCCGGCCCGCGCTTTGCTGTTGATCAGGCCGAGCTGGGCGCCGCGCTGCAGATGAGCGAGGCCCGGCGCGGCGATCTGGTGGTGTGGCGCTCGGACGGCGTTTCGCCATGGGGCGGACACGCGGCGATTCTGCTGGACGCGCAGACCGTAATTCACGCCAGCAGCGGGGCCGGCGTCGTGCTGGCGGAGGCGCTGGCTGAGGTCGACGCCCGCTATCGCGCCGACGGTTTCGAGGCGCCGGTCGTTCGTCGACTGCCCTGATGCGAAAGAGGCGGCCCCGAAGAGCCGCCTCTTGATTTTTCCCGACCTGGGCGCCTCAGCGCTGCGGGCTGTTCTGGCCCAGGCCCGTGGCGTTGGCTTCCGAGCTCAACGGCGCGGGGTTGGAGGTCTGGCTTTCCGGCTGGGCCGCAGCGCCCGTGTCCGGAGCGCCGCCAACCTGACCGCCGTTCGGCGCGGCCGCTTCGCCGGCGCCGGGAGCGACGGGCGTGTCGCCGGCGGCCGCGGCTTCGGCCGGGGTCGCGCCCGGCTGACGGGCCGGATCGGGCGCGGGAACGGCGAAACCGCCCGACCCTTGCGAGCGCAGATAGGCGATCAAATTGATGCGCGTCTGGGTGTCGCGGATGCCGGCAAAGGACATCTTGGTGCCCGGCACATAGCGGCCCGGCGCGGTGATGAACTGGTCGAGCTGGTCATAGCCCCAGGTCGGCGCCTCGGCCTTGTGCTTGGCCATGGCGTCCGAATAGGCAAAGCCCGCCGAATGCATGACGGGGCCGCCGACTACGCCGAACAGGTTGGGGCCGATGCCGTTGGCGCCGCCCTGCTGGATGTTGTGGCAGGCCTGGCAGCGGGCGAAGGCCGCCTCGCCGGCCGCGACGTCGGCGACGGGCAGCAGCGTGCCCCAGTCCGGCGGCAGCTCGGCCTCGGCTCCGCCAGCGGCCTCTTCCGGCGCATCGACGAAATAGCCCATCTTTTCAGGGGGCTCGGTGTGATAGATGGCGCCCGACACCTGCTGGACGAGCAGGATGACGAAGGCCGTCCCCAGGCCTGCGCCGAAAATCTTATTCCACTTCAGATCGCCGCTCATGCCGTGGCCGCACCCCATCCCTTTGAGCCCCGCGCGACAGACGATGATCGCGCGTGTTGCTTAGGCGTGTCTGGCACGCTAGCGCCACCTTCGCAACCGCGCCGGCGCCCATGTCGAGGCCATGGCGTCGAAGACGAGGCGCCCGGCCATGAATCCCCTGATCCTTATCCCCGCCCGAATGGCCGCGACGCGACTGCCGAACAAGCCGCTGGCCGACATCGGCGGGCGGCCGATGATCGTGCGGGCGTGGGCGCAGGCCGCGGCCTCGGGCCTGCCGGTGGCGGTGGCGGCGGGCGATCCGGAGATCGTGGAGGCGGTGGAGGCGGCCGGCGGTCGGGCCATCCTGACCGATCCCGGCCTGCCCAGCGGATCGGACCGCATCCGGGCTGCGCTGCAGGCGCTGGATCCGGACGGCCGCCACGACGCGGTGATCAATGTGCAGGGCGACATGCCCTTCGCCGATCCCGGCTTCGCCCTGGCCTGCGCCGAACTGCTGCAGGCCGAGCCGTCCTGCGACATCGCCACCCTGGTCGCGGCCGAGGCCGATCCGTCGGACCGGACCAATCCCGACGTGGTCAAGGCGGTGCTGGCCCTGCCGGAGGGCGAGCGGCAGGGGCGGGCGCTGTATTTCACCCGCTCGACCCTGTTCGGCGACGCACCCGTCTGGCGGCATGTCGGGGTCTATGGCTATCGGCGCGAGGCCCTGATGCGGTTCTGCGCGGCGCCGCCTTCGCCCTTGGAGACGCGCGAGAAGCTGGAGCAGTTGCGGGCCATGGAGATGGGCCTGCAGATCTGGGCGCGCGTGATTGGTGAAGCGCCGCTGTCGGTGGACAATCCTGCGGATCTGGAGGCCGCGCGGGCGCTGGCGGCCGTGCAGGCAGGCTGAAGCGCCGGATGCGGTTTCGCATCCGGTTGGAGGGCGGGCGGGGCGCCGGGCCTTCGCCCGGATGTGAGTAGTTGTGTACCGTTTCGACGAAAGCTGACGCCCCGCGCGGATGATTGGCTGCAAGCTCGGGGCGGAGGATGGTGGCGGTCTTATCGCCTAACCCCATAAGCCTGCGGCGGGCAGGAGACGCTGCGAGCATCCTCCCTGGACCGGCCGAGTATCCCCCTCGACCCTCTCGGCCCCGAGCCATGCCCGAGACCAGCGCGACGGGTGTGACCCCGCCGCTCCCGCTCCATCCGCTCCCGTCGCTCGCAAGGTCGCAGGCCAGGCGAGCCCTCCAGTGCGACGAGACGGATGCAGGGTGTCACGGAATTGAACTCAGGCGGGGAAGTCGGGGCGAGGAAGAGCTAGGTGGTTGTTCCGGCTATTCTTTGCCGCCGCTGATGCGCGGTCTCGCCCTCTATTCCCGTCATCCTCGCCCTTGTGGCGAGGATCCAGACTCCCGGTGCGAACGGGCGAAGACCGGGAGTCTGGACCCTCGGGACAAGCCCGAGGGTGACGGGGAGAGTGGGAGCGGGCATCGGCTCTCCCTCCCCGTTCGGGGAGGGTGGTCGCGTCAGCGACCGGGTGGGGGCGGCCCGGCAGGGTCGCACCGACCTGAAGCCGGACAGGTCGTCGATGGGTCGCCTGGCCGCCCCCACCCGGCTTCGCCTGCGGCTCAGCCACCCTCGCCGGACGGGGAGGGAGAGTTGGGTACGCGGCTTACGCCTCGAATCCCTCGACCCAGGCGTGGATCAGCCGGTGCGCGATGGCGGAGGGCGGAGGCGCGGCGTAGTCGGGATGGGACGCCGCCAGCACCGCGCGAGCCTGGTCTCGGGTCAGCCAGGCGACGGCTTCCAGCTCGGTCTGGTCGGGGCGGGCCTGGTCGCTGTCGACCTCGGCGATCAGGCCGATCATCAGCTGGGACGGAAAGGGCCAGGGCTGGCTGGAGTGGTAGCGGGCGGCCGTGACGCGCAGGCCGGCTTCTTCAGCCACCTCGCGGGCGCAGGCCTCCTCGATGCTTTCGCCGGGCTCCAGGAAGCCGGCCAGGGCGGACATCCGGCCCGCCGGCCAGGACGCCTGGCGGCCGAGCAAGCACAGGGGCTCGGGGCCGCCGTTGAAGACCGGCAGCATGATGACGACCGGATCGACGCGGGGAAAGTGCTCGGTCCCGCAGGCGGGACATTTGCGCTTCCAGCCTCCGGCGGCGGTGCGGCTCTCGATCCCGCAGGCGGCGCAGAAGCCGTGACGGCGACGCCAGTCGAACAGGCTCTTGGCCGCGCCCGCCATGGCCGCCTCGGCGCCCGCCAGGACGGCGGCGGCCGAACGCAGGTCGGAAAAGGCGCCCGCGCCCTTCAGCGGCCCCTCCGCTGGATCGGCCGAGCCCTCGATCTCGACGGCGAAGACCGGCGCCTCGCCGTCCAGCCCCAGGAACACGTCGCGGTCGGGAACGATGTCGCGCGCATGGGCCAACGACAGCCACACCAAGCCGCCGTCCTCGCCCAGCAGCGGCCGGCCCTCCCACAGCACAAGCGCGCGCGCCTGCGGGTTCGCCTCCTGCTCAGCCAGCCAGGCGGGATCGTTGCGAAGGTCGCCGGCGCGGTCGAGGGGGGAGCCGGCGAAGGTGTTGGGGGAAGCCATGACCTCATCTAGCGCGGGCCGGCGGGCGGGGAGAAGGGTTGAAAGCGCGCGCGCCGCCTGCCATATGCCGCCACGGAGATCGGTGCGGGCGAAGGCTTCGCCAATCTGGTCAGGGCCGGAAGGCAGCAGCCACAACGAATTCCCCTTCGGGTCGTGTCGGTCTCCACCCCTTCCCTTCATCGAACAGCCATTGCGACGCCGTCTCTCGAGGCGGGAACCGACGCGCGCGCAGACCGCTCCTTTCAGCTTCAAGCTTAAGGAGCAGCGGATGAGCATTTTCGGAAAAATCCTCGGCGGCATCTGGGATCGGGCGAAGTCGGGTCCGGGCGGCCACGGCAAGCCCAAGGCCGCGCCCGAAGGCGCCCAGCCGCGCATGGAACCGCGGGTGCAGCCTCAGGCGCAGCCGCAAGCCGCTCCCGCTCCCGCGCCGACGCCCCAGCCGCAACCGACGCCGGCCGCCCAGACGGTGGACATTGAGGAGGTGCTGGACGGCCTAAACGCCGAGCGGGACCAGAAGCTGAACTGGCGCAGCTCCATCGTCGATCTGATGAAGCTGGTCGGCATGGAAAGCTCGCTGTCCGAGCGCAAGGAGCTGGCCGACGAGCTGGGCTACACTGGCGACAAGTCGGATTCGGCGGCCATGAACATCTGGCTGCACAAGCAAGTGCTGAAGCGGCTGCGCGACAACGGCGGAAAGGTCCCGGCCGACCTGGCCGACTGATCCGCGAGGACGCGAGGCGGGCGGCGCCGTTCGCCTCGCGTTAACCGGTCTGGCGACATTGTGCCGTCCTAGCAAGTTCCGGGCCATGTCGGGCCCGGCGGGGACCAGACGCGGTGATCGGGCAAAGGCTGGAGGTCAGGCAGGGGCAGGGGCTGGTCATCACGCCCCAGCTGCAGCAGGCGATCAAGCTGCTGCAGCTGTCGAACCTCGAGCTCGAGGAATTCGTCGAGACCGAGCTTGAGCGCAATCCGCTGCTGCAGCGCGAAGAGACGGAAGCGCCGGCCGATGCCGCCGTCGAGGCGCCGACCGCCGACGGGGAACTGAGCTTCAACACCGATGAGGGGCGCGAGGCCCTGGGGGCGGTCGACGCCTCGTCCGACGACCTCTACGGCGACGCGGCGCCGGGCGAGCGCGGCGGCGACCGCATGACCGATGCGGCCGATGCCGCTCAGCCGGGCCTGTCCGACTGGTCGCGCGTCGGCGCGGGCGGGGGCCTGCCCGAAGGGGATGACAGCGAGCGGCCGGACACGCGCGCCCTGTCGCTGTGGGAGCATCTGCGGGCGCAGGCGGCGACGGCGGGACTTTCGCCGGCCGACCACGGCGTCGCTCTGACACTGATCGATGCGACCGACGAGGGCGGCTATCTGCGGGGCGAGCTTGCCGAGTTCGCCGATCGGCTAGGCTGCGGCCTCGAGCGGATCGAGGCGGTGTTGGCCGTGTGCCACGGGTTCGAGCCGACGGGGGTCATGGCGCGGTCCGTGCCGGAATGCCTGAAGCTGCAGCTGATGGAGCGCAACCGCTTCGATCCGGCCATGGCGGCGCTGCTGGACAATCTGGAGATGCTGGCGAGGCGAGACCTCGCGGGTCTGCGGCGAGTATGCGGGGTGGACGCCGACGATCTGCAGGACATGATCGGTGAGCTGAAGGCGCTGACGCCTCGGCCGGGGGCGGGGTTCGGCGGAGAACCGGCGCAGACGGTCGTGCCGGACGTCCATGTCAGGCCCGATCCCGCCGGCGGCTGGAAGGTGGAGCTGAACAGCGACACCCTGCCGCGCCTGCTGGTCGACAAGCGCTATCACGGGGTGGTCGCGGCGGGCGCGCGCTCGGAGACTGAAAAGAGCTTTGTCGCCGACTGCGCGGTGCAGGCCAACTGGCTGGTGAAGTCGCTGGACCAGCGGGCCAAGACGATCCTGAAGGTTTCATCCGAGATCGTGCGCCAGCAGGACGCGTTCCTGGCGTTCGGCGTGGAGTTCCTGCGGCCGCTGAACCTGAAGACGGTGGCGGACGCCATCGGCATGCATGAGTCGACGGTCAGCCGCGTGACCTCCAACAAATACGTCTCGACGCCGCGCGGCGTGTTCGAGTTGAAGTTCTTCTTCACCGCCGCCATTTCAGCCACCGACGGGGCGGCCAGCCACTCGGCCGAAGCCGTCCGTCACCGGATCAAGACCATGATCGACGGCGAGGGGGAGGGCGGCGATGTCCTGTCCGACGATCGCATCGTCGAAGTGCTGAAAGAAGCGGGGGTCGATATCGCCCGGCGAACCGTCGCCAAGTATCGGGAAGCGTTGCGGATTCCGTCGTCGGTGCAACGCCGGCGCATGCTCAAGGCCGGCTGAGCCCGACCACAAAACGGTGATCCGGTTGACACCAAAGCCGGGCCGTCGCGTTCTGTGTGCATGCAAGTCCAAGTCAGTGGAAAGCAAGTGGATGTCGGCGAAGCGTTAGGCTCGCGCATCTCCCAGGAACTCGAAGAAGGCGTCGGCAAGTACTTCGCCCGAGGCGGCCAGGACGCCGAGGTGATCGTCGCCAAGGACGGTCACGGCTTCAAGGTCGACTGCTGGGTCAGGCTGGCGTCCGGCCAGACGCTGGTGACGACCGGGCTGGGCGCCGACGCCCATTCGGCCTTCACCGAAAGCCTGGACAAGCTGGAGAAGCGGGTGCGCCGCTACAAGCGCCGGCTGAAGGACCACCACATCGGACCCAAGGGCCTGTCGCCCGAAAAGACCGAGGACGCCGCGCGCGAGGTGGCCCGCTCCATCGTGCTGCGCGATCCCGACACGGTCGAGGACGAGGATTTCGGCGATGCGGGCGAGGCGGACGGTCCGCCGCCGGTCGGCATGGTGATCGCCGAGACGCAGTCGGAAATCCGCACCATCACCGTGGGGCGCGCCGTGGCCGAACTGGACATGACCGGATATCCGGTGGTGCTGTTCCGCAATGCGGCGCACGGCGGGCTGTCGGTGGTGTATCGCCGCCCGGACGGGAACGTCGGCTGGATCGATCCCGAGCGGACAGTTGCGAACGGTCACGCCAACGGGAACGGATCGTCACAATAGAGCTTTAAGGCGCGGCCCGGGTCGTCGACAGGCGACCCGAAGGCCGGTGTTATTGAGTCGGGGACTTTAGAAGATGGACATCAGCGACCTGCTCGCGCCCGAAGGCGTGAAGCTGCGCGCCGGCGCGTCGTCCAAGCGTCAGGCCCTGCATCTGGCGGCGGGCGCGGCGGCTCAGGCGCTGGGTCTGAACGAGGCCGAGGTGTTTGAGGCGCTGATGGAGCGCGAGCAGCTGGGGTCCACCGGCCTGGGCTGCGGCGTCGCGGTTCCGCATGCGCGGCTGAAGGGGCTGGACCGGGTGACCGGCGTGCTGGTGCGGCTGGATCAGCCGGTGGCCTATGACTCGGTGGACGACCGCCCGGTGGACGTGCTGTTCGCCTTGTTCGCGCCGCCGTCGGGCGGGACCGAACATCTGCGGGCGCTGGCGGCCGTGTCTCGCGCACTGCGGTCGGCCGAGTTGCGCGAGCGCGTGCGGCAGGCGCGGACGGTTGATGCGGTGAGGGCGCTGTTCGTCAGCGACGCGGCGGCCGTCGCCGCCGCCTGAACCCACGGGCTAGTGGACTGAGACCGGCGCCAGCTCGTGCGCCACGGCGGCGGCGAAGGCGGTGTCGCGATCGACCATGACGGCTAGACGCTCGCCGTCGGCGCTGTGGACCGCATACAGCGACTGCTCGGGATCGATCTCCAGATCCTGCATTTCGCCCGCATCCGCCATCAGGTCCGACGCCTTGACCGGGCGCACATAGACGAGGTCGGGGGCGCCCAGTCCCTTGAAGTCTTCCTTGGTCATCATCATCGGCGTCATAGGACCGCCTCCTTACAGATAGGCAACGCCCGGACCCGCCGGGTAGTTCGCCAAGTTGTGGATCAACCGACGGAAATGGGGATGCGGCGCACCGCGCGCTCCGTCTCCGGCCGGATCAGATCGACGTGCAGCAGGCCGTGCTCCAGCTTCGCGCCCGCGATCTCCAGCCCGTCGGCCAGGACAAAGCTGCGCACGAAACCGCGCGCGGCGATGCCCCGGTGCAGAAAGGCCTGCTCGCCCCGGTTCGCCTCGTCGCGCTTGCCGGCGGCCGTCAGCTGGCGGCCTTCGACGGTGACGGCCAGCTCATCAGGGGTGAAGCCCGCCACCGCCAGGGTGATGCGGACACCGGCCTCGGACGTCTGTTCGACGTTGTAGGGCGGGTAGCTTTCGGCCGCGGCCTTGGCGGCGCGGTCGATCAGGGCGCGGGTGTGGTCGAAGCCCAGCAGAAAGGGGCTGTCGAACAGGATCGTACGCGTCGTCATCTCGGGTCCTCGAACAAGCGACCTTCCGGCGTGTCGCCCCCCGCGATCGGCAGGGCGTCCGGACCAGACGGAGATGGGGACGTGGGCAGGCGGGATCAACCGCCCGGAAGGCCGCCGTCCTAGTGCAGCGTCTCGCCGTGCTGGGTGTAGTCGAGGCCCTCGACCTCCTCGTCCCTGGAGACGCGCAGGCCGGTGGTGAACTTGCAGATCATCAGGACGACAAAGGTGCCGGCGGCGCTCCACGCCATGGCGCCGGCGAGGCCTACGGCCTGTTTCCAGACGGTGGCGCCCTCCGCCAGCGGATTGACGGCCGTCGTGGCGAAGACGCCGGTCAGCAGCGCGCCGACGATGCCGCCCACGCCGTGCACGCCAAAGGCGTCCAGGCTGTCGTCGTACTTCAGGGCGTGCTTCAGCCACACGGCGCCGGCGTAGCAGGCGGGTCCCGCGATCAGGCCGATCCAGAAGGCGCCCTTTGGATCGACGAAACCGGCGGCGGGGGTGATGGCGACCAGGCCGCCGACGACGCCGGACAGGAGGCCCAGCAGGGTCGGGCGCTTCCTCTCGATCCACTCCACCGCCGTCCAGCCGACGGCGGCGGCGGCGGCGGCCAGGATGGTGTTGAAGGCGGCGGTGGCGGCCAGAGCGTCGGCGGCGCCGGCAGAGCCCGCGTTGAAGCCCAGCCAGCCGACCAGCAGCAGGCCGGTGCCGATGGCGCTGTAGGCGAGGTTGGAGGGGGCCATGTTGTCGCGGCCGAAGCCGTGGCGCGGGCCGAGAACCAGGGCGCAGACCAGGCCGGCGACGCCCGCATTGACGTGAACCACCGCGCCGCCGGCGAAGTCCAGCACGCCCATGCCGCCCAAATAGCCGCCGCCCCAGACCTGGTGGCAGATCGGCGCATAGACGATCAGGTGCCACAGGCCGAAGAACAGGACCGAGGCCGAGAACTTCATGCGTTCGGCGAAGGCGCCGGCGATCAGGGCCGGGGTGATGATGGCGAAGGTCATCTGGAAGGCGACGAACAGCAGCTCGGGCAGGCCGGGCAGAAGGCTGTGCGCGGTGTTCGCCGTGACGCCGTTCAGAAAGGCGGCCTGCACGCCGCCGATCAGGCCGTTCACCGCTTCCGGCCCCTGACCGAACGACAGGGAGTAGCCGACGAGGAACCACAGGACGCTGACGATGGCGAAGGCGGCGGCCGACTGGGCCAGGACGCTGATGATGTTCTTTTTCCTGACCATGCCGCCGTAGAACAGGGCTAGGCCCGGCAGGGTCATCAGCAGCACCAGGGCCGTGGAGGTCAGGATCCACCCCGTGGCGGCGTTGTCGATCAGGAGCGGCGCCTGGTGGGCCAGCAGGGCGGGCGAGGCCAAGGCGGGTGCGGCGAGGGCAGGCGCGGCGAGCAGCGACGCGCCCGTGACGACGAGGGCGGCGGTGGCTTTGGTCATGGGCGTCGGTCTCGGGGAGGAGGCGGGACGGTGAAGCTTATGCGGAAGTCTTAAGCCGTTCCGCCGGTCTGGCAATCGCCGTGTGCGGAAGGATGCGCACGAACCGCCGCACTGTGTTCGCCCAGTCACCCAGGAGCCGCCGCGCCAGCGGAGAGGCCGTCGCCGCGCCGTGCGCCTCGATCAAGGCGCGCAGGCGCATCGCGGCCTCGTCGTCCATCGGGGCCAAGCCCGCCAGGTCGCCGTTCAGGGCCGCGCGCGTGCGGCCGTCCGCATCCAGCACGAACAGTTCGCCGCCGCTCATGCCCGCCGCCAGGTTCCAGCCGACGGGACCCAGCACCGCGACCCGGCCGCCGGTCATGTACTCGCAGCCGTGCGCGCCCAGCCCCTCGACCACCGCCTCGGCGCCCGAGTTGCGGACGGCGAAACGCTCGCCCGCCATGCCAGCCACGAACAGCCGGCCGGAGGTTGCGCCGTAAAGGGTGGTGTTGCCGCAGATCAGCTGGCCCTCGCGCCAGTCGGGCGTGCGGATGGAGATGTCGGCGCCGGACAGGCCCTTGCCCACATAGTCGTTGGCCTCGCCGGTCAGATGCAGCTCAAGGCCCCGCGCGGCGAAGGCGCCGAAGCTCTGGCCCGAGACGCCCTCCAGCTGGAGGCGCAGCCGCCCGGCCGGCCCTTGCGCGCCAAAACGGCGCACGATGGCGGAGGAGACGGCGGCGCCCACCGTGCGCTGGGTGTTGTTGAGGGCGTAGGACAGTTCAAGCGTCTGGCCGCGATCCAGAAAGCGCACGGCGTCGCGCAGAACCCGTGCATCCAGGCTCTCGGGAACGGGACGCCGGCCCTTGTCGGACAGGCGGCGGGCCGAGCCCGCCTCGACCTGCACCAGCAGCGGATTGAGGTCGAGGTCGTCCAGATGCGAGCCGCCGCGCCGCACCTGGCGCAGCAGGTCGGTGCGGCCGATGATCTCGTCCAGGGTGCGCGCGCCCAGCGCGGCCAGGATCTCGCGCACCTCCTCGGCGATGAAGGTGACCAGGTTGACCACCTTGTCCGGCGTGCCGGTGAACTTCTCGCGCAGCCGCTCGTCCTGGGAGCAGACGCCGACGGGGCAGGTGTTGGAATGGCACTGACGCACCATCAGACAGCCCATGGCGATCAGGGCGGTGGTGCCCAGGCCGTATTCCTCGGCGCCGAGCAGGGCGGCGATCACCACGTCGCGGCCGGTGCGCAGCCCGCCGTCGGCGCGAAGCGACACCGAGTCGCGCAGGTTGTTCAGCGTCAGCACCTGGTGCGCCTCGGCCAGGCCGATCTCCCACGGCAGGCCGGCGTGCTTGATCGAGGTCTGGGGGGATGCGCCCGTGCCGCCGTTGTGTCCGGCGATCAGGATGGCGTCGGCCTTAGCCTTGGCGACGCCGGAGGCGATGGCGCCGATGCCGGAGGCGGAGACCAGCTTCACCGTCACCTTGGCGTCGGGATTGATCGCCTTGAGGTCGTAGATCAGCTGGGCCAAGTCCTCGATCGAATAGATGTCGTGGTGCGGCGGCGGACTGATCAGGGTGGTGCCGGGCACGGCGTGGCGCAGGCGGCCGATGAATTCGGTGACCTTGAAGCCCGGCAGCTGACCGCCCTCGCCGGGCTTGGCGCCTTGCGCGACCTTGATCTCGATCTCGCGGCACTGGTTCAGATATTCGGCGGTGACGCCGAAGCGGCCGGAGGCCACCTGCTTGACCGCCGAGTTGGCGTCGTCGCCGTTGGGGCGGGGCAGGTAGCGTTCCGGGTCCTCGCCGCCCTCGCCGGAGACCGAACGCGCGCCGATGCGGTTCATGGCGATGTTCAGCGTCTCGTGCGCCTCGGGGCTGAGGGCGCCCAGCGACATGGCCTGAGTCAGGAAGCGGCGGCGGATGTCCGAGACGCTTTCGACCTCCTCCAGCGGAACGGGTGTGCGGCCGTCTCGGAAGTCCAAGAGGTCGCGCAGGGACAGGTCCGGCTGCTGTCGAACCGCCTCGGAGTACTGGCGGAAGCGCCGGTAGTCGCCGCGATTGCAGGCGTCCTGCAGCAGGTGAATGGTGCGGGCCTCGTGGGCGTGGGCCTCGCCGCCTGCGCGGATGCGGAAAAAGCCGCCCATGGAGGGGACGGGGCGGGCCTCGCCCCAGGCGGAGGCGTGACGGCTCATCGCCGCCTGCTCAAGCCCCGACAGGCCGATGCCGGAGATGCGCGACGGAGCGCCGGGAAAGAACTCGGCGGTCAGGGCGCGGCTGAGGCCCAGCACCTCGAACTCGCAGCCTCCGCGATAGGCGGAGATGACGCTGACGCCCTTGCGCGCCAGGGTCTTCATCAGCCCAGCCTCGATGCCCTGCTTGTAGTTCAGGCAGGCGTCGCGCAGGCTCATGCCGGGATAAAGGCCCCGATCCAGACGCTCCTGGAACAGGTCCTGGGCCAGCCAGGCGTTCACGGCGGTGGCGCCGGCGCCGATCAGGACGGCGAAGGCGTGCGGATCCAGCGTTTCGGCGGTGCGCACCACGATGGAGCAATAGGTGCGAAGGCCTGCGTCCGTCAGCCGCTTGTGCACTCCGGCTGTGGCCAGGATCATCGGCGCGGCGAGGCGAGCGGCGTCGGCGCGCTCGTCCGTCAGCACGATCAGGCCCGAGCCGCCACGCGCCGCGGCCTCCGCCTCGTCCATGATGCGGTCCAGCGCCTGGCGGAGCCCCGCGCCCGTCCGCGCGCCCTCGGCCGGCAACGGATAGGCGCAGTCGATCACGGCGGTGGAGCCCGCGCCCACCACGTCCAGCATCCGCTCGTACATGCCGGTGGTCAGGACGGGGCTGTCCAGCACGAAGACGTCGGTCTGGGCCTCCTCCTCGGCCAGGATGTTGCCGAGGTTCTTGAAGCGGGTCTTCAGGCTCATCGCCCCCGCTTCGCGCAGGGGGTCGATCGGCGGGTTGGTGACCTGGCTAAAGTTCTGGCGGAAGTAGTGCGCCAGCGGCCGGGCTTGAGCCGACAGCACGGCGGGCGGGGCGTCGTCGCCCATCGACCCCACCGCCTCCTTGCCGTCGCGGACCAGGGGGTCGAGCAGGAGGTCCAAGTCCTCGCGGCTGAAGCCGGCGGCGATCTGGCGGCGCACCAGGGCGTCGCCGGAGACGGCGCGCGGTTCAGGGCCGGGGCCGATCAACGGCTCCAGATCGACCATGTTGCCCAGCCAGTCGCCGTAGGGGTGGGCGGCGGCCAGGGCGTCCACGGCCTCGTGCTCGTCGTAGAGGCGGCCGTGCTTCAGATCGACGGCGATCAGCTTGCCGGGGCCGATGTGCAGGCGGCGCTTGACGCGGATCTCGGGGATCGGGACCAGCCCGGCCTCGGAGCCCGCCAGCAGCAGGCCGTCCACGGTCTCCACGACGCGCAAGGGGCGCAGGCCGTTGCGGTCCTTGCCCGCCACGATCCAGCGTCCGTCGGCGGCGCAGATGGCGGCGGGGCCGTCCCAGGGCTCCATCACCGCATTGCAGTAGGCGTAAAAAGCGCGGTGCGGCTCGGGCATCAGGCCGTCGTCCTTGGCCCAGGCCTCGGGGATCAGCAGGGCCTTGGCCATGGGTGCGGGACGTCCGGCGCGGACCAGCACCTCGAACACATTGTCCAGTGAGGCCGAGTCCGACCCGCCCGGCTGGACCACCGGCTTGACCTCGCCGTCGCGCTCTCCGAAGGCCGAGGCGGCCATGCGGATCTCGTGCGAGCGCATCCAGTTGAGGTTGCCCTTCAGGGTGTTGATCTCGCCGTTGTGGGCCAGCATGCGAAAGGGCTGGGCCAGCCGCCATTCGGGAAAGGTGTTGGTCGAATAGCGCTGGTGAAAGACGGCGTAGGCCGAGACGAAGCGCGGGTCCTCCAGGTCGGGATACAGCTCGCCCAGCAGCTCGGCTCGGACCATGCCCTTGTAGGCGATCTGGCGGGCGGACAGGGTGCAGACGTAGACGCCCGCGACGCCCTCGGCCTGGACCGCCTTTTCGATGCGGCGGCGGCACAGGAACAACTCGCGCTCCAGCGCCTCGCCCTCCAGCGGCGCGCCGGTGTCGTCGAGCGGCGGGGCCAGCATGATCTGCTCGATCTCGGGACGGGTCGCGCCGGCCTTGGCGCCCACCACTGACAGGTCCATGGGCGTCTGACGCCAGCCGTAGATCCAGAAGCCGGCGCGCAGCGCCTCGGTCTCGATGATGGCGCGGGCGCGGTCCTGGGCCCCCAGGTCGGTGCGCGGCAGGAAGATCTGGCCGACGCAGACCGGGCCTGGACGCAGGGTCTGGCCGACGGAGGCCACCTGATCGGCGAAGAAGCCCTGCGGCAGCTCGGCCATGACGCCCGCGCCGTCGCCAGACTTGCCATCGGCGTCCACCGCGCCTCGGTGAGCCACGGCCTTGAGGCTGCGGATGGCGTAGTCCACCACCTCGCGGCGCGGCGAGCCGTCGATCGAGCAGACCAGCCCCACGCCGCAGGCGTCGCGCTCGGATGCGGGATCATAGGCGTGGGCGTCGATCAGCCGTCGCCGGGTGTCTTGGTATCGATCCAGCCACTCTGTCACGCCGCGGCCTCCTCGGTGCGGGACTTCAGGTGGCGGTCGATTTCGGCGGCCGCGTCCTGGCCTTCGCGCACGGCCCAGACGACCAGCGAAGCGCCGCGAACCGCGTCGCCCGCCGCATAGACGCCGGGCAGGCTGGTGGCGAAGCTGACCGAGCCCACGCGGATGGTGCCGTCCTCACGCAGGCGCAGGTCCGGCTCATGCGCGGCGAAGGGCTCGGGCGAGAAGCCCAAGGCCTCGATGACGATGTCGGCGGGAATGTCGAAGTCGGAATCGGGCACGGGGACGATGTCGGCCCGCTCGCCGGGACGACTTTCGGTCAGGGCCATGCGGGCGGCGCGCACGCCCACCACCTGATCGGCGTGGGACAGCAGGGCCTTGGGCGCGGCCAGCCATTCGAAGCGGACGCCTTCCTCCTCGGCGTTGACGACCTCGCGGGCCGAGCCCGGCATGTTGCCGCGGTCGCGGCGATACAGGCAGGTGACCGAGGCCGCGCCCTGGCGCACGGCGGTGCGGACGCAGTCCATGGCCGTGTCGCCGCCACCGATCACCACCACGCGCTTGCCGCGCGCCTCGTGCCAGCCGTCGCCTTCGGCGTCGCCGAGATCGCGGCGGTTCTGGTGCGTCAGATAGGACAGGGCGGCCACCGTCGAGTCCGGTCCCCGCCCCGGCGCCGACAGGATGCGCGGCTGATAGACGCCCATGGCCAGCAGCACCGCGTCATGGCGCTGACGCAGCTCCGTCAGGGACACGTCGCGGCCGACCTCGCAATCCAGCACGAAGCGGACGCCGCCGTCGATCAGGCGGTCCACGCGTCGTTGCACCACCCGCTTTTCGAGCTTGAAGCCTGGAATGCCGTAGATCAGCAGGCCGCCCGCGCGGTCGTGGCGGTCGTAGACCGTGACCTGATAGCCCTGGCTGCGCAGGCGGTCGGCGGCGGCCAGGCCGGCGGGGCCCGCGCCCACGACGCCGACGCCTTCCCTGCGCTCGACCGCCGGACGGATGGGCTCGACCCAGCCGTTTTCAAACGCCTGATCGCCCAGCCAGGCCTCGACCGAGCCGATGGTGACGGCCTCCCAGCCCGACTGGTTCAGGGTGCAGGCGCCTTCGCACAGGCGGTCCTGCGGGCAGATGCGGCCGCAGATTTCGGGCATGGTCGAGGTCAGGGAGGCGATGCGCCAGGCTTCGCGCGCCTCATGCTCGGCCGACAGGCGCAGCCAGTCGGGGATGTTGTTGTGCAGCGGACAGGCGTTCTGACAAAAGGGCACGCCGCAGTCTGTGCAGCGCGCGGCCTGCGCCTCTGCCTTTTCGGTGGACGGCGGCAAGGTAATTTCGCCGAAGCCGCGTGCGCGCAGCTCGGCCGAGGCCTTGGACAGGCGACGAGGCTCGAGGACAAACGTCCCGCCGGGCTTGATGGTCTTGTGGGTCACGCCGCCATAATGAACAAGGCCACGCCAGTGAGGCAATATCTTTCTTTTGCCCCCGCCTGCGTGCGGGTCGGCGGAGAAATCTTGCGCTGAATCACGGTGTTCAGCCTTCTTCTCTGCGCCAGAGGAGCGCTTTGCAGAACGCCACAAAGGTTCCGGGGTGCGACACCGAGGAACCGCTCCGCTTCCAAGGCGTTACGGAGGCTTCGCCGTATCGTCGTAGGAGATCCCCATGCCGCGTTGGAACCAACCCCGCAGTGCGGGAGGGTGGCTGACTGTCGTTCTGGGCGTCTTGCTGTTGCTGATCGGCGTGGTGCTGACTATCGGCGGCGTGCAGCTCGCGGCGCTGGGCGGCTCCTGGTACTATCTGATCGCAGGTCTGGCCCTTGTGGTTTCCGGCGTGCTGATCGTGCTGCGCGACGTGCGCGGCGCCTGGCTCTATGCCGCGACCTTTGCCGGCACCCTGATCTGGGCGTTCTGGGAAAAGGGTCTGGACGGCTGGGCGCTGGTGCCCCGGCTGGTCGGCCCGCTGGTGCTGATGTTCCTGGTCATCGCCGCCCTGCCGGCCCTGAAGGGGCGCGGCGGACGCAAGCTGGCGGGCGTGAGCGCCCTAGCGTTGGTCGCGGCGACGGCGGTGTTCGGCGTGGTGGTGGCTCAGGCCAATCGCGCGCAGGTCGAGCGTCCATTGCCGGGCGCGCAGCTGAACTACGACGATCCGGCGATGATGCGCACGGGCGCCGACTGGCCCGCCTGGGGCGGGACCGACAGTTCGCAGCGCTATACGCCTCTGACCCAGATCAACCGCGACAACGTCGGTCAACTGGAGCGCGCCTGGACCTTCCGCACAGGCGATCTGCCGGAGGAGCGCTGGGGCGCCGAAACCACGCCGCTGAAGGTCGGCGATACCGTCTATCTCTGCTCGGCGCGCAACAAGCTGTTCGCCCTGGACGCCGCGACGGGGCAGCAGCGCTGGACCTATGATCCGCAGGTCGCCGACATCAACATTCCCTACACCGCAGCCTGCCGGGGCGTGACCTATCATGCGCGCGCGGGCGCCGACGCGGCCCAGCCCTGCGCCACCAAGGTGATCGAAGGCACGCTGGACGGCCGGATCATCGCCGTGGACGCCCGCACCGGGCGGCCCTGCCCGGCGTTCGGCCAAAACGGCGCCGTCGACATCAAGGAAGGCATGGGCGAGCAATATCCGGGCATGGTGTCCATCACCTCTCCGCCGGTGATCGTTCGCGGCGTGATCGTGACCGGCCACCAGGTGCTGGACGGCCAGAAGCGCTGGAACGCTTCGGGCGTGATCAAGGGCTTCGACGTCGAGACGGGCGCCCTGCGCTTCGCCTGGGACATGATGCGCCCGGACATCACCACTACCCCGCCGGAAGGCCAGACCTATACGCCGGGCACGCCCAACATGTGGACCACGGCCACGGGCGACGAGCGGCTGGGCCTGGTGTTCCTGCCCATGGGCAATTCGTCGGCGGACTACTGGTCATCGTCGCGCCGGCCGCTGGAGAAGCAGTATTCGACCTCGCTGGTGGCGTTGGACGTCACCACGGGCAAGCCGCGCTGGAGTTTCCAGACCGTGCACAACGACGTGTGGGACTTCGATCTGGGGTCGCAGGCGACGCTGATCGACTACCCGACGGCAAACGGCGTGGTGCCTGCCGTGCTGCTGCCGTCCAAGCAGGGCGACATGTACATCTTTGACCGGGCGACCGGCCGGATGCTGCACGGCATGGAGGAACGGCCAGTTCCGACCACCGGCGGGGCCGAGCAGGGCCAGCGCTCGCCCACCCAGCCGTTCTCGCTGTTCGCCACCCTGCGCAAGCCGAATCTGACCGAGCGCGACATGTGGGGCATGTCGCCGATCGACCAGATGATGTGCCGCATCAACTTCAAGAAGGCGAACTACCAAGGCTATTACACGCCGCCCTCGACCAACCACTACATCAACTATCCCGGCTACAACGGCGGCTCGGACTGGGGCGGGGTGGCGGTCGATCCGCGGCGCGGCGTGATCGTCGCCAACTACAACGACATGCCCAACTACAACCGCCTGGTTCCGCGCGAGGAGGCGAACGAGAAGGGCTGGTTCCCGCGCGACGATCCTCGCTACATCCAGCAGCAGAAGGAAGCGGCCGAACGCGGCGGCAGCCTGTCCAAGGGCGAAGGCGCGGGCGATCCGCAGATCGGCGTGCCCTACGCCATCGACGTCAACGCCGGCTGGCGGGTCAAGTGGACGGGCCTCTTGTGCAAGGAGCCGCCCTATGGCGGGATCACCGCCATCGACATGCGGACCGGCCAGACCCTGTGGGACCGGCCGTTCGGCACGGCGCGCAAGAACGGGCCGTGGAAGATTCCCTCGCACCTGCCGCTGGAGATCGGCACGCCCAACAACGGCGGCTCGGTGGTGACGGCCGGTGGGCTGATCTTCATCGCGGCGGCCACCGACGACCTGATCCGCGCCATCGACATCGAGACGGGCAAGACGGTGTGGTCGGACGTCCTGCCGGCCGGTGGCCAGGCCAATCCGATGATCTATGAGCAGAACGGGCGCCAGTACCTCGTGATCATGGCGGGCGGGCACCACTTCATGGAGACGCCCAAGGGCGACTACGTCATCGCCTACGCCTTGCCGCAGCGGTAGGGCGTCAGCGGGCCTCGCCCAAAGCCGCGAGGCCCGCGCGCGACGGACACAGGTCGGAGACGACGCAGGCCGAGCAGGCGGGCTTTCGGGCCGTGCAAGTGTAGCGGCCGTGCAGGATCAGCCAGTGGTGCGCCTTGGGCAGCCATTCGTCGGGCACAATGCGGTGCAGTTGCGCCTCCACCTTGTCGGGGGTGGAGGCGTTGGCCAGGCCCAGCCGGTGCGACACGCGAAACACATGGGTGTCGACGGCGATGGCCGGCTCTATCCCCAGTTCGTTCAGGACCACGCTGGCGGTCTTGCGGCCGACGCCGGGCAGGGCCTGCAGCGCCTCGCGGGTCAGGGGCGTTTCGCCGCCGTGCTGCTCCTGCACGATGCGGCTGAGCGCGATGACGTTGCGCGCCTTGCCGCGATAGAGGCCGATGGAGGCGATAAAGGGGATCAGGCCCTCTTCGCCCAGCGCCAGCATCTTTGCCGGCGTATCGGCGACGGCGAACAGCCGCTCGGTGGCCTTGTTGACCGACACGTCGGTGGCCTGGGCAGACAAGGCGACGGCGACGACCAGGGTGAAGGCGTTGCTGAAGTTCAGCTCGGTCTTCGGGTCGGGCATGACGCCCGACAGGCGGGTGAAGATCGCCTCGACCCTGTCTTCGTCCGGCGGCCAGGCCAGGATCGGGATAGCCGCGCCGGTCATGACGGATGGGCGTTTGGGTGCGGCCTTCTTGGGTCGAGCGGTTCTGGCCTTCATGCCTCGCTGTCGCCGGGGGCGCGGACCGGGTCAAGGCCGAGGGCGGCCAAGGCCTGATCGGCCGCGCGCTCCCCCTCGGTCCAGGCGCCGTGGGCCGTGCCGTAGAAATCCAGCGCAGTGGCCTCGCCGGCGATGAAGATGCGGTTCTCGATCGGCGCGGACAGCCGGGCGCGGTCGCCTGCGCGGCCCGGCAGGGCGTGGGAATAGGCGCCCCGCGACCAGGGATCGGCGCCCCACATCGAGGCAGAGACCGGCCGGAGCCGCTTTCGCATGTCCGAACCCAGCAGCGAGACCAGCTCGTCCACGGCGAAGTCGAAGAAGGCGGCCGGTCCTTGCGCCTCCAGACCCCAGGCCAGATCGGCGCCGAAATAGCCCTCGATCATCGGCCGGCCGAAGGGGCGCAGATGATAGCCGCCGGTCTCCGCCGTGTCGCGCCGGCCCCAAAGCTGGCTGTCGGACGGAAAGTCCTCGGGCCCCTCCACCGTCATGTGCAGCTTGGACGCCAGGCCCAGCGGCACGCCGGAGGCGGCCTCCAGCAGGGCGGGGACCGGCGGATCGATGCGGATCGCCTCGGACGCCAGAAGGCTGGTCGGGGTGGTCAGGATGACCGTGCGGGCGAGAAGCGCGCCGCGCGTGGTCTCGATCCGCAGAGGCGCGCCCGAGCGGTCGATGCGGCGCACGGGGCAGTTCAGCACCAGCACGGCCGGGTCGATCCCGCGCGCGAGCTCGGCGACCAGCCGGCCGTAGCCCTCCTTCACCCGCCAGTTCACCCCGGTGTCGCGATAGGCGTCGTAATCGACCGTCGAGACCTCGGCGAAGCGCGCCCCGTTCAGGGCGCCCGAGATCGCGTCCATGCGCGCGTTCCAGCGGCAGTCGGGATCGAACAGGTCGGAGGCGGGCGGGTCCTCGCCCGCTTGCGCCGCCTGGCCGACGCGGTCCTCGAAGTCGGCGACGGCCTGGCGGAACTCGGCCTGTTCGGCCGGGGTCATCTCGTGGTTGAAGGCTTGGCTTTCCCAGGGCGGCGGCGTCTTGTCGAGGGTCAGACCTTCGGCTTCGACGCGGGCGGCGAGAACATTGTCCTCGGCCGAATGCAGCCAGCCGCAGCCCAGGTCGAGGCCGTGCATAGCGCCCTGCGGGTCCCGGGTCGGAACCGTGTGCGCCCGGCCGCCGACCCGGTCGCGCGCCTCCAGCACCAGCAGCGACAGGCCGGGCTGGGTCAGGCGGCGGGCGGCGGCGATGCCGGCCGCGCCGGCGCCGATCACCGCGACATCGACTTGGGCGGGCAAGGGTGGGGAGGCGGAGGCGTCGGTCATGAGGCAGGGAGAACACGCGGAAACCGCTCGTGTTCAAGCCCGATGAGAAACACCGTTGATTTCTGGACGGAGGTGTCCATTTATGCGCCGCTTCAAAATGTCGCACCGGACGAATCGATGTCGCCTCAAGTCAAGAAACGCCTGCCGCTGATCGCCGCCGGGGTCGCGGCCCTGATCGTGGTCGGGGGCGGCGTCGTGTGGTGGATCAACGGCCAGCGCTGGGAGGCGACCGACAACGCCTTTGTCGAGGCCGACACCACCCTGGTCAGCCCGCAGATCTCGGGCCGAGTGGTCGAGGTGCTGGTGGGCGACAACCAGCGGGTGGAGGCGGGTCAGGTTCTGGTGCGGCTGGACGACAGCGACCAGAAGGCCGAGCTGGCGCAGGCCGAGGCCAATCTGCAGGCGGCGGAAGCCGCCGTCGGCAACGTCGACGCCCAGGCCGTGCAGGAAGAGGCCACCATCGCCGCCCGCGCCGCCGCGGTCGAGCAGGCGCGCGCGCAGGCCGGCCTCGCTCAGGCCGAACTGAACCGCTATGGCCAGCTGGCGGACGCCGGCTGGGTCTCGCAGCAGCGCATCCAGACGCAGCAGGCCAACGCCCGAAGCGCCAACGCCACCGTGGCGCAGGCCCAGGCCGCCCTGACCGCCGAGCAGCGCAGCTCGGGCGTGCTGGGATCGACCCGCGAGCGCAGCGTGGCCGCCGTGCAGCAGGCGCGGGCCCAGGTCGAACTGGCCCGCGTGGCGCTGGAGCGCACGGTGATCCGCGCGCCCTCGGCCGGCGTGGTCGGCGCCCGCAGCGTGCGCGCCGGGCAATATGTCGGACCGGGCACGCAACTGCTGTCGCTGGTGCCGCTGGGCGACACCTATGTGGTCGCCAACTTCAAGGAAACGCAGCTGGACCGGCTGCGGCTGGGCCAGACTGTCGAGATCGAGGCCGACGCCTTCAAGGGCCGCGCCCTGCATGGCCGCATCGACAGCTTCGCGCCCGCGACCGGGTCCGAGTTCGCCCTGATCCCGGTCGAGAACGCCACCGGCAACTTCACCAAGATCACCCAGCGCGTGCCCGTCCGCATCGTGGTGGACCGCAACCAGGGCCTGTCGCTGCGGCCCGGCCTGTCGGTCGAGGTCAAGGTCGATCTGAAGAGCGAGGGCGGCCACAGCTTCGCCGAAGCCGGCGGCGCGCAGATGGCGGCGAACGGCGCCGCAGCCCGGTGACCGCCGCCAGCCCGGCCATTCCGGCCGGCGCGTCGGCCCCCGAGATCAACTGGACCGTCCTGCTGCTGGGTTTCGCCGGCATGGTGGTGGGCCAGTTCATGGCCATCCTGGACATCCAGATCGTGGCGGCGTCCCTGCCGCAGATCCAGGCGGGCGTGGGCGCCTCCGCCGACGAGATCAGCTGGATCCAGACCGCCTATCTGATCCCGGAAGTCGTGATGATCCCGCTGTCGGGATATCTGTCGCGGCTGTGGGGCACGCAGAAGCTGTTTCTGGCCTCCTGCGTCGGCTTTCTGATCATGAGCGTGGCGACAGGGCTGTCGTCCTCGATCGAGAGCATGATCCTGTTTCGCGCGCTGCAGGGCTTTGTCGGCGGGGCCATGATCCCCACCGTGTTCGCCGTCGCATTCACCGCCTTTCCGCCGGACAAGCGGGTCACGGCCAGCGTCGTCATGGGCCTGATCGTGACGTTGGCGCCGACCGTCGGGCCGACGCTGGGCGGGCACCTGACCGAGTGGCTGAGCTGGCGCTGGCTGTTCTTCATCAACGTCATTCCGGGTGCGGTCGTGCTGTTCCTGGTCGGGCGCTACGCCAACTTCGACAAGGGCGATCCGAGCCTGGCCAAGGGGTTCGACTGGTGGGGCCTGTTTCTGATGGCCGCCTTTCTGATGAGCCTGCAGTTCGTGCTGGAGGAGGGGGCCAAGAACGACTGGTTCCAGGACGACGAGATCCTTTTGCTCGCCGTTGTGGCCGGGCTGGCGTTTCCGGCCTTTGTCTGGCGCTCGCTGACCTATCGCAACCCGATCGTGGAGCTGCGGGCGTTCGGCAACCGCAACTTCGTGGTCGGCGTCGTCATGACCTTTATCGTCGGCGCGGCGCTGTTCGGCGGGACCTTTCTCCTGCCGCTGTTCCTGGGGCGGGTGCGCGACTATTCGGCCGCGGAGGTCGGGACCACCATGGTGGTGTCGGGCCTGGCCATGTTCGCGACCGGACCCTTCGCCGGGCGGCTGGTGCGAAAGGTGGACGCCCGCATCCTGATGTTTGTCGGCTTCATGCTGTGCGCCTGGGGCATGTGGGACGCGCATGCGGTGACCACCGAATGGGGCTTTTGGCAGTTCGCGAGCGTGCAGGCGCTGAGGGGCGTGGGCGTCATGCTGGCCATGATCGCCTCGCAGCAGGTGACGATGGCGACGCTGCCGCCGCACATGGTCAAGAACGCCTCGGGCCTGGTGAACCTCAGCCGCAATGTCGGCGGCGCCTTCGGCCTGGCGATCCTGAACACCTCCATCACCACCCAGACGGCGGTGCACATGGGCGAGCTGACGCAGGCCATTCCGCAAGGCAGCCAAGGGGTGCAGGGCGTGATCGCGGGGTTGACCCAGCGGTTCGCCGACTCGGTCGATCCGCACGCCTCGGCGCTGAAGGCGGTGTGGGGCATCCTGCAGCGGCAGGCGACGACGCTGGCGTTCGGCGACGCCTTCGCGCTTCTGGCCGTGGCCTGCGCGGTCGCCGCCTTTGTCACCCTGTTCGCCCAGCCGGTGCGGGCGCAAGCCGCCGCCCCGCCCTCGGACGCCCACTGATGCCGCGCCTGCCGGGCCAGGTCGACGAGGCCAAGACGGAGGCGATCCTGGAGGCCGCCGCCGCCCTGTTCGCCGAGCGGGGCCTGGCCGCCTCCATGGACGAGATCGCCCGGCGGGCTGGGGTGTCCAAGCAGACGCTGTACAACCGCTTCGCGTCCAAGTCCGAGATCGCCCAGGCCCTGGCCGAGCAGCGGTCCGCCGCCGTGACCGCGCCGCTCAAGGCCGAGGGCGAGCCGCAGGCGGTGCTGGAGGCGCTGGCGCTGTCGCTGCTGGAGCGGGTCTGCGCGCCCGAGAAGACGGCCTCGCTGCGCGGCGTGTGTCTGATGTCGGCCGAGGCGCCGGACATTTCGCGCATCGTCTACCAGGCGGGGCCGGGCGAAAGCCTGAAGCGGCTGTCGGCCTGGCTCAGGGAGCAGACGCGCGCGGGGCGGCTGGACGTGCCCGACCCCGAAGAGGCGGCGGAGATGTTCACCGGCATGGTGCTGGGTCACGGTCATCTGCGGGCGGTGCTGGACATCCCGCAGATCGGGCCGGAGCAGCGCAAGGTCCGCGCGAAAGAGGCGCCGGCGCGGTTCGTGCGCGCATTCGCTCCGGTAGACGCGGGCGGACGCGGGGCCTAGATCGCGAGCGTCGCCTACGGAGTTCCGCCCATGCTGATGCACCTGTCGTCCTGGCCCGAGATCGATGCGCGTCTCAACGACGGCGGGGTGCTGTCCAGGACCGCGATCGTGCCGATCGGGTCGAACGAGCAACATGGGCCGACCGGCCTGCTGGGCACCGACTGGATGTGCCCCGAGATCATCGCCCACGCGGCGGAGAAGGGCGACGAGCGGCTGGTGGTGGCGCCCACCTTCAACATCGGCATGGCCCAGCATCACCTGGCCTTCGCCGGCACCATTTCGCTCAGGCCCTCGACCTTCATGGCGGTGATCATCGACTGGGTCTCGTCGCTGAGCCGGCACGGGTTCGAGCGCATCTATTTCCTGAACGGGCACGGCGGCAACGTCGCCACCATCGAGGCGACGTTCAGCGAAATCTACGCGGACTGGAGCTTTGGCGGGGAACAGCCGGAGTTTTCTCTGAAGCTGCGCAACTGGTGGGACCTGCCGGGCGTGCTGGGCCTGTGCAACAGCCTGTTCCCCACAGGCCACGGCGCGCACGCCACCCCGTCCGAGATCGCGGTGACCCAGGCCGCCTATCCCGACCGCATCAAGACCGCCGACTATCAGCCCCGCATCGCGCCGAACGGCCCGATCCGCGACGCGCTGGATTATCGCGCGCGCTTTCCCGACGGCCGCATCGGTTCGGACCCGGCGCAGGCCAGCCCGGAGAAGGGGCAGAAGATCATCGACGCGGCCGTCCCGGCGCTCATCCGCGACGTGACGGCGTTCGCGCAGGAGACGACCCCGGCCTGATCCCCGCCGTCACCCAGCGGGTCCGCGTGGACCGGACCGGACGGGATCGCCGTCGCTGAGAGCGCGACCCTGCAGCAAGCACCAGGCTATCCCGGTCGGCACGCCGTAGAAGACGCCGATGTCATTCAGGCTGAACACCGGAGGATTGTTGAGGCCGAAGAACAGCAGGTTGTTGATCAGGGCGAAGACGACCTTGCCGGCGACCGCCCCCCAGAGGGCGGCGGCCAATCCTATCCAAGGCGCCTTCGCGTGTCGCTGAAGCACCAGCGTAGCCGGCAGGCCGAAGACGATCAGACCCGTGGCGACGAACGGCAAAGCGACAGCACTGATGGTCAAGAGCAGGAGCGGGACCATCCACGCCTCCGCCAACGGCATGCCGCTGGTTAAGGCCTGGGGCAGCATCCAAATCGATGTGCCGAGAAGACTTCCGATGAGCAGGCTCTGGCCAAAGGATCTGCTGACGATCATTCGGCCGAACGGCATGAGACGATCTTGGCCAATGCCGAGGGAGAGTCAATGCTACCGGTGAAGCTTAGTCCGCAGCGGCCAGACGCGCCTTGTCTTTGATCTCTTCCGACGCTTCTTCCTTGCGGGCGGCCTTTTCGGCCTTCTTTGCCTCCTTCTCCGCCAGCTTCTGGGCCTTCTTGGCGGCCTTGGCCTGAGCCTTGGCGAGGGTGGGGGCGTCGTCGGCGGCGGCGGCGAGTTCGGTCAGCTGCTTCAGGAAGCCGTCGCGGTGACCCTTGGGCAGCAGGCCCATGATGCGGCGGTCGGCGGCCTCGACGCGAGGGCGGGCGGCCTCCAGCCGGGCGAGACCGGCGTCCGACAGGCGCACGGCCTTAGCGCGGGCGTCCAGCGTCGAGCGTTCGCGCTCCAGCAGGCCCTTTGCCGTCATCCGCGTCACCAGATCGGCCAGGGTCGAGCGGTCGATGCCGGTCAGGCGCACCAGCTCGGTCTGGGTCAGGCCGGCCTTGAGCGAGGCGGTCTCCAGCACCGCGAACTGACGCTGGGTCAGGCCGTCGGGGCCCGCCTCCTCGGCATAGATGTCGAGCGCGAGCTGAAGGGCGCGGTGCATCAGGTGGCTGGGCGAATTCGCCAGCGGCCCGACCTTTTTCGCCGCCTTGCCCGCCTTGACCATGATCTCACCTCCACCGTGCGGCACAGGTAACAGCGGCGCTTTACGGTTTCGCGCGGATCGTGCGTCGGTTTGGCGACAGTTCGTCCGTGCGGAGCCTTACAGGCCGGTGTCGGGCGAGACGGGTGCGGCCGGCTCCTCCTCCGCCTTAACCATGTGCTTCATGATGAAGAAGACCTGCCAGACGCCGAACACGGCCGAGGCGATCCACAGAAGGCCGCGGAAGCTGACCCAGGCGTCGTCGCTCTGGGTGCGCCAGACGGTCTCGTTCACGATGGCGACGGCCGCGAAATACAGGCCGTAGCGCAGGGTCAGGCCGCGCCATCCCCGCTCCGTCAGCTGAAACGCCTCGCCCAGCAGGTATTTGAACGGATAGCGGCGCAGCGGCAGCGATCCCAGCAGGACGACGGCCAGCGCCGCGTTCTGGATGGTCAGCTTGATCTTCAGCAGCGTCGGGTCGTGGAACACCAGGGTCAGGACGCCGAACACCAGGGCGAAGCCGCCGGTCAGCAGCGGCAGGGGCGCCAGCCTGCGCTCCACCATCCAGCCGATCAGGAGGGCCAGTGCGGAGGCGCCGACCAGCACCCAAGTCGCCTGAACTAGCGCCTCCTGGCCCTCCAGCCCGCGCACGAAGCGGTTGACCGCGTAGCCGATCATGAAGGCGACCAGGGCGCCGAAGTCGACGGCCTGACGGATGGACTGGCGGTTCCTGTCGGTCGCGGATTGGGTCATCAGTCGTCCAGTCCGACAAGGGAGCGGGAAAAGGCGCGGGCGTCGAAGGGCTGAAGGTCCTCAATCCCCTCGCCCACGCCGATCAGCTTCAGCGGCGCATCCGACGCCTGGGCGACGGGCACCAGGACGCCGCCGCGTGCGGTGCCGTCCAGCTTGGTCATGACGATGCCGGACACGAAGGCGGTGCGGCCGAATATCTGCTCCTGCGCCAGGGCGTTGCGGCCCACGGTGGCGTCCAGCACCAGCAGCGTCTCATGGGGGGCGTCGGGGTCGATCTTTTTCAGCACCCGGACGATCTTGAGCAGTTCGTCCATCAGGGCGGACTTGTTCTGAAGCCGGCCGGCCGTGTCGATCAGCACCACGTCGAAGTCTTCCGCGCGCGCCTTGGTGTAGGCGTCAAAGGCGAGGCCGGCGGCGTCGGCGCCGTCGCGCCGGCTTTCGAAATGCGCGCCCGACCGCTCGGCCCAGACCTTGAGCTGCTCGCGGGCGGCGGCGCGGAAGGTGTCGCCGGCGACGATCATCACCTTGGCGCCCTTGCCCGTCAGGTCGGCCGCGATCTTGCCGAGCGTCGTGGTCTTGCCCGAGCCGTTCACGCCGACGAACAGCACCACATAGGGCTTGGGCCCGGACAGCGGGTCGAACGTCGCCTGGCGCGGCAGCAGCTCAGCGGCCACGGCCTCGGCCAGCGCCTCCTTGACCTCGCGCTCGGGCGCGTCCTTGCCGAAGCGAAGGGTGCGGAACCGCTCCACGATCCGGGCCGAGGCGGCTGGACCGAGGTCGCTTTCCAGGAGGTGCTCCTCCAGCTGGTCGAGGGAGGCCTCGGACAGGGGCTCCTTGACGAAGGCGGAGACGACCTGATCGGTCATCTGCTTCGAGGAGCGCGACAGGCCCTGGCTGAGCCGCTGGAACCAGCCTTTTTTACCCGTATCGGTCATGCGCAAGGCCTTAGCCTCATCCCCGCGCGAGGTCACGCGGCGCGTTTGTTCTCGAGCGTCGCGGTTGCGCTATAAGCGGCTGATCCAAGCGGCGGGCGGGGCGTTGTCTCGTCGAGCCGAACGACGGCGATGCGGAGAGCCGATGTCCCAGATCCAAGCTGAGCCCCACCCCTTCCACTCGCCCGCGACCCACGGCTTCGTGCGTGTCGCCGCCGCGACGCCCGTCAGCCACATCGCCGATCCAAAGGCCAATGCGGAGGAGCACGCCGCACTGATCCGGCAGGCGGGCGAGCAGGGCTGCGACCTGATCGTGTTCCCCGAACTGTCGCTATCGGCCTACGCCATCGACGACCTGCTGTTGCAAGGCGCGCTGCTGGACGAGGTGGAGCGGCAGGTCGCGGCGCTGGCCGAACTGACGGTGAAGTCCGGGATCGTCGCAGTGGTGGGCGCGCCGATCCGGAGCGCGGATCGGCTGTACAACTGCGCCGTGGTGCTGGCGAACGGGACGGTGCTGGGCGTCGTGCCCAAGACCTATCTGCCGAACTACCGCGAATATTATGAGAAGCGCTGGTTCTCGCCGGCGGTCGAGCTGCAGCCGGACGAGCGGGAGGTGCGGATCGCGGGCGAAGCGGTGCGGTTCGGCACGGACCTGCTGTTCCAGGCCGAGAACCGGCCGGGCTTCACCTTCGGGGTGGAGATCTGCGAGGACTACTGGGCGCCGCTGCCGCCCTCGACGCGTCAGGCCATGGCCGGGGCGCGCATCCTGCTGAACCTGTCGGCGTCCAACATAGTAATCGGCAAGTCCGATGACCGCGCCCTCTTGTGCGCCAGCCAGTCGGCGCGGGCGATGGCGGCCTATGTGTTCACCGCCTCGGGATGGGGCGAGAGCACCACCGACCTGGCCTGGGACGGGCAGGCGACGGTGTATGAGCTGGGGTTGAGACTGGCGGAGGGCGAGCGGTTTTCGCTGGAGAGTCACCTGACGGTCGCCGATGTGGACGTGGACCGGATCGGGCTGGAGCGGCTGCGCACCGGAACCTTCGCCGACTGCGCGCGGGCGGAGGTTCAGCCGCACGCCTATCAGTTCGTGCCGTTCCGGGCGGGCGACGGGCCGGGCGGCGAACTGATGCGAAGCGTCGATCGCTTCCCCTTCGTGCCGGATCGGGCCGAGCGGCTGGACCAGGACTGCTACGAGGCGTTCAACATCCAGGTGCAGGGGCTGATGCGGCGGCTCAAGGCCACCAACGGCCAGCGCATCGTGATCGGCGTGTCGGGCGGGCTGGATTCGACGCAGGCGCTGCTGGTCGCCTGTCGGGCGTTCGACCGGCTGGAGCTGCCGCGCACCAACATCCTGGGCTTCACCATGCCGGGGTTCGCGACGTCCGAGGGGACAAAGTCCAACGCCTGGGCCCTGATGAACGCCTTGGGGATCACCGGCGCCGAGATCGACATCAAGCCGGCGGCGCGCGCCATGCTGGAGGGGATTGGCCACGCCTTCGGGCGCGGCGAGCCGGTGTATGACATCACCTTCGAGAACGTGCAGGCGGGTCTGAGGACCGACTATCTGTTCCGGCTGGCCAACCAGAACAAGGCGTTCGTGCTGGGCACCGGCGACCTGTCAGAGCTGGCGCTGGGCTGGGCGACCTACGGCGTGGGCGACCACATGAGCCACTACAACGTCAACGGCGGGGTGGCCAAGACGCTGATCCGGCACCTGATCCGCTGGGTGGCGGACAAGCAGGTGGTGGGGGCGGACGCCAGCCCGACGCTGTACGGCATCCTGGACACGGAGATTTCACCCGAGCTGGTGCCCGCCGGCGAGGACGGCAAGATCCAATCGACCGAAAGCGCGGTCGGGCCCTATGCGCTGAACGACTTCTTCCTGTTCTACGTCACCCGCTTCGGCATGGCGCCGTCCAAGGTCGCCTATCTGGCGCACCAGGCGTGGAAGGACGCCGGGCGCGGCGAATGGCCGGCCGGCACGCCGGAGGCCGAACGCATCACCTTCGAGCTGCCGATCATCAAGGAGTGGATGCGCAAGTTCCTGCATCGGTTCTTCCAGACGGCGCAGTTCAAGCGTTCGGCCCTGCCCAATGGTCCAAAGGTGGTGACGGGCGGCTCCTTGTCGCCGCGCGGCGACTGGCGCGCGCCGTCGGACGGCACGGCGCGGCTGTGGCTGGACGAGCTTGAGGCGAACACGCCGGACGCCTAGACGTCGCCCATGAGCGAAGATGTGACCAAAGACTCGAACGGCAACCGGCTGTCGGACGGCGACAGCGTGACGCTGATCAAGGACCTCAAGGTCAAGGGATCGGGCGGGGTGACGCTGAAGCGCGGCACGCTGGTCAAGAACATCCGCCTGACCACGGACGCCGACGAGATCGAGGCCAATGTGGAAAAGGTGCGCGGGCTGGTGCTGCGGACCGAGTTCGTGAAGAAGGCGTGACGGACGATCCTCCCCTCCTGGGGGAGGTGGCGCGGCGCGAAGCGACGTGACGGAGGAGGCTGTGAGGCGTCCCCCCTCCACCCCGCCTGCGGACGCGGTCCCCCTTCCCCAAAAAGGGGGAGGAGCCTTCGGCTTCACGCCTGCTCGAACGTCAGCGGTTCGCCCCAGAACTGGGCGACGAGGGCGGACTGCGGACCTGGTTGGCCGGTGGTGATGAAGTCGCGGCGGCCCGCATCACCCAGCGCATATTCGGGATGGGCCGCGAAGTAGCGCTCAAGCGCATCGGCGACCGCAGTCGGCTGGTGGATCAGTTCGGTTCCGGCGGGCAGGGCGGCGGCGAACAGCTCGGCGACGATCTCGTAGTGGGTGCAGCCCAGCACCGCCTTGTCCGGATGGCGGCCGATCTTGCGGCGCAGGGCGTCGACGTGGTCCGCCACCACCACCCGCAACTCCTCGGCCGGGGTGCCCAGCTCGATCAGGCCAGCCAGCCCCGGGCAGGGCTCGGCGAAGACCGCCAGGTCGTGGCGGCGCTTGTCGATCTCGATCTCGTAGACGCGGCTCATGGCGGTGGCGGCGGTGCAGAAGACGCCGGTGATGTCGATGGCGGCGACCTTGTCGCCCTCGGGCACGGCCTCGGCCTCATAGGTCCAGGGCAGGCCGGTGGCGGCCTCGATGGTCGGCACGATGATGCCCAGCACATTGACCGGCCGGCCCAGCCGCTCGCGCACGGACGGGATCCAAGTCTGCTGCAGCCGGCGCAGGGCGATGGCCGAAGCGGTGTTGCAAGCCAGAACCACCACCGAGGCGCCGGCCTGGAACAGCCGCTCGCAGCCGGCGCGCGTGAGCTCCACGATCGCCTCGCCGCCACGCCCGCCGTAAGGCGCGCTGGCCTGGTCGGCCAGATAGATGAAGTCGCGCTCCGGGAAGCGACGGGTCAGTTCGCGATGAACGGTCAGCCCGCCCACGCCGGAGTCGAAAACGCCTATGGCCATGCGCCAGCGTTTATCGCGGCGGCGAACGGACCGCGACGATAAATTCCGCACCCGCCCCTGTCACTGAGGCGGACGATGGGGCTAGGGTCCGCGCCAGATGATCGAAGCAAGGACATATCGATGCAAAGACGACAGCTTCTTCTCGGCAGTGCGGGCTTTCTGGTGCTGAGCGGCTGCGCCAGCGCGGACGGCATGGGTGCAGGCCAGGCGGCCGCCGCGGCGCCGTCGGCCGCGACGCTTGGGGAGGAAGCCGCCATCGCGCGCGCCGTGCTGCCGCGTCAGACCCCGCGCGCCGAGCTGCTGCAGGAATGGACCGGCGCCCATGGCGGCACCCCGCCTTTCGACCGGGCGACGCCGGCCAAGGTGCGCGAGGCGATCCTGGAGGGGATCGAGTTGCAGCGCGCCGAGATCGCGGCCATCGCCAACAATCCGGATGCGCCCACCTTCGCCAACACCTCGGTGGCCATGCAGATGACCGGCGAGCCGCTGGACCGGGTGATGAGCGTGTTCGGCGTCATGACCTCCAACATCGGCGGCGACGAATGGGAGGCGCTGGACAGCGAGGTCTCGCCCCTGCTGTCGGCGGCGTCCGACGAGATCACCTTCAACGAAGCCCTGTTCGCCCGCATCAAGGCGGTGGCCGACGGCGCCCAGGCCGCCGGGCTGAACCCGCAGCAGACGCGCATCGCCACCCGCGCGCGCGACGCCTATGTGCGCAACGGCGCGGCGCTGGACGCCGCCGGCAAGGCGGAGCTGGGGCGCATCAACACGGCGCTGTCCAACGCCTTCACCCGCTTCGGCCAGAAGGTGGTGGCCGACGAGAACAGCTGGACCCTGATCCCCAACGAGGCGGGCGTGCGCGGCCTGCCGGCGTCCAACAAGACGGCGGCGGCGGCGGCGGCGCGGAGCCGCAACCTGCAGGGCTGGGCGATCCTGAACACCCGCTCCAGCGTCGATCCGTTCCTGACCTTTGCCGACGACCGGGCGCTGCGCGAGCAGGTGTGGAAGAAGTTCGTCAACCGCGGCGACAACGGCGACGCAAACGACACCAACGCGACCATTGCCGAGATCGTGAAGCTGCGCGATCAGCGCGCCAAGCTGCTGGGCTTCCGCAACCACGCCGAATGGCGGATGCAGGACACCATGGCCAAGACCCCGGCCGCGGCGAACGACCTGATGCAGCGGGTCTGGGCGCCGGCCAAGGCGCGCGTGGCGGAAGAAGTCGCGGACATGCGCGGAATCGCCGGTCACGACATCGAGCCGTGGGACTACCTCTATTACGCCGAGAAGGTCCGCAAGGCGAAGTACGACCTGGATCAGAACGAACTGCGTCCGTACTTCGAGCTGAACAACGTGCGGGCCGGCTCCTTCTACATGGCCGAGCGACTGTACGGCTTCACCTTCGAGAAGCTGCCGCAAGGGTCCGTGCCCGTCTTCCACCCGGACGTGACGGTGTACGAGGTCAAGGACGCCGGCCGGCCGATCGGCCTGTACTACACCGACGACTACGCCCGGCCGGGCAAGCGGTCGGGAGCGTGGATGACGACCTATCGGTCGCACTCGACCTATGACGGGCCGGAGAACACGCTGGGCTCCAACAACAACAACTTCGTCAAGGCGCCGGACGGCGAGCCGATCCTGATCTCGCTGGACGACGCCGAGACTCTGTTCCACGAGTTCGGCCACACGCTGCACGCCTATTCGTCCAACGTGGTCTATCCGGCGCTGGGCGGCACGCCGCGCGACTTCGTCGAATATCCGTCGCAGGTGCACGAGCACTGGGTGCTGACGCGCCCGATCCTGGACGGCTATCTGAAGAATGTGGAAACGGGGCAGTCGATGCCGCAGGCGCTGGTCGACAAGATCGAGGCCGCCGCCACCTTCAACCAGGGCTATGCGACGGTCAGCTATCTGTCCTCGGCCATCGTGGACATGGACCTGCACACGCAAAGCACGCCGCCGACCGACATCGACGCGTTCGAGAAGGCGTCGCTGGCCCGCATCGGCATGCCCAAGGAGATCGTGATGCGGCACCGCCTGCCGCAGTTCAATCACCTGTTCACGTCCGACGCCTACTCGGCCGGCTACTACTCGTACCTGTGGTCGGAGGTGATGGACGCCGACACCTGGGACTACTTCGTGCAGTCGGGCGACGTGTTCAATCCGGACATCGCGGCGCGCTACAAGGCGATCATCCTGGCGCCGGGCAACACCACCGACCGGGGCGAGGCTTACCGCGCCTTCCGCGGCCGCGATCCGGACGTGGCGGCGCTGCTGAAAGTGCGGGGCTTCCCGACTTCATAAGGGGGCCTACCGCCCTTCGGGCTACTTGAGGCCATCTGAGCGGCCTGCTTGAGGCAGGGATAGGAGTGCTTTGTCCTCCCTGTTCGCTTGGCGAATGGGGAGGTGGATCGACGGCGAAGCCGGCGAGACGGAGGGGTGATGTCGCCGGCGTCGGAACCCCTCCGTCACGGCGCTCACGCGCCGCGCCACCTCCCCATCGCTGCGCGACGGGGAGGAGAGAAGAGGGAGATCGCGCATGACCGTCGTCGCTTCCTACGTCTACCGAGACGGCGCGCGGGTGCGCGAGGCGCCGTTGACGGGCGAGGGGCTGCAGCTTCAACCCGGCGAGTTCGTGTGGGTCGGGCTGTACGAGCCGGACGAGGCGGAGATGGCCTCGCTGGTGGAGCGGTTCCGCCTGCATCCGCTGGCGGTCGAGGACGCGCTTTCGGCGCACCAGATGCCCAAGGTGGAAGCCTATGACGGCGAGCTGTTCGTGGTCGCCCGCACCGCCGAGCTCAAGGACGACCGCATCACCTATGGCGAGACCCACGTCTTTGTAGGGGCGAACCACATCATCACCGTGCGGCACGGCTCGGCGAAGTCGCACGCGGCGCTGCGGCGACAGCTGGAAGCCTCTCCGCGCCAGCTGAAGCACGGACCGGACTTCGTGCTGCACGCCATCCTGGACTTCGTGGTCGACGGCTATCTCCCCATCATCGACAAGGCCGAGGACCGCGCCATCGAGATGGAGCGGGAAGCGCTGGACGTCTTTCTGTCACGCATCCAGATCAAGCGGCTGTTCCGGCTGCGGCGGCAGCTGCTGAAGTTCCGCCGCATCCTGGGGCCGATGGAGGACGTGGCGACCAAGCTGGAGATGCTGGACCTGCCATGCATCGACCCGGAGGTGCGGCCCTACTTCCGCGACGTGGCCGACCATGCGCGGCGCGTCGGCCACAGGGTCGAGGGACTGGGCGAAAGCCTGGGATCGGTGTTCGAAGTGGCCAACCTCTTGGAGCAGCAGCGGCAGGGGGTGATCACCCGCAAGCTCGCCGCCTGGGCCGCCATTCTGGCGGCACCCACGGCCATCGCCGGCGTCTACGGCATGAACTTCGACAACATGCCGGAGCTGCACTGGCGCTACGGCTACTTCATCACGCTGGGCGCGATCGCGGCGGTGTGCCTGGGGCTGTACATGAGCTTCAAGCGGTCGAAGTGGCTGTAGGTCGCACCCGATAGCTGAACGTTACCCTCGGGCTCGAACCGAGGGCCGGGTGTTCCGCAGCATTGCGCTGAAGGCGACGCACAGACCGCTCCGCGTCCGATCCTCGGGTCAAGCCCGAGGATGACGGTGCGTATGAAGATGCGAGAGCGGCTCAGCCGCTGTTGCGAAGTCCCGCCGCCACGCCGTTGATGGCCAAAAGGATGCCTTCACGCACGCGCGGATCGTCGTCGCCGTTGCGCCGCCTGCGGATCAGCTCGATCTGGACGTGGTTCAGCGGCTCCACATAGGGCATGCGCAGGCGGATCAGCCGGTCCAGCTCGGGCTGGCCGCCCAAAAGCTTGTCATGGCCGGTGATGGCCAGCACGGCGGCGTGGGTGCGGTCCCATTCGCTGCGGATTTCGCCATAGATGCCGGCCGCCAGCGACGGATCGGGCACAAGGGAGGCATAGCGGCGGGCGATGGTCATGTCCGCCTTGGCCATCACCATTTCCATGTTCTGGACCAGGGTGCGGAAGAAGGGCCAGGCTTCGGCCATGGCCTTCAGTTCAGCCACGTCGCGGCCCTCCACCGCCGAGCCGAAGCCGAACCAGCCGGGCAGCATGACGCGGGACTGCGACCAGCTGAACACCCACGGGATGGCGCGCAGGTCTTCGATCTTGGGCGACGCCGAGCGCGAGGACGGGCGCGAGCCGATCTTCAGGTCGGCGATCTCGGCGATCGGCGTGGCGGCGCGGTAGTAGGCGTTGAAGCCCTCGGTCTCATAGACCAGCTTGCGGTAGGCGTTCATCGAGGCCTGCGACAGTTCGGACAGAAGACGCCCATGCTCGGCGGTGACGGCCTGATCGCGGCCTTGGCCGAGCGAAGCCAGAACGGCGCCGCAGGTCAGGGCGTCGAGGTTGCGCAGCGCGATCTCGGGCTCGCCGTACTTGTTGGCGATGACCTCGCCCTGCTCGGTGGTGCGGATGCGGCCCTGAACCGTGCCCTCCGGCTGGGCCAGAACGCCGGCGAAGGCCGAGCCGCCGCCGCGCCCGACCGTGCCGCCCCGACCGTGGAAGAGCTGAAGCTTCAGTCCCGCCGCCTTGGTGACGTCGACCAGGGCGCGCGACGCCTCGTGCAGCTCCCAGCCCGAAGTCAGGTAGGAACCGTCCTTGTTGGAGTCCGAATAGCCGATCATCACCTCCTGCACCCCGCGTGCGCGGGCGACGGCCATGGCGGAGGGCTCGCGCAGCAGGCGCTCCAGCGTGGGCCGTGCGGCGCGCAGGTCCTCGATGGTCTCGAACAAGGGCGCGGCCTGGATGGGGCAGGCGGCCGGGTCTTCAGGGCGATAAAGACCGACCTCCTTCAGAAGCAGATAAACCTCCAGGAGGTCGGAGGCGGCGTCCGTCTTGGAGACGATGTGGGTGCGGATCGCCTGCGGGCCGAAGTCGGACAGCGCTTGCGCTGCGGCCTGCAGGATGGTGCGCTCCTTCAGCGTCTCCTCGGCGTACTCGGCGTAGGGGCTGAACAGGGGGCGGGACGAGGTCAGCTCGCGCGCCAGCACCGCCATGCGGCCGTCCTCGTCCAGCGCTAGATAGTCGGCGCAGACGCCAGCGACGCGCAGCAGGTCGGCCACCACGCGTTCGTGCACGTCGGCGTTCTGGCGCAGGTCCAGCGTCGCCATGTGGAAGCCGAAGATCTGCACTGCGGTGATCAGGTCGGTCAGCCGGTCGCCCTCGAACACCGCGCCGTGGCGGGCGGCCAGGCTGTCGTGCAGCACCCGCAGGTCGGCCTCGAAGGCGCCCGGGCCGGCATAGCGCTCGGCCTCGACCGCCGCGCGGCGCAAGGGCGGGGCGCCCGCCAGCGCCTCGTGCGTCGCCGCCAGGCGGGCGTAGACGCCGGTCAGGGCGCGGCGATAGGGCTCGTCCGAGCGGTGCGGCGAGGGATCGCGCGCCCGGTCCGCCAGGGCCTGAAGCTCGGGCGTCACCTCGGTCAGTTCGGCGGCAAGGCTGAGTTCGGAGCCCAGGGCGTGGACCTCGTCCATGTAGAAGCCCAGCACCGCCCGGCTCTGGCTGCGAAAGGCGGCGGTCAGCACCGCGCCGTCGACATTCGGATTGCCGTCACGGTCGCCGCCGACCCAGGTGCCAACACGCATGAAGGGCTGGAGGTCGGGGGCGTCAAGCAGGCGGCGCCAGGCGCCCAGTTGCTGCGGCGCGACATGCAGGAAGATGCGGTCCAGGAAGGAGACCACCGTGTCGATCTCGTCCTGCACCACCAGCCCCTGGGTGCGCACCAGGCGGGTGGCCCACAGGATGGTGATCTGGCGGCGCAGGCGGGCGGTCAGCTGGTCCGGCGCGCAGGCGAGACCGGCCTGGTCGCAGGCGTCGAGGATGCCGCTGATGGCGGCGATGCGGTCGATCACGCTCTTGCGGCGCACCTCGGACGGGTGGGCGGTCAGGACGGGCGAGACCAGCGCGTCCTCCAGGAGGTTGCGCACGGCCGCGGGGTCCACACCCTGATCGGCGAGGCGGGCGAGGACGCCCTCGGGCGTGTCGGGCCGAGCGCCGGCCTGGGCCTGACCCTCGGCGCGGCGCTTGGTCGCCCGGTCCTCGGCGATGTTGGCCAGGAGCGAGAACAGGGCGAAGCTGTGGGCCAGGCCCGCCGCCTGATCCGCGCTCATGGCGGTCAGCAGCTTCTGCAGCCGCCCGGCCGGGTGCGAGCTCGGGTCGCGGTGGTAGGCGATCGAGGCCTGGCGCACCGCCTCCACCCGCTCGAACAGTTCGTCTCCGCCCTCGTCGCGGATCACCTCGCCCAGCAGACCGCCCAGCAGGCGGACCTCTTCGCGCAGCAGGTCGTCGGCGGCAGGGCTCATGATCAGGTCTCGCGGCGGCGGGGGAGGGCTTCGGATCAAACCCCGCATCCCGTCGTTGTTCCAGTGACATCATGTAAGGAGAGACGCGATGGCGGAAGCCGCACCCTGGGCCTTTGTCGTGATCGGCGGCCCCATCCTGCTGGGACTGGCGCTAGCCTTTTCCAAGTTCCGCAACCGCAAGGCCAGCCGGCGGCTGGACCCGAACACCCCGAGCGACGATCCGTCCAAGGGCGGCTATGGGTAGCAAACACACCTGCCCTGGAATAAGCAGTCCCGCTCCTGGATCGAGTGGTTTTTATGGTCGGACTTGGGAAGAAGAACAGCGGGAAGCAGCTCACCAGCCATCTTAGGCAGCTTTACGCTCGGCTGGGCGGGGAACTGCGCTGGATCGAGAACCCACCGAAGCTGAGGCAGAAGAAGTGGCGGGGCGGCGAGGCGTTCGCAGCCGAGGCCGGGGAGCGCGAAACAAGGGCTGAAGAGATCAGAGAGGCGCTTCCGCACATCGTTTACGTCATCCAGATGTTCGATCCGGAATGGGACCCCGCCCGAGAAAAACTGATCAGGCCGCTCCGCCGGGGACCGAACCGTCCGCCCCACGGATGGGCGGACGCAGCCTACGACGTGCTGCGAGAGACCGGCGACTGGCTGACGGTGCGCGAGATGCTGGATCGCGTCGTCGAGCGCCATGACCTTAGCGTCGATGACGGTCCCGCCTACGTTCAGGCATACGGAGCGATCAATGCGGCGTTGCAGCGCGCCCAGCGGGGATTGGTGAATGACGGGGGACAGCCGCCGCGTTGGACGTTGAAGTCGCAACTGCGCGGGAATGAGCCGGCTAGCGCCGCTGGCGAGGACGATTGGTAGGCGGCGGCGGCTCCCACGCGGCGACCACGGCCTCGCGGAAGCGTTGGCGCAGGCTCGAAAGCAGGCGACTGAACGGCGACGGGTCGCGATCGCGGATGTTCAGAGGGGCGGCGGTGCGCTTCAGCATCTCCTTCTCCACCGTCTTGTGATAGCCGCAGACCTTGTATCCGATCACGACCTCGCCGCGCAGCCACTCGCTCAGGGCCGCTTCGCTGGCCTCACGGCTCTTCAGGTCGCCCAGTTCGCCGGTCCCCGCCACCCAATGGATGGCGAAGACCGATTGACGGAACGGCGAGTCACCAATGCTTCCGAGAAGGTGCCCGGTCACCCTCTCGCGCAGAGAGTAACCTTCACCGACATATCCGTTGCGCCACACTCCATAGTCCCAGGCCGGAAGCTGCGGATCAGGGAAGTAGCCAGCGAGGTTGAAGAGCCGTTCGCCGCTCCGAAGGAACAAGCCGTAGACGCCGGGGCTCAGGGGCATCCGCTTTGGATCGTCCATGAACTCGCTGGCCGACATGAACTCGAAGCCGTCACGCCAGCGCTTCGCGGAGCGGGCGTCAGCGACGCGCGGGGTCTCCGCTTCTCCGCTGGCGCGCTTGGCCTCCTTTCGAGCCCGCCGCCGCTCCTCGGCGTTCGGCGGACTCCACTCGATCGGCTCGCCGTCTTGGTTGATGATTTCGCAACGGCGCTTGGAACCGCCTGCTTTCTTCTTGAGGAAGTAGCCAGCCATCGGCGAGCGGCCTGGGGTCATCATCGTTCCCAGGAGCGCCGCGAAGCTGTCGTCGGGACCACCGCCGGTGTGGCTCAACCGCCACGTAAGCTGAGCCGTGTAGAGGTCGAGGTAGTTGCCGAGGATGCGACGATAGATCATCCGCATGCCCTCAAGGACGCGGAAGCCGCTTTCGGCCCAGTTGGTGCAGGCCTCCGGCGTATAGAAGTGGTGGTCGTGGATGACCCGCTTCAGCGCGCAATGCTCGCGAATCTGACCCCAGTGACCGCCGTCGGCAAACACAACGGCGTTCGGATCGACTACGTCGATGAACGGCGGGATCGGGTGATGCTCCTGTTTCGCGACCCACGCGCGGGCGGGGCCGCCCCGCTGGCGAGCCAGCGTCACCCGCAACGTGCGGTCGGGCGCACCATACGGAAAACGGTAGTGATCCTTTTCATCGCGCACGTTCTTGGGGCGGATATAGCCTTTCAACTCCTTTCCATCGATCTCGATCTCTTCGCGCAGGATCGTGCGTCGCTCGAAGGCCTGCATGGCGCATCTGATTTTGTGGAGCCAGACGAAGATCGTCTTATAGTTCTTCACCTTGGCGCGAAGGTCGCGTCTGATCTCCAGGGCGCTGCGCCCCTGATAGGCGACGTTGAATTGCGCGAGGATCAGCAGGATCGTCTTGAACGGCAGCTTGCGGTAGGCGAACGGGGTGTTGGTGGTCAGGGTGAACTGTCTCAAGCACTGTTTGCACTTGTAGAGATTGCCGTCCCGGTAGGTCCACGCCGCCGGCGAGCCGCAGTGGTTGCAGCATGGATCGCCGCCATTTTCTGCGAATCGGTAACGGCGAAACAGCGCGCGCGCCTCGTCTTCCGAGAGTTCGGCGACCTCGGTCGGCGTCGCGGCATGTGCCGGGCCTTGAAGGAGAGCCAATGAGGTCAACGCACATACGGGAGGTTTGTCGCGTATGTGCGATACTCATCGCGTCAGGGCGCGTCAAGAAGATTGTCGCGTATGTGCGATTTTTATCGCTTAAACGAGCGGTAGGTCGCGTAGGTTGATAGGTCGGGGAAGTGATGGCATGAACGGTCATGGCTAAACCCGCCGGAACCGCCGCCGATCTTGATGATCCCGAAAACGCTTGGCGCGAGAAGGCCCGGACGCTTTTGCGCGTCGAGCAGCGTCGCCAGAACCTCACTTACGCCGATATCGCGGAACGCATGCAGGCGATAGGGATCGAAGAGACCGAGGTCAGCGTCCGCAACAAGATCAGCCGAGGGACATTCCCGGCGACCTTCATGTTGCAATTCATGCACGTGCTTGGGGTGAACCTGATCCCCTTCAAGCCTCAGTTGACGGGGGAGTTCACACTTCCGCCCGAGCTGCTTGGCAATCTTCCGCAGGCTCGAATGACGCCAGAGCTGATCGCAGCCTTGGTGGGAGCCCCAAAGAAGGATTGACCCAACCTTCACGCCCCACCTCCGCCATATCGGTGAGTAGCCGCTGCTTCTGGCGGCGTTGCGGTGCCGAGGCCATCGTCACGGTGATGCACCCTCGCCTTCGTCAGAGGCGCTCCGCAGAATTTCGATACCGCCCTTCACGGCGATCGCCGCGACCAGCATGCCGACGACCAGATCGGGCCAGGCCTGATCCAGCCACATGACCAGACCACCGGCGACGAGGATGCCGCCATTCGAGGCGAAGTCGTTCATGCTAAAGGTCTTGGCCGCCTCCATGTTGACGTCGCCGGACTGGTCCCGCCGCAGGAGCACCAGGCAGATCAGGTTCACGATCGCGGCTACGAGCGCGAGCCCCATCATCGTCCAGCCGACCGGCTCGGTGCCGAACCACCAACGCCGACCGACGTCGATCAGCACCCCTGCGGCGAATACCAGCAACAGGATGCCGGACAGGCGTGCCGCGCCCCGTTTCCAGGACGCGGCGCGGCCGATCGCTACAAAGCTGATCAGGTAGACGACGGAGTCCGAGGCATTGTCGACGGCGTTGGCCAGCAGTGCGCTGGAGTCGGCCAGGATGCCGCCGACGCCGAGGCCGAGGAACAGCAGGGCGTTGAGGATCAGGACGATCAGCAGCGTCCGCCGCTGCTGGTCGTCCGCCGAGGTAATCTTGCTCAATCTTCCAGTCCTTCCGAAGCACGATGCCGAACCGCCTTGGCGGCAAAGGTCGGCAGCACGAGCAGGGTCAACGCCGTCGCTGTCAGAAGGCCCCCGATGACGACCGTCGCGAGCGGCTTCTGCACCTCGGCTCCGGCCCCATGCGCCAAGGCCATGGGAATGAAGCCGACGATCGCGACCAGGGCGGTCGTCAGCACCGCGCGCAGCCGGCTGGCGGCGCCTTCTATCGCCGCCACCTTGGCGGGCAGACCCTCGTTCAGCCGCTGGCGGATGGCCTGCATGAGCACCAGCCCGTTCAGGGTGGCGACCCCGGACACGGCGATGAAGCCGACCGCCGCCGAGACCGAGAAGGGCATGCCTCGGAGCAGAAGCGCCAGCGCGCCGCCGACGAGGGCGAGCGGCACGCAGACGAAGACCAGACCGGCCTCCGCGAATGAGCCGAGCGCCATGAACAGCAGGACGCCGATCAGCACGAACACGATCGGGATGACGATGCTGAAGCGCTGTTCCGCCCGTTTGAGGTTCTCGAATTGTCCGCCCCAGTCTAGGTAGACGCCGGCCGGGAGTTCGATCTCCGCCACCCGATCCTGCGCATCGGCGACGAAGCCGCCGAGGTCGCGGCCCCGGACGTTGGCCTGCACGACCATGCGGCGGCTGCCGTTCTCGCGGCTGATCTGGTTCGGACCCTCGCCGGTCTGGATGCGCGCCACTGACGACAGGGGCACGACCACGCCCGTTTCCGAGACGACCGGCAGGGCTGCGAGCGCCGCCGGGTCGTTTCGCGCGGCTTCGGGCAGACGCACGACAACGTCGAAGCGCCGGTCGCCTTCGAAGATGGTCCCCGCCTCGGCGCCGCCGATGCCAGCGGACACCGCTTCGCTGACGTCGGCGGCCGACAGGCCGTAGCTGGCGGCGGCGATGCGATCGACGCTGACGGTCAGGGTCGGCAGGCCGGACGCCTGCTCGACCCGCACGTCAGCCGCGCCGGTCGTCTCCCGAAGCGAGCCGGCAACCTGGTCCGCCACCCGTTGGAGGGTGGCGAAGTCGTCGCCGTAGACCATGACGGCGAGGTCGGTGCGAACGCCCGAGATGAGTTCGTTGAAGCGCAGTTCGATCGGCTGGCTGAACTCGAAATTGTTGCCGATCTGCTGGCCCGCGATTTGCTCGATGCGTTCGATCAGGGCTTCCTTCTCCAACCCCGGATCGGGCCATTCGCTGCGATCCTTCAAGACGATCACGCTGTCGGAAATGTTCGGCGGCATGGGATCGACCGCCGCCTCGGCGGTTCCGGTCCGCGAGAACATGGTCTCGACTTCGGGCTGCGCCGTGATCGCGCGCTCCAGCGCCATCTGCATCGCCAGGGATTGTTCGAGCGAAGCCGACGGCACACGCAGCGCCTGCATGGCGATGTCGCCCTCGTCGAGGGTCGGTATGAATTCACGGCCCAGCGCCATGAAGGACACCGCGCCGACGGCGAGCGCCGCCAGGGCGGAGATCAGCACCACCTTCGGCCGAGCCACGGCGGCCTGGATGGCCGGCTGAATGTAGCGGCGCGCGAAGCGGAGGATGCGCGTCTCGTGTTCGACGACCTCACCGTCCGGCCCGACGTGGACGGACTTGGGATCGCGCACCAGAAGGGCGGTCATCGCCGGCACGAAGGTGAACGAGAAGATGAAGGCGCCAACCAGCGCCAGCATGACCGTCGCGCCCATCGGCTGGAACGTCTTGCCCTCCACGCCTTCCAGCATCAGCAGCGGCGCGAACACCAGCAGGATGATCAACTGTCCGAAGGCCGCCGGCTTGACCATCTGCCGGGCCGACTGGACGGCGACGTCCAGGCGCTCGTGGCGGGTGAGCAGGCGGCCGAGCTGGGCGCGCCGCTGGGTCAGCAGCAGCAGCGTGTTCTCGATCACCACCACCCCGCCGTCGACCATCAGGCCGAAGTCCAGGGCGCCGAGGCTCATGAGATTCCCGCTGATGCCAAAGCGATTCATGCCGATGACGGCGAACAGGAAGCTGAGCGGGATCATCAAGGCCGTGATCGTGGCGGCGCGGATGTTGCCGAGCAGCAGGAACAACACCAGCACGACAAGCAGGGCGCCCTCGGTGAGATTGCGGGCGACGGTGGCGATGGTCGAGTTGACCAGTTCGCTCCGGTTCAGGACGGTGGTAGCGACGATGCCGGGCGGGAGACTGTCGTCCACCTGCTCCAGCCGTTCGGCCGCCGCCTGGGCCACCGTGCGGCTGTTGCCGCCGGCGATCATCAGGGCGGTGCCAAGGACCGCTTCGTGGCCGTCGCGGCTGGCTCCGCCGAGGCGCGGCTCCCGTCCGATCTCCACCGTAGCGACGTCGGCGACGCGGACCACCAGACCTCCGCGATTGACCACCGGGGCCTGCGCCAGATCCTCGACCGTGCTCGCCAGAGCGTCCGTGCGGACGACCAGCGCCTCACCGGCGCGCTGGATGTAGCCCGCACCGGCCTGGGTGTTGGCGCGCTCCAGCGCCTCGACCAGATCGCCGAAGCCGAGGCCATAGCCGGACAGGCGGGCGGGGTCGGGACGAACGGCGTATTCCTTCACGTAGCCGCCGACGGTATCGACGCCCGCGAGACCTTCCGCGCCGCGCATCTGGGGCGCGATGATCCAGTCCTGAACCGTCCGGAGGTAGGTGGCGCGTTGTTCGGGCGTGGTCAGCCGCTCGCCTTCCGGGGTCAGGTAGACACGGCCCGGCTGCCATCCCGGCTGCCCCGGCTGCGCCAGGTTCTGACTGTTGAAAGGGACGTAATCGACGGTCCACATCAGAACCTCGCCGAGGCCGGTCGTGATGGGCGACATCGCGGGTTCGACGCCTTCCGGCAGTCCTTCCCGCGCCGCCGCGAGCCGTTCGGCGACCTGCTGGCGCGCGAAGTAGATGTCGGTCTCGTCGGTGAAGATGGCCGTGATCTGGCTGAAGCCGTTGCGCGACAGCGATCGCGTGCTGGTCAGGCCGGGAATGCCCGCCAGGCTCGTCTCCAGCGGGTAGGTAACCTGTCGCTCGATTTGTTCCGGGGCAAGCGCCGGCGCGACCGTGGTGATCTGCACCTGCCGGTTGGTGATGTCGGGCACTGCGTCGATGGGCAGTTTGGTCAGTTCGAGAAGACCCAGACCAGCGACGAGCACTACGGCGATGACGACGAACCAGCGGAACCGGACCGACGCCGCGATGATGGCGTTGAACATGCGCGTCGCTCCTTAGTGACCGTGCTCGGCCTCGCCTTTGGCGAGCTCGGCTTTGAGGAGAAAGGCGTTGACGCCAGCGACACGCTCATCGCCGGTCAGACCGCGCAGGATTTCGGTCCGATCGCCCGCCTGGCGGCCGACCAGCACGGGCGCGACGCGGAACCCCGTTGGGGTGCGCACGAAGACCACGGTTGCGCCCTCTACTGTCTGCACGGCCTCGGACGGCACGGTCAGGGTTCCCGACGTTTCGCCGGTGACGATGACCCCGGTCACCGCCGATCCTGCGGGCGGAAGCAGCGACCCGGTGGGGCGGGCGCGAATTACGGCTGCGCCGCTCCCCGCGCCCGCGCCGGCGGCCACGCCAGTGACGACAGCGTCGAACTCGCCCGTCGGACCCTGCACCCGGATCGCGGAGCCGGCGCGCACCTGACCGGCGAGCGCGGGGGGCGCACTGAAGACGATCTCCACCCGCGCCGGGTTGGTGACCTCGGCAATCACGCCGCCCTGCGGCGCAAAGCCGCCTGGGCCGACATGGACGCTGGTGACGACGCCGCTGATCGGGCTCGTGACGCTGAGACGGCCGGACGCGCTGGGGGACCCGGCGGCGACCGCGCGGGCTCGGGCCGCGCGCGCGGCCGCCTCGGCGCTCAGGGCCTGGGCGTGGGCAATTTCGGCGTCCCGCTCAGCCACCACGCCTTGCTCCGCGAGGCTTTCCTCGCGCTCGTGGGCCTGCTCGGCGGCCACCGCGTTGGCCTGGGCGGCGTCAACCTCGGCTCGCAGCCCCGCCGCGTCTCCGCTGACCAATACCGCCAGGGCCTGACCGGCGCGGACGGACTGTCCCGGCGCCACCAGGACCCGCTCGACCCGGCCGCCCACGGAGGCGGCGACCGCCGCCCGAGCGTCGACCATGGGTTCCACCCGCCCGGACAGGCGGGTTTCGCTGCCGCCGCCGCCGGTGACCGCGACTACCGCGATACGGGCAGCGTCGATCTGCGCCGGCGTCAGAAGGAGCACGCCTTCCTCGCCTTCCTCTTCAAGGTGTTCGGCCTCAGCCGACTCCGCGGCACTCGGGTCCGCCGCAGGGCGGGTGAGGACATAGATGCCAGCGCCGCCGAAGACGACGACGGCGGCGACCCCCGCCGTGAGCCAAGTTCGATTGATTTGAGGGATACGGTTCATGGCTGTGTTCCAAACGGGGCGCGGCCTTGCAGGCGCGCGAGGTCGATTTCGGCGCGGACGCGAGCGAGGCGGGCGTCCACGACGGCGTTGCGGGCGTTGATCAGGGCGGCGCGCGAAGAGCGAAGTTCGAGTTGGGAGATGCGCCCAGCCTCGAAGCCGATCCGGGAAAGGCGGTAGGCCTCTTCGGCGGCGGTCACGCCGGCATCGGCGGCGGCGAGCCGGCTGGCCGAAGCCCGGAGCCGGGCCTCGGCGGCGTTGCGGTCCGCCTCGGCCTCCTGACGGGCGCCGATCAGCCGGGCCTCGGC
>JAEYAO010000080.1 GCA_023456105.1 Pseudomonadota bacterium | reverse complement strand
GGATTTCATGTGCCTTGTGACTGCCCGGCTTTTCAAGATATTCGTCGTACAGTTTCTTGACTGCGGCATTTTCATGCGATTTACGTATATCCGCAGTTTGGTCGTCGTGATACAGAACGGCCGCACGCAGCGTTTTCAGATCCATTGTATTACGTACCAAAGCGCTTTGGACAGGCTGTCCTCCGCCGTTTACACAACCGCCGGGACATGCCATGATTTCAATGAAATCAACGTCGACCTCGCCGCTTCTGACCTTCTTCAAAAGCTTTTTGGCGTTGGCAGTTCCGCTGGCTACTGCAACCTTTACCGTGATGTCTCCGAGTGTATACGCCGCAAATTTGATGCCTTCGGTTCCGCGAACTTCGTTGAAATCCAGCTTTTCGAGGGGCTTTCCGAGGATAACCTCAGCAGCGGTTCGGAGAGCCGCTTCCATGACGCCGCCGGTCGCGCCGAAGATCGCACCGGCGCCCGAACCGATGTCGAACGGCGTATCAAAGCTTTCGTTTGTAGGCATCTCCTTAAAGTTGATACCGGCCTTTTCAATCATGCGGCCAAGCTCTCTTGTAGTGACGGCAATATCGACATCAGGAACGCCTGCGGCCGATTGTCCATCACGGGTGACCTCGAATTTTTTTGCTGTACAGGGAATGGCCGATACAAAGACGATATCCTTGGGGTCCAGTCCGACCTTTTGTGCGTAATAAGTTTTATACATCGCGCCGAACATCTGCTGCGGCGACTTACAGGTGGAAAGATTGTCCGTAAATTCCGGGAAATAGTGCTCACAGTATTTAATCCAGCCGGGGGAACAAGAGGTGATGAGCGGAAGCTTGCCGCCGTTCTGCATCCTATCCAGGAACTCCGTTGCCTCCTCCATGATCGTCAAATCTGCCGTAAGGTTCATATCATAAACGCCATCGAAGCCGAGGCGTTTCAGGGCTGCAATCATCTGCGGTTCTGCATCTGTTCCCGGCGCCATACCGAAGCATTCTCCGATCGTGGCACGAACAGATGGCGCCGTACAGATCGCAACGTGTTTTGTAGGATCTGCGAGCGCGTCGAGAATCTTCTGCGTGTCGTCGCGTTCATACAGCGCACCTACCGGACACGCCACCACGCACTGTCCGCAGTTGATGCAGGAGGTATCCGCCAGATTTTTCTCAAACGGGCTTGCGATATGCGTGTCAAAACCGCGGTTGACCGCACCGATCACACCGATGTCCTGCATATTCGAGCAAGCGGCAACACATCTGCGGCATAAAACACATTTGCCGTTGTCACGGACGATCGCAACTGTGGAATCATCAATGCGGCTTTCCGGCATTTTACCCTCAAAGTGGGCAGCGTCCTCCACACCGTAATCCTTACAGAATTTTTGCAGATCACATGCTTGGTTCCTGATGCAGGAAAGACATTTTTTTTCATGTGCGGAGAGTATCAGCTCCAAGTTGAGTTTTCTGTTTTCACGCACGCGTGGCGTGTTTGTGAAGATTTCCATTCCATCGTTTACGGGTTGTACGCATGCTGCTGCGAGACCGCGCGCACCCTTGACTTCGACCAGACAGAGACGGCACGCTCCGATTTCGTTGTACTCTTTCATATAGCAAAGCGTCGGAATGTCAATTCCGGCAATTCGGCATGCTTCCAGTATGGTGGCATTCTTCGGCGCCTGGTAGTCCCGGCCGTTTATTTTTACGCTGACTGTTTCCATGTTTTCCATGTTTGCCAGACTCCTTTCTTACTTCTTTTCAATGGCGCCGAACTTGCACTTCTCCATGCAGGCGCCGCACTTGATGCATTTTTCCCGGTCGATGACAAACGGTTTTTTGATTTCGCCGGAAATAGCGCCCGTAGGACATACGCGCGCACACGCGGAGCACCCCTTACACTTGTCCGCGATAATCGTGTAGGAAAGCAGCTTCTTGCAGACACCGGCCGGACAGGTTTTGTCCTTGACGTGAGCGACATATTCATCGCGGAAGTAGCGGAGCGTCGACAGCACCGGATTGGGCGCCGTTTGACCGAGGCCGCAGAGCGAGGCGCTCTTTATGTAATTGCACAGCTCTTCCATGCGGTCGAGATCTTCCATTTCTCCGTTTCCGCTCGTGATTTTTTCAAGCAGTTCCAGCAGTCTCACAGTACCGATACGACAGGGAGCGCATTTTCCGCAGGATTCGTCGACGGTAAACTCGAGAAAGAATTTTGCAATATCCACCATACAGGTGTCTTCGTCCATGACGATCAGGCCGCCGGATCCCATCATGGAGCCTATGGCAATCAGATTGTCATAGTCGATCGGCGTGTCGATAAGAGAGGCAGGAATACAGCCGCCGGACGGACCGCCGGTCTGAGCCGCTTTGAATTTCTTGCCGTTCGGTACGCCGCCGCCGATCTCCTCAACGATTTCGCGAAGCGTTGTGCCCATGGGAATTTCCACAAGTCCTGTATTCGTAATTCTGCCGCCGAGCGCGAATACCTTGGTGCCCTTTGACTTTTCCGTACCCATGGAAGCAAACCATTCGGGACCGTTCAGAATGATCTGACAGATGTTCGCATAGGTTTCCACATTATTGATGATGGTGGGCTGGCCGAACAGGCCTTTTACTGCCGGGAACGGCGGACGCGGACGCGGCTCGCCGCGATTGCCCTCAATAGAGGTTAAAAGCGCTGTTTCTTCACCGCAGACGAAGGCGCCTGCGCCCAGCCGCAGCTGAATGTCGAAGCAGAAATCCGTACCGAAGAAGTTTTTGCCGAGCAGACCGTATTCACGCGCTTGTGCAATTGCAATCTGCAATCTGTGCACCGCAATAGGATATTCGGCGCGGACGTAAATATAACCCTCGTCTGCACCGATGGCGTAACCTGCAATGGCCATTGCCTCCAGAACCGCGTGCGGGTCGCCCTCGAGCACTGAGCGGTCCATGAATGCACCCGGGTCGCCTTCGTCAGCGTTGCAGACCACGTATTTTTTGTCAGAGACGCTGTTTGCAGCGAACTGCCACTTGGTTCCGGTCGGGAAGCCGCCGCCGCCTCTGCCGCGCAAACCGGAAGCCTTGATGGTATCGATGACTTCCTGCGGCTTCATTTCCGTCAACACCTTGCCCAGCGCCTGATACCCGTCCATGGCGATATATTCATCGATCACCTCCGGGTTGATAACGCCGCAATTACGGAGCGCTACGCGCTTTTGCTTTTTATAAAAGCCTGTCTCGTTGAGGCTGAGGATCTCGTCACCCGATACGGTTTCATCGTAAACCAAGCGTTTGACGACGCGTCCTTTCAGCAGATGCTCGCTTACGATTTCCGGAACATCCGCCTCTGTTACCCTGCTGTAAAACGTGCCCTCCGGGTAGATGATCATAATGGGGCCAAGCGCACAAAGGCCGAAACATCCTGTCATGACGACTTTTACTTCGTCACTGAGCGCAGATTTCTGAAGCTCTGCCTCCAGCGCTTCCTTGATCTGTACGCTGTTGGAGGATGTACAGCCTGTACCGCCGCATATCAATACATGTGAACGTACCATGCTTTTGTCCTATCCTTTCTGTATAAGCATGAAGCTTTGCAACGGTGATGGAAAGCGCCGTATTCGGGCTGCTCCGCCGCAAAACTTTTCTTTAGTTTAGTATGCCGTTGAAGAAAATCTATGATCCAAATGACAGATAATCCTTGCAGGAAAACGATTCTTGCGTCTCTTTTCAATAGGCGCGGATGCATACACTGCAGTTGTTCGGCAAAATATCGTTCAAGCAATCTGTTATGACAAGGCAGGGGTTCGGCGCTATATACTGAAAAGCTCCTATGCACCTGTCAGGTTTCTACAGTTGTCTACTTCTGTCGTTGGATTTTATGGAAATACATCCTTTGCTTATTTGCCGCCAATAGTATATTCGAGAATGGGCGTGCCGTTTTTCAAATGTTTTTCTACAACTTCGCGCGCCTTCTCCTCTGTCATTTTTACGTAGGTGACCTTATCTTTGCCCGGCTCTGTAATTTCCACGACCGGTTCATACTGGCAGATGCCGATACAGCCTGTCTGCGTCACAATGATATGATCGAGCTGCTGCTTTGCAACCTCCTCCACAAAAGCGTTGAGAACGGGGCGTGCACCTGCTGCAATGCCGCAGGTTGCCATTCCTACAACGACACGGATGCCCTCGTGCTCGGCACGCATAGCCACCTTGTCCTTCATTTTGTCACGAATGGCGCTGAGTTCAGCCAATGTTTTCATGCCTTTGATATTGCCGTTTGTCCGTATGAAAAAAACGGCGCTCCTTTCTTCCTTATATCATGCTATCAAGCCTATCACTTTGTGTTTTCGTACAATTCGGCGTACTGTTCCTTTAAATACTCGCTGATCCACGAAAGCACCTCTGGCGTGTCGAGAGGAACATCTCCGCCGAGCGCGGCCTTTACCTCTTCTGTATCGAAAAGCAGTTCTCTTTTCCTGCCGGATGTGTCCGTAAACTTATGTTTCAATGTGAATCGGATATCCGGCGAACCGCCTATAAGCGTCTGCATCGTGGCTCCGACATCGCCCAAGGGCAGACAATCTACATGATCCGTATGAAATACGGCCGTAACGGTCGTCCCTACACCCTCTTGACTTTGCAGGTTCAGCGCTCCGCCGGTCATCTCCGCTTCCATTTTCAGAAACGGCAGTCCGAGTCCGACTTTCCGCGTTGTTCTCGTTGTGTAAAAGGGATTGACCACATGAGCGGCTGTTTCCGCGTCCATTCCGCAGCCGTTATCATCAATGGTGATGCGAAGCGTATGAATCGCCCGGTCTTCTTCTATGCTGACCCCAATGGCGGACGCATTTGCCCGCACGGAGTTTTTGGCGATATCCAGAATATTCAGCGACAATTCCCGCATGATGCTTACATGCTGTATTTGGCGAGGATTGCGGGTACTTCATCCGGTGTGAGCCTGCCGTAGACGTCGTCGTTTACCGTCATAACCGGAGCCAGACCGCAAGCGCCGATGCACCGAGTAGCCTCAACGGAATACACGCCGTCGGCGGAAGTCTCGCCTGCGCCGACGCCTATGGACTGTGCGATTTTATCCAGCAGGCTTCCCGCACCTTTTACATAGCACGCAGTTCCGAGACATACGGAGATGGAAACCTTCCCCTTCGGGTTCAGCGTAAATTGGGAGTAAAACGATGCGACACCGTAAACCTCGGCCAGTGAGACATCCATCCCCTGAGCAATCATTTTCTGTACCTCGAGCGGCAGATACCCGTATATCTCCTGAGCGCCCTGCAGCACAGGCATTAGCGAACCTTTGGTTCCTTTGTATTCTTCCATGAGGCGCCTCAGCTTGTTTTCCTGTTCCTGAGTCCCATGGAACGCGACGGTGGTCAGTTTCTTTTTCATGTCTAGCCTTATCCTCCTTCTTGGGATTGCATTCGCGTGACGCGGCGACGTTTTGTTACTTCATAATTATAATATAATGAAAGGCACGGCCGATATCACTCAACGTACCATTATACACTGTTTTGCGTCAAATTTCTATAGTTTTTGAAAAAAATCTCGTGATTTTTTACGTCTTTTGTTCATTTTTTTTAGGAATTTTATCTAAAATTTAGAACGGAAGCTACAAAACGCCAAGATATTTTAAGCT
>JAEYAO010000045.1 GCA_023456105.1 Pseudomonadota bacterium | reverse complement strand
CTTCTGCGGCACCAGCGAACCGCCAAACACCCCCGCCGACGGTCGGGCCGGCGGCGCGGCGGGCGTCGGCGTGGAACGGCTCTGCGCGGATGTCTGCGCCGGGCCGGGTTCCGGCGGCTTTGGCGGGGTCAGCGGCTTGAAGCCTGCGGGCGGACCGGGCTGGCGCGCGGGCTGAGGCAAGGGGCCGGCGTGAAAGGTGGCCTGCGGCATGCGCCCCCACTGCACCGACTTGCGGGCGAAGGGCTCGGGCGATGGGGGACGCTTGTCTTCGGACATGGGGCTTCAACTCGCGCGCGATCTGGCCGGTTTCGTGGCGGGGCTCAGGCCTTGAGGCGATAGCCGGTCTTGAACATCCACATCACCACCGCCAGGCACACGGCGAAGAAGCCCACGGTCGCCAGCAGGCTGACGCCGATCGACACGTCGCCCTGTCCGTAGAAGGTCCAGCGAAAACCCGAGATCAGATACACCACCGGGTTGAACAGGGTGATCGCCCGCCACGCCGGCGGCAGCATGTCGATCGAATAGAAGGCTCCGCCCAGGAACGTCAGCGGCGTCACGATCAGCATGGGGATGAAGTTCAGCTGCTCGAACCCGTTGGCCCAGACCCCGATGATGAAGCCGAACAGGCTGAAGGTCAGCGACACCAGGATCAGGAAGCCCAGCATCCACACCGGATGCAGCACCTCCAGCGGCACAAAGAAGCCCGCCGTCGCCAGGATGATCAGCCCCAGGATCGCCGACTTGGTCGCCGCCGCCCCGACATAGGCCATGACGATCTCCAGCGACGACACCGGCGCCGACAGGATCTCGTAGATGGTGCCGGTGAACTTCGGCAAGTAGATGCCGAACGAGGCGTTGAAGATCGACTGGGTGAACAGGCTCAGCATGATCAGGCCCGGCACGATGAAGGCGCCGTAGGCGACGCCGTCCACCTCCTGCATCCGCCCGCCGATGGCCGAGCCGAACACCACGAAGTAGAGCGCGGTGGTGATCACCGGCGTCGCCACGCTCTGCCACAGGGTGCGCAGCGCCCGCGCCATCTCGAAGCGGTAGATGGCCCAGACGCCTCTTCCGTTGAAGCCGATCACGCCGCCGCCTCCGCCTTGTCGCCATGCACCAGGCTGACGAAGATGTCCTCCAGCGAGCTTTGCCGGGTGTTCAGGTCCTTGAAGGCGACTCCGAGGCTTTCCAGACGCCGGATCAGCGCCGGCACGCCCGTGTCGTCGGCCTGGGCGTCGAAGGCGTACTCCAGCTCCTGCCCCTCGTTGCGAAGGCTGAGATCCCATTGCGCCAGCTCGGGCGGCACGGCGGCCAGCGGCTCCACCAGGTTCAGCGTCAGGGTCTTCTTGCCCAGCTTCTTCATCAGGGTGGTCTTGTCCTCGACCAGGATCAGCTCGCCCTTCAGGATCACGCCCACCCGGTCGGCCATCTCCTCGGCCTCCTCGATGTAGTGGGTGGTCAGGATCACGGTGACGCCGCGCTCGCGCAGCCGCCGCACCATGGCCCACATGTCCCGCCGCAGCTCCACGTCCACGCCGGCCGTCGGCTCGTCCAGGAACAGGATGTCCGGCTCGTGGCTCAGCGCCTTGGCGATCATGACCCGGCGCTTCATGCCGCCCGACAGGGTCATGATCTTGCTGTCGCGCTTGTCCCAGAGCGACAGGTCCTTCAGCACGCCCTCGATAAAGGCCGGGTTCGCCGGCTTGCCGAACAGGCCCCGGCTGAAGGTGACGGTCGCCAGCACCGTCTCGAAGGCGTCGGTGGTCAGTTCCTGCGGCACCAGGCCGATCTTCGTGCGCGCCTGGCGGAAGTCCTTGCGGATATCGTGGCCGTCCGCGACCACCCGTCCCGTGCTGGCCGTGACGATGCCGCAGACGATGGAGATCAGCGTGGTCTTGCCCGCGCCGTTCGGGCCCAGCAGGGCAAAGATCTCGCCCCTGTCGATGGTCAGGTCTACGCGCTTCAGCGCCTGCAGACCCGACGCATAGGTCTTGGTCAGACCCTCGATCTCGATCGCCGGCATCGCATCCCCTCAGCGACACTTCGCCGCGTGGGCGAATATGGCCGCTGCACGGCCAAGCTCAAGGGGGCGAGACGTCAGTCGCGCCAGTCGAACACCAGCGTCTCGCGATGACCGAACCTCTGCAGATGATCGGCCACCACTTGTCGGAAGCGGCCCATGTCCGCATCCGACGCGCCGTCCAGATCGACGCGCAGGGCCTCGCCCGACGCGCTCAGGCGGCAGACACCCAGGGGCAGTTCGATGCGGCCCGCCTCGGGCGTGAACTCGACGGGGAACTTGTGCGACCAGTGCTTGGCCAGCTGTTGCAGATAGCGGCTGGCGTGGGCGGTCGGGACGTCGGCGTGGCTGTGTGATGTCATGGCGCCGACTTGGGGTTTTTGCGAGCGGATCGCAAGAGGAACGGGGACGCCGTCGCCCGCCTTTGTTCCTCAAGTTCTGTGCTCAGGATCGACATGATGACCGCTCGTCTGGCCGCCGCCGTCGCCTCGCTGCTTGCGCTGGGAGCCTGTGCGGGGCCGTCGCACCTGCCGGTCGCCGCCGGATTCGGCTCTGATCCGCAGTTGCCGCCGCCGCAGCGCGCCGTGATCCCGACCGTGAAGATCGCTCCGGCTGTCGGGTGGCCCGCCGGCGCAGGTCCGGTCGCGCCCGAGGGTCTGAACGTAAACGCCTTCGCGCAGGGACTGGACCATCCTCGCTGGCTCTATCGCCTCCCGAACGGCGACGTGCTGGTGGCCGAAACCAACAAGCCGGCGCCGCCGCGGACCGTTCGGCGGGGCCTGCGCGAATGGGTCATGGACAAGGTCATGGATCGCGCCGGCGCCGGCGTGCCCAGCGCCGACCGCATCAGCCTGCTGCGGGACGCGGACGGCGACGGCGTGGCCGAGCTGAAGACGCCGTTCCTGACTGGGCTGCATTCGCCTTTCGGAATGGCGCTGGCGGGAGACCGTCTGTTCATCGCCAACGCCGACGCCTTGGTGGCCGTCCCCTACCGCCCCGGACAGACCCGGATCGACGTCGTGCCCGTCAAGATCACGGACCTTCCGGCCGGCCGCAACCATCACTGGACCAAAAGCCTCCTCGCCAGTCCGGACGGCTCGCGCCTCTATGTCGGGGTGGGTTCGAACTCCAACGTCGGCGAGTACGGCCTGGACGAAGAGCTCGATCGCGCCGCGATTCTGGAGATCGACCCGGCGACGGGCGCGCGCCGGGTCTACGCCTCGGGTCTTCGCAACCCGGTCGGCCTGGACTGGAGCCCGGCGGACGGACGGCTCTGGGTGGCGGTCAACGAACGCGACGAGATCGGCCATGACCTCGTGCCCGACTACATGACGGTGGTTCAGCCGGGCGCCTTCTACGGCTGGCCATGGAGCTACTGGGGTCAGAACCCAGACCCCCGCCCGCGGGCCGATCCGGCCATGGTCGCGCGCGCCGTCCGACCCGACTATGCGCTCGGCGCCCACACCGCCTCGCTGGGCCTTGCTTTCAGCCAAGGGACCCTGCTGCCGCAATCCTGGCGCGAGGGCGTCTTTGTCGGCCAGCACGGTTCCTGGAACCGCTCGCCGCGCACGGGCTACAAGGTCATCTTCGTGCCCTTCTCCGCAGGCCGCCCGGCGGGTCCGCCGCAGGATGTCCTGACCGGCTTCCTGGATGCGGAAGGGCGGGCCATGGGACGGCCCGTGGGCGTGGCGTTCGACCGGGCCGGCGCCCTGCTGGTCGCGGACGATGTCGACAACACCATCTGGCGCGTCGCTCCGTCGCGCTGACAATGCGCGTTTATCCGCGCCCGCCCCCTTGCCTGACGTCGGGTCATCCGGCGCAATAGCGCCACGGCCGATCACAATCCACGCCGTCGAGCCCACACCGTTTCGCGTCGCGGTTGACCCGGTGCGGGGGCTTGTTCATTCAGGATCGAGCGACGGCGCATCCAGCGCCGCGGCGGGGAGACGAGGCGGCATGGGACTGGTGGCCAACATCCGGCGCGACGTCCGGTTTGCGAGCGGACTCGGTCGGCTCCTGAAGCGCATCAAGCCCATCGAGCTGGACAGCCCCGTGCTGCTGCCCGACGACTTCGAGGAGGCGGTCGACAAGTTCGCCGATAACGTCGCCATCGAGGACGAGCATCGCTCGCTGACCTATCGCGACCTGGACGGCATGGCCAACCGCTATGCCCACTGGGCCAAGGGGCGCGGCCTGCGGCGGGGCGACTGCATCGCCCTGATGATGACCAACCGCGTCGAATACATCGCGGCCTGGATGGGCTTTTCCAAGATCGGCGTCGCCACGGCCCTGATCAACACTAACCTGACCGGTCAGGCGCTGGGCCACTGCCTGACGATTTCCGGCGCCTTCCAGATCGTGGCGGACGAGGACTGCTGGCGCGCGGTCGAGGATGCCCGTCCGTTCGTGAACCGCAACCTGATGCTGTGGGTGCTGGGCCTGAAGGAGGCGGACGAGGCCTCCGAGCGGCGCGGTCTGGACAAGGCCGTGCGTGGCGGCTCCTCCGTGCGTCCGGCCAAGAGCGGCCGCGACGGCATGACCAATCGCGACACCGCGCTGTTCATCTACACCTCGGGCACCACCGGCCTGCCCAAGGCCGCGCGCATCCCGCACTCGCGCGCGCGCACCTATATGCGCGCCTTCGCCGGCTGCACCGGCTCGACCGAGACCGACCGCATCTTCAACTGCCTGCCGCTGTATCACTCGACCGGCGGCCTGGTGGGGATCGGCCCGGCCCTGCTGAACGGCGGCCGCATCGTCCTGCGCAAGAAGTTCTCGGCCTCCAGCTTCTGGCCCGACGTGAAGAGTTCGGGCGCGACCATGTTCGTCTATATCGGCGAGCTGTGCCGCTATCTGGTCAACTGCGCGCCCAACGAGGTCGAGCGTGATCACAAGCTGAAGCTGGTGTTCGGCAACGGCCTGCGCGCCGACGTCTGGCCCGAGTTCCAGAAGCGGTTCGCCATTCCCCGCGTGCTGGAATTCTACGGCTCGACGGAAGGCAATGTTTCGCTGTTCAACTTCGACGGTAAGCAGGGCGCCATCGGCCGGGTGCCCAAGCTGTTGAAGAGCCAGATCAACATCCGTCTGGTCGAGTTCGATCTGGACACCGAACAGCCCGTGCGCGGCTCTGACGGCCTGTGCCGTCCGGCGCCGCTGGGAACCGTCGGCGAAGCCATCGGCCTGATCGGCCAGGACGTGCGTCACGACTTTTCGGGCTACGCCGACAAGGCCGCGTCGGAAAAGAAGATCCTGACGGACGTCTTCAAGAAGGGCGACCGCTGGTTCCGCACCGGCGACCTGATGCGCCAGGACAGCGAAGGCTATTTCTACTTCATTGACCGGATCGGCGACACCTTCCGCTGGAAGGGCGAGAACGTCTCCACCATCGAGGTCGAGCAGCGCCTGGCCGAGGCGCCCGGCGTGTCGGAGGCCATCGTCTATGGCGTGCCGGTCGCGGGCTACGAGGGCAAGGCCGGCATGGCCGCGCTGGTGATGGAGGGCAAGTTCGACGCCGCCGCCTTCGCCGCCTATGTCGACGCCCAGTTGCCGCATTACGCCCGTCCGGCCTTTGTGCGCCTGATCGAAAGCGCTGACACCACCGGCACCTTCAAGTACCGCCGGGTGGACCTGGTCTCCGACGGCTTTCAGCCCGGCAAGGTGGAGCACCTCTATGTGCGCCATCCCGAGAAGGGCTACGCCAAGCTGACCCAGGCCGCGCACAAGGCGATCCTCTCGGGCGAAACGCGCCTCTGACGCCTCGCCGGCAAGAGGCCCTTAAGCATTAACGGCGATATTCGACGTCTCTTCAACGCGTCGAAGCTCATCCGTCATGTTCCAGATCATCGGCATCGTCATGCTCTTCGGCATGGTGTTCGGCAGCTATCTGCTGGCGGGCGGCAAGATGGCGGTGATCCTGCACTCCCTGCCGTTCGAGCTGATGGGCATCCTGGGCTCGGGCGTCGCCGCCTTTCTGATCGCCAACAGCATGGACGTGATCAAGGCGACGCTGGGCGGGTTCGGCAAGATCTTCGGCGGCGCCAAGTGGAAGAAGCAGGACTACAAGGACCTCTTGTCGCTGCTGTTCCAACTGACCAAGACCATGAAGTCCAAGGGCGTGGTGGCGCTGGAAAGCCACATTGAAAAGCCCAAGGAATCCACGATCTTCCAGAAGTACCCCAAGGTGCTGAAGGACCACTTCGCCGTGGACTTCATCTGCGACACCCTTCGCATGATGACCATGAACCTCGAAGACCCGCACCAGGTCGAGGACGCCATGGAAAAGCAGCTGGAAAAGCATCACCACGAGGCCCAGGCCGGCGCCCACGCGCTGCAGAACATGGCCGACGCCCTGCCCGCGCTGGGCATCGTCATCGCCGTGCTGGGCGTCATCAAGACCATGGGCTCGATCACCGAGCCGCCGGAAGTGCTGGGCGGCATGATCGGCGGCGCCCTGGTCGGCACCTTCCTGGGCGTGTTCCTGGCCTATGGCATGATCGGTCCGTTCGCCACGCGCCTGAAGGACATCGTCGAGCAGGACGGCGCCTACTACAAGATCATCCAGTCGGTGCTGGTCGCGCACCTGCACGGCAACGCGGCGCAGATTTCGGTCGAGATCGGCCGAGGCGACATCCCCTCCACCGCCCAGCCTTCGTTTGCAGAAATGGAAGAGGCCCTGAACGCGGCACCCACCGACGCCTGATCCAGACCGGCGGCGGTCATGTGACGCAGACCGTCGCGCCGGGGAACAGCCTGCCCGCTGGAGGATTGTGAAGAGGTCACGCGGCCGTGATCGCCGGCTTGTTCCGGCGCGAGCGGCGGCGCTAGTCTGCTCTTGGGACCTCGCGTCCCGGTCATGAACCCTTGGAGGAAACCATGCGCTTCACCGTTCTCGCCGTCGCATCCGCCGCCGCCCTGGCGCTGGCCGCCTGCGGCAACAACAATGAATCCGCGGCCAACGACCACGCCGACACCGCCGCCGCGGCCGCCGAC
>JAEYAO010000016.1 GCA_023456105.1 Pseudomonadota bacterium | reverse complement strand
GGCGACGCCGGGTCCGCGTCTCGGCGGCGCCCCGAACGCGCGGGCGCGCAGACGCAGGCTGTCGATGATCGAGGAAGGGCGCTGGCTCATGGAGGGGCGAACGGCCAAGCCTGCGCCCTGTTCCAGTCCTGTCGCCCGCCGCGCTTGAAATCACCGCCGGGGCGGGCGATTGACCGATCATGACCGACGCCGCACCCTCCGCCGCCCCGACCCTCCTGACCGCCTGGAAGGCGGCGCAGGCGCGCCTGAAACAGGGCGCGGTCGACAGCCCCGCCATCGACGCCCGCCTGCTGCTGGAGGCGGCGGCCGGGGCGACCCGCACCGACATCCTGACCGATCCCTATCGGGTGATCGGCGCCGATCAGCAGGCCGCCTATGACGCCATGATCGAGCGCCGGCTGCGGCGCGAGCCCGTGTCGCGCATCCTGGGGCGCAAGGGGTTCTGGAAGATCATGCTGAACGTCACCCCCGACGTGCTCAGCCCCCGCCCGGACACCGAAACCATCATGGACGTGGCCCTAGCCGCCTTTTCGCAGGGCGAGGCGTTCCAGATGATCGACCTGGGCACGGGCTCGGGCGCGATCCTGCTGGCGGTGCTCAGCGAACGGCCCGCCGCCCGAGGTGTCGGCACCGACATCTCGTCCGAAGCCCTGGCCGTGGCGAAGGAGAACGCGGCCAACCTCGACCTCGACGGCCGCGCGACCTTCTTGAGGACCGAATGGGCCACGGGCTTTGCGGACCAAAGCTTCGACTTCGTGGCGTCCAACCCGCCCTACATCCCTTCAGGCGACATCGCGGGCCTGGACCCCGAGGTCCGCGATCACGATCCGGTGCTGGCGCTGGACGGCGGGCCCGACGGCTTGCAGGCCTATCGCGATCTGGCGCCGGAGATCCTGCGCATCCTCAAGCCCGGCGGGATATTCGCGGTGGAGATCGGCTGGGACCAAGGGCCGGCGGTCAAGGCCTTGTTCGAGCAGGCGGGCCTGCAAGGCGCCAAGGTGGTCAAGGACTTGTCCGACCGCGACCGTGTGGTCACCAACGGCCCCGATCCCCGCACCACGCCGATCCCCAAGGCCTAGCGTCTGCCGCGGCGAAGCCCCAGCAGTCCGGGCCAGCCGCCGCTGCTCAACAAGGCCACGTCCAGAAGCGCCACCGGCAGGGGCGTCGAGATGGGGGCGGCGATGAATCTCGGCTTCCAGTCGGGAAAGAATTTGGCCTTGTAGCTGCGCAGGCCCTGGAAGCCGTAGAGGGCCCCGCCCTCCTCGAACACCAGGGCGCCGACGCGGGCGAACACGGGGGCGAGGCGACGATCCTCAAGCCCCGCCAGCGGCGCCATGCCGAGGTCCAGCGCCGCCAGACCCTCCGCCTTGGCCCACTGGATGCAGCGCACGAACAGATAATCCATCACGCCGTGGGGACCATCGGGACTGTGCCGCATCAGGTCGATGGCGGCCTCGCGCGTGGGGCCTTCGCCCATCAGCAGGTTCGCGAAGGCGACGATTCGTCCCTCCTCGCGCACCACCGCCAGCGGCGTCAGGTCGAGATAGGCCGGGTCGAACCGGCCGAGCGAGAACGCCTTTTCCTCGCCCTGGTGCATCGCCAGCCAGGCGTCGGACACGGGCCGCAATTCGTCGGCCAGGCCGCTGGCCGAGCCGGGCGGGAGCACTTCAAAGCTCGCCCCCTCGCGTTCGGCGCGGTTCACGGCCGTGCGCAGGTTCTGCTTGCCCTTGCCTTCCGTGGTGAAACGGGCGGCGTCCACCCGCGCCGTTTCGCCGACCTTGCGCACCGCGAACCCCATGGTGGCGATGTCGCCCAGGAGGCTTTCACCGATGGAGTAGAACACCGCCGATCCGCCGTAGGAGTCCGCCAGCTCGGCGAAGGCCCACAAGAGCTCGCGCGCCTCCGCCCGATCGCCCGCCGGTCCGCCCATGGCGATCCAGCGACGCCCGCGCACGCGATAGGCGATGAAGCTGCGCCCCGACGGGCTGAACAACAACGCCTTGTCGCCCAGCATGGCGAGCCACGCCTCGGGCGTCGACTGGTCGGCCAGCTCCAGCGCCGCTCGCGCCCGCGCCAGATCCAGCGCGGAGGCCGGACCGTGGCTGCTGGCGCCCGGCGCCGCCATCAACGACAGGGCCGCCGCCACCAGCGTCAGCAGCGCCAGGGCCGTGCCGTCGCGCACAAAGCCGGACGCCTGCCGATCAATCAGAAAGGTCCACCACAGCTCATTGGAGTAGTCGACGCCCCGATAGGCGAACAGGCCCAGCCAAAGCATGGCCAGCACCGCCAGACACACCAGCATCAGCCATGACGGCCGCAGCGGCTCCGCCAACCGCGAACGGCGCCGGAACGCTTCCCGGCATGGAAACAGCAGAATGGCGATGGCCGAAAGCACCGCGGCCTCTTCCCAGTCCAGGCCCTTGAGCAGCGAAAACACGGCCCCGCCCACCAGCACCGCCAAGGCCGCCCAATATGCCCCGCGCCTGCGCCGCCACAGGCCCGCGGACAGGATCAGCAGAAGAAAGCCGGCCACGCTGGCCGCGAAGTGCGACAGGTCGATCAGCAGCGGCGGCGCCGCGCCCGACAGCAGGCGCAGGCGGTCGGCGAAGGCCGGCGTCATGGCAGACGCCAGCATCAGCGCGCCTGCGAGAAAGGCCAGAACCGCGAACACCAGGGGCGTCAGCTCGAAACCTAGTCCGACGATGCGCCGCAGCAGGCTGGCTGCGGGCAGGGGCTTGGCTGCCGTTTTGGAGGTCAGCGTCGAATCTCCTGGATGTCCAGCCGCAGCTTAGCCTGATTTTCGGCGGATCGGGGCGCGGCGGAGGTCATTTCGGGGCGGGCGAAACAAAGCAAAACATGAAGGGTTGTTCATGTGCGGGCGACGAGCCCGAGCAAACGGGACGATCCCATGACGATCAAGACCGCCTTTCTGGCCGGCGCCGCCGCCGTGCTGATGACCTCCGCGCCCGCTCTGGCGCAGGACGCGCCCGCGTCGGCCTCGCCGGAGGCGTCCGCCGCGCAGCCGCAGAGCCTGACGCTCACGCCCGGTGCCACGGTGAAGGGATCCGACGGTGCGGAGATCGGCCGGCTGGTCGGGGTCCAGAACAACGCCACGGGCGAGCAGGAGCTGACGGTGCGCGGCGCCGACGGCCAGGTTCGCGCCGTGCCGCTGCCGGGCATCCGCCAGGAAGGCGCGGATGTCGTGGTCGGCTGGACGGTGACCGAGTATCAGGCCGCGCCGGTGGTTTCCGGCTCCACGAGTCCGGCCGCTCCGACCGTCGAACCGGCGAGCCCCCCGCCTTCCGAACCCTCCGAGCCCTCCATGGCGCCCGACGCGTCCACGACGCCTGAACCGGCCACGCCGCAATAACCCGGCGCATCCGTCTAAAGAAAAAAAGGCGGCTCCGTCGGAGCCGCCCTTTACCTTCGGTCCTGGCTGAGATCAGGCGCGACGCTTGATCAGCCCCAGCAGGAACAGCAGGATCACCGCGCCGATGGTGGCGACGATGGTGGAGCCGATCCAGCCGCCCCAGTCGAATCCGAGCGCCCTGGCGATGAAGCCGCCGATGAAGGCGCCGACGATGCCGACGATCAGGTTGGTGAGCAGGCCGTGGTTGCGGCCCATGATCTTCTCCGCGAGCCAGCCCGCGATGATGCCGATGATGATCCAGGCGATAATGCCCATGGTGATATCCCTTCCAGTGAATAGCTAAGCCGGGACATAAATGCGCATCCCGCCTCCGGGTTGCCGCACTCCCGAACAGCTTCGCTTGTGAGGCGAAGTCGGCACGCGCCTTGCCGCGTCTCAGGCGAACCGTCCCGCCATGGGACGACCTCGGACAAGGACGCGGCGCATGGCCACCGACATCGATCTTCACCTCGGCCGCCGGCTGCGGCGCCGCCGCCGCCTGCTCGGCCTGACCCAGCAGCAGTTGGCGCTCAAGGTCGGCATCCGCTTTCAGCAGATCCAGAAGTATGAGTGCGGCGCCAACCGCATCTCGGCCGCGCGGCTGTGGGAACTGGCGGAGGCGCTGGAGACGCCCGTCAGCTACTTCTACGACGGCCTGGCCGAAGCCTTGGAGCGCAAGGAGGCCGCCGCCAACGGCGACTCCTTCTCGCGCAAGGAGACGCTGGACCTGATCCAGGCCTATTACCAGCTGGGCGAACGCCCCCGCCGCCGCCTGCTGGATCTCGCCAAGTCTCTGCACACCGAAAGCGACGCGGCCTGACGCGCGAGCGCCCGTGACTTGTGCGGCGGCCGCCGCTATGGCCGGCGGATGACCGAACACGAAGCCTTCGCCGTCGAGCTGGCGCACGCGGCCGCCGCCGAGACCCTGCCGCTGTTCCGGGGCGACTGCGAGGCCGACAACAAGCTCAGCAACGGCGGTTTCGACCCCGTCACGGCTGCCGACCGCAACGCCGAGGCCGCCATCCGCCGCCTGATCGCCGAACGCTATCCGCACCACGGCGTGATCGGCGAGGAGTACGGCGAGGACCGTCCCGACGCCGAACACGTGTGGGTGCTGGACCCGGTCGACGGCACGCGCGCCTTTATCGCGGGCCTGCCGCTGTGGACCACGCTGATCGCCCTGCGCACCCAGGGGCGGCCCCGCATCGGCTTGATCGCCCAGCCCTATCTGGACGAGGTCTTCATCGGCGGTCCCTCCGGCGCGTGGCTGATCCGCGGCGAGACGCATACGCCGCTGAAGACCCGCGCCTGCGAGCGGCTGACCGAGGCGGTGATCTCCACCACCGACCCCGACATCTTCAACGGAGCCGAACTGGGGGCCTGGACCCAGGTGCGGGCGGCGGCGAAGCTGGCGCGGCTGGGCTGCGACGCCTACGCCTACGCCATGGTCGCGGCCGGACGGATGGATCTTGTGGCCGAGACCAGCCTGAAGCCCTGGGACTGGTCGGCGCTGGTTCCGGTGGTCGAGGCGGCGGGAGGCCGGGTCGTCAACTGGCGCGGCGCGGCGCCCGACGACGGCGGCCAGGTCCTGGCCGTCGGCGACGCCGGCCTGATCGATCAGGCGCTGGTCACGCTCAGGCGCGCGGCGGTCTAGCTAGCCGGCGGCTTAGAGCTCGGCGTGGTTCTGCTCCGCACCAGCGGGCGCCACCCGTTCGGCCAAGGCCTCGAACTCCCGGAAGGCCTCGGCCCGCAGGTCGTCCCGCTCCATCAGCACCTCGTGCTGGGCGCCGCCGATCTCGACATAGCGACCGTGCGGCAGGCGCTTGGTCGCCCAGCGGCTGGTCTGCTTCCAGACGCGGTCGTCGTCCGCCGCCTGCACCACGGTCACCGGGATCCGCACCGACTTCAGCGCCTTCAGCTTCAGCGCCCGCTCCCCGGCGTCCAGCGCGAACGCCAGCCAGCCCCAGGTCGTGCCGCCGATCGCCAGATGCGGGCAGGCGTACATCTGCTGGCGCCACAGTTCGTATCGCCCCTCGTCCGAGGTCAGGGCGTCCTTTTCGAAGGTGTGGCCGAACGGATCGTCCGGTTCGTCCAGCACATAGTCGCCCGCCTTGCCGTGCCGGATATTCCAGCGCACCGCCAGCTTGACCGACCACATCGAATGCTTGCCGGTCTTGACCCGCAGCATGGGGCTGGACAGCAGCGCGCCCGCGAAACGGGTCTCCCCCGCCTGCAGGCTCAGCAGGTTCAGCGCCGCGCCCATGGAGTGGCCGACCATGATCCACGGCTTGGGGCATCGGTCTTCGAACACGGTCAACAGGCGGGCGTAGTCGTCGAGGAACTCCTCGACCGCACGGGCGTGACCCTTCAGCCGGTCGGGCAGCAGCCGCGCCGACAATCCCTGCCCCCGCCAGTCGTGCGCCAGCACGCACCAGCCGCGCGCCAGGAAGTTGCCGATGACCTCGAAATATTTCTCGATCGGCTCGGTGCGGCCGGGGCTCAGCACCACCGTGCCGCGCGGCTCTCCGGCCGCCGGCGCGGACGGCGTCCACAAGGCGGCGCGCAGGCGCAGGCCGCCGGCTCCGCGATACCACTCGCCCTGGCCGCCGGGCGGGGACGCGGCGTCCGGCGTGCCCATCAGGGGCGCTTCGGCGGCATAGGCTTGGGCGCGGTTCACTCGGGCTTCCTGAACTTCAAGGTCATGCGGTCGGATTCGCCGATGGCGTCGTACGGCGTGCGGTCGAACTCGGGGTCGGGCGGCTGGCCCGCCGGCGCGGTCAGCCGCACCGGCGGCAGGGTGTCGACGCCGAACGGATGGTCCTTGGTGTCGGCCTCATTGGCGTTGATCTCGGAGCCGGCGACGAACTGGAAGCCCGCCTCTTCCGCCAGCTGGCGTACAAAGGCCTCCTGCACATAGCCGTTGGCGGCGATAGGATCCTGATCCTCCTCCGGCTCCAGCCGGTGCTGGACGATCCCCAGAACGCCGCCCGGCTTCAGCGCCGCAAAGGCGTCGGCGAAGGCCTTTTCCGCAATCCCCGCCGCCATCCAGGCATGCAGGCTGCGGATGAACAGGCACAGGTCCGCCGTTCCGGGCGGCGCGACCGCGCCCGTCCCGGCCCCGAACTGGGTGAACTGGATATCGCCATAGAGGTCCCGGTCGGAGGTGAAGCGCGCCTGAAACGCCGCGTTCAGCGCCGCCTGCGCCGGATCGGCCGACGGTCCCTGGGCGAAGGTGGCGGCGAAGTAGCGCCCCCCCCCCTTGGCCAGATAGGGGGCGAGGATTTCGGTGTACCAGCCGCCGCCAGGCCAGAACTCCACCACCGTCATGGCCGGCTGAAGGCCGAAGAAGCGCAGCGTCTCCATCGGATGGCGCGCGGCGTCGCGGGCCTTGTCCCGGTCGCGCCAGGCGCCGGCCACCGCCCATTCCAGCGAACCTTCCGGCGGCCCGGCGGGCGCGGTGTCGGGCGCAGGCGCGGTCGGCGTCGCCTCGTCCGTGCGGCCGCACCCGCCGAGCCCCGCCGTCAGTCCCAGCGACGCGCCCGCCAGCAGCAGGCCGCGACGCGACGCGAACGGAAAGCCAGGCGGATGATCAGCCATACAGAACCCTTGCCGGACGTCGGCGCCCCGCAGGCCGCCATCCACGCCCCCTCGCTTAGACAGCTTCGCCTCACCGGTCAAAACGGCGGCGGTGACGTTTGTGCGAGCCTACTCCGGCTTGCGCAGCCGCAGGGTCATGCGGTCGCTCTCGCCGATGGCGTCGAATGCGGCGCGCTCCTCCGGCGTCAGCACGCGTCCGGCCTGATCGCCGCGTCCCTGCGATTGGCGGATGGGCGGCAGGGTCCAGACGCCGAAGGGATGGTCGTGGTCGTCCTGCGGATTGGCGTTCAGCTCGCTGCGCGCCTCCAGCACGAAGCCGGCGTTCTGCGCGGCGCGAATGACGTGGCTTTCGGGCACATAGCCGGTCGGCGCCACGTCGGCGACGTTCAGTCCCTCGGCGCTGCGGTGCTGTTCGATCGCCAGGACGCCGCCCGGCTTCAGCGCCCGGAAGAAGGCTTGCAGATAGGGCTCGGTGCGCCCGTCGCGCGCCCAGTTGTGAAAGGCGCGGGCGACCAGCACCATGTCGGCCGTTCCGTCTTCTACGCCCACCCCCTCCAGCGGGCGGTTCACCGCCACGTACCGTCCCCCCGTCGCCTGCAGATAGGGCTGCAGGATCGCGCTCCACCATCCGCCGCGACCCGGCTCGATCTCTACAACCGTCATGCGCGGCTGAAGGCCCCAGAACGTCAGGCTTTCGTAGGGGTGGCGCGCGGCGTCGCGGGCGCGATCGGCTTCCGATCGGCTGGTCGAGGCTACCGCCGCCTTCAGCGCCTCGTCCTCCTGGAACACCGGCGGCGTCATGGCGAGCGCCGATCGCGTGGGGGGCGCGGCCTGTGCGGCGGCGGGGCCGGCCGCTCCAATCAACAGGACGGCCGCGACGGCGGGGGCGATCAGGCGCATGGCAAAAGCTCCGGCAAGGGTCGCCGCATTCCTGCCCTCGGATGGCCGGAGGCGCCAGCGCGGATCGTCGTTCGCGACCATTTCACGCGCTGATCCGCACCCTCTTGAACCGCGAAAACCGCCTCCCACATTCCGTTTCGAAGGCGCCGGTTTCGGGCCTTCCAGCCAGGCGGCGCCGGTTTCGGGCCGCTCGACTGCAATCGTTGTGACCTTGCTGATCCTCAGGAGGATGCTTCCATGCGTACCTATGACTTCTCGCCGCTGTACCGTTCGGCCGTCGGCTTCGACCGTCTGGCCAATCTGCTCGAAAGCGCCGCGCGCACGAGCCAGGAAGGCGGCTATCCCCCCTATAATATCGAAACCACGGGCGAGAACGCCTATCGCATCGAGATCGCCGTCGCCGGTTTTTCGCCCGACGAGCTGAACATCGAGGTGAAGGAGAACCTGCTCACCGTCTCCGGCCGCAAGACCGCCAACGACGATGCGGCGACGCAGAGGACCTATCTGCATCGCGGCCTCGCCGAACGCGACTTCGAGCGCCGCTTCCAGCTGGCCGACTATGTGATCGTCACCGACGCCAACCTGTCGAACGGCCTGCTGTCCATCGCGCTGAAGCGCGAACTGCCCGAGGCGCTGAAGCCCCGCCGCATCGAGATCGGCACGGGCCCGGCCCTGATCGAGGGCGAAGCCAAGGCGGCGTGATCGCCCTTGGTCTACTGATCTGACGGGAGGGGGCGGCGCTTCGGCGTCGCCCCTTTTTCTATGCGGCCAGGTGGGCGAAGGCGCGGACCACCTGGGCGTAGGCGTCGCGCTTGAACGGCACGATGAGGTCGCAGGCCTCGTCCAGCCGGCCCCAGCGCCAGGCGTCGAACTCGACCTCTTCGCCCGCGCCGACATGGCTCTGCAGATCAATCTCGCTGTCCGGGCCGATCAGGCGAAAGGCGAACCAGCGCTGCTTCTGGCCGGTGAAGCCCCGCCAAGCCTTGGCGTTATTCGCGGCCTCGGGCGGAAAGTCGTACAGGATCCAGTCGTCGGTCGAGGCCAGACGTTCGACGGAGTGGACACCCGTCTCCTCACGCAGCTCGCGCCGTGCGGCCGCCTCCAGGTCCTCGCCCTCGTCCACGCCCCCTTGCGGGAACTGCCAGTTGTAGGGCCCCGGCGTCGCATGGCGCTTGCCGTACCAGACCAAGCCTTCGCGGTTGAACAAGACCACGCCGACGTTGGGCCGGTAGAGCTGAAGGTCCGTCAACGGCCGGGACGCTGGGTCATGGCGGATGCGGGCGCCAGCTGCAGGCCGCGCTGCTCCAGCCCGGCGGTCCAACGTGCGGCGGCCTCGACCGTGACCGGATAGGAGAAGCCGGTTCCGAGCGCCGAGCCGCGAATCTTGGCCTGGGCCTCCAGGCTGTTCAGGGCGGCGATGATGGCGGCGGGCGACTGGGTCTGGTCGATCACCTTGTCGGCGCTGGCGCGGGCCCAAGCGCCGGGCCGGCGCTGGAACGACCCGTCGTCCAGGAAGGCCACGCCACGCTGGCGCAGCGTGGTCAGAAAGGCGTTCATGCCCGCATCCGACGCCGCGAACCGGTCGCCCAGGTAGTTGGTCACGCCGAAGTAGCCGGTCGCGCGGCCCAGCAGCCAGTTCATCTTGGCGCCGATGTCGTCCGCCCCGCCGTCGGCCAGCAGGGTGTAGGGGCCGGGATCGTTGTTGGGATAGCCGGTCGGCTCCATCGGCATTTCCAGCATGACCTCATGCCCTTGAGCCCGCGCCTGGTCGATCCAACCCTGCAGGTTCTCGGCATAGGGAACGAAGCTGAGGGTCACATCGGCCGGCAACCGCTCGATGGCCGCCTTGGTGGTCACCGCATTCAGCCCGAGGCCCCCGACGATCAGGGCCACGCGCGGCTTGCCGTTCGACCGGAATGGCCGGGCGTAGGCCTGCGCCGGCACCCGCCCGTCCGGCGCGATCACCGGCAGCAGCCCATTCGGCCCCGGCCCCGACAGGCCCGCCAGCGGCGCCTTGGCGAGCGGAGACGCGACCTGCATCGGCGCCGAATAGCTGGACCCGCCGCCCGCGACCGTGGCTCCGTCCGGCAGGGTGATCAGCGCCTCGCCGCCAGCCGCGCCGCTCAGCGGATCGCCGGTTCCGGTCAGGTCCTGGTACAGCCCCATAGCGCCCATGGAAAAGGCGTCAAAGCCGGAGGGCGCCGGCGCCTCCGCCGCCGCCTCGCGCTTCAAGGCGATGCGAGCCGACGGCGCGCCCGCGCGGGGGTCGCCCAGCACCGTCAGAAACAGCGCGCCCGTCGACAGAAGCAGCAGGCCCGCCAGCCCCGCGATCACCGGCGGCTTGCGCACGGCGGCCTTCAGCACCTCGACCGGCTTCAAGGCGCGAGGGGGCGGCGGGCTGCCGGCGGCGGCGGCGAGGGCGGACTGGCGTTTGGCGAACATGGTGCGGACTTGGGACCCAGCGGAATCCTTCGGCCGCCACTTTCGCGCAAGGCGGGTTAAGAAACCCTAACGCCCGTTCACCACGTTGGCCTTATCGCTGCGGCTCCGGCCGTGGCTCGTTGCCCGGCGTGATCTCCGGGGTGCGGGCGGGCGGCTCGGCCGGGTCGGCGGGCGGGGTCGCCGGCGCGGCGTCGTCCGCCGCATCCTCGCTCTTTTCGGTCACCACCACGGTCGAGGGCGGCGCCGACACCCTGGACACGTCCCCGCCGGCGCGCAGCACGTCCAGCGCCCGCTCCAGCTGATAGTCGGTGTCCTTGTCATAGTTTTCGCCCGGCGCCTCACGCGGGGTGTGCGGTCCCTTGCGCTCGGCCCCGATGGAGGAGTCCAGCGCCGTCGCGTAGGCCGCCTCCGAATAGATGAAGCTGGAGCGCGAGACGATGCGCGCCTCGGCCTCCGAGCGGGCGACCTCCAAGTCCGGCTCGATGCCGATCTTCTGGATGGAAGCGCCCGACGGGGTGTAGTAGCGCGCCGTGGTGATCGACACTGCGCCGTCGCGCCCGCCGCGCAGCGGGATCACTGTCTGCACCGAGCCCTTGCCGAAGCTGGTCAGGCCGACGACCGACGCCCGCTCATGGTCCTTCAGCGCGCCGGCGACGATCTCGGACGCCGAGGCCGAGCCGTAGTTGATCAGCACCACCAGCGGCAGGCCGCCGATCAGGTCGCCGGGCTTGGCCGCGTAGCGCTCGATGTCGTCCGGCTTGCGGCCGCGCTGGCTGACGATCTCGCCGCGCTCCAGGAAGGCGTCCGACACGTCGATGGCGGCGTTCAGCAGCCCCCCGCCGTTGTTGCGCAGGTCCAGCACATAGCCCTTCACGCCCGGCTTCTCGGCCTTGATCTTGTTGATCGCCTCCGTCAGCTCGCGCCCGGTGTTCTCGTTGAAGGTCGAGACGCGCAGATAGCCGAAGTCGCCCTTCACCTCGCCCGTGACCGACTGCACCTTGATGACCTCGCGCGTCAGGGTCACCTCGCGCGGCTCCTCGCCGTCGCGCAGGAAGGTGACGCGCACGGAGGTGCCCACCCCGCCGCGCAGCTTCTCCGACACCTGGCTGACGGTCAGGCCCGAGGCGCTCTGGCCCTCGATGGCGCTGATGACGTCGCCGGCCTGCACGCCCGCGCGCGACGCCGGGCTGTTGTCCATCGGCGAGATCACCTTCACCAGCCCGCCTTCGGAGGTGATGGTCAGGCCGACGCCCGAATACTGGCCCTCCGTGCGCTCGCGCAGCTCGTCGAAGTTCTCGGGCGGCAGATAGTTGGAGTGCGGATCCAGCGCCGTCATCATGCCCTGAAGCGCCGCCTCGATCAGCTTCTTGTTGTCGACGGGCACCACATAGGCCTGCTCGACGATCCCAAGAACGTCGCCGAACAGCTCCAGCAGGCGAAAGGTCTCGTTGCGCGGGGTCTGGCTGGCCACGGCCATGGCCGATCCGCCGAGCGCCAGGGCGGCGCAGCCGACAACAAGCAGTTTACGCATTCGGTCTCTTTCGATGGGCTCGCTCATCGACGCCCTGCGGTGAAGGAAGGCCTTGAGACCACGACGAAATCGAGGCCGATCGGCGTTGGTTCCGATGTAAGCCGCCGCGAGCGCAGTTGCAAAGCGGCTATTGCAGCCAGGGACGCGGGTCGATCGGCCGTTCGTCGCGCCGCAGTTCGAAATAGACCTCGCCGTCACGGCCGCTGCGGCCCAGCGCCTGTCCGTCTGCGACGCGCTGATCGGCCTGGACGTCCAGCGTCTCCAGCCCCGCCACCACCGCGCGCCAGCCGGGGCCCAGATCCAGGATCACCACCTGCCCCCAGCCGCCCAGCGGTCCGGCATAGGCCACGCGGGACGCCGCCGGCGCGCCGGCCACCGCCCGGTCCGCCCGCCACCTCCAGCCGCTGGAGCCGTCGCCGAAACGCTCCGCCGGCTCTGCGGACAAGGGCGGGCGAAGCCTTGCGCCGCCTGCGGGCCGGCTTGCAGTCTGGGGCTGGGCGGCCGCCTGCGGCGTGCTGACCTGACCGCCCAACGCCCGGATGCGGTCCTCCAGCACCCGGGCCGAGCGCTCGGCGGTCTGCGCCTCGGCCCGGAGCACGGCGACCAGCGCCGTCTTGCGCGCCAGAAGGCTCTCGATCTCGGCGCGGCGGTCGCCTTGCGCGCTTTCGGTGGTCAGCAGCCGCTCGCTGGACAGGACCGCGAGCCGCCGGATGCGGCCGATCTCCGCCTGCTGGTCCGACAGCGCCTTGGCGCGGCTCTGCAGCTCCGGCGCGACCGCCTTGATCAGGATGGCCGCCCGCACCGTGTCCACCGCCTTCTCGGCGGGGACCAGCAGCGGAGGCGGCGGCCTGCGGCTCATCATCTGCAGCGCGCTGAGCAGCCGCCCCTGACGCCCGCGCTCGCGCGACAGCTCACCGACCAGCCGCCCCTCGCGGTCGCTGAGTTCCCGGAGGCGCGCCCGCTGCGCCTCTAGCTGCACATCCTCGGCCGAGGCTTCGCGCCTGAGCTCGGCCAGACGCCCATCCAGATCGCGCAACTCGTCGCGCGCCGCGTCCGCATCGGCCCGCAGCCTTTGCGCCCGCACCGCCTCGTCGCGGTATTCGGCCTGGAGGCGCGCCAGGTCCGACTG
>JAEYAO010000024.1 GCA_023456105.1 Pseudomonadota bacterium | reverse complement strand
GCCAACCGGCTGGCGTCCAACTCGCTGCTGGAGGCGGCGGCGTTCGGGCGCAGGGCGGGCGTGGCGGCCGCGCGCGAGAGGGGCGGCGAGGCTCCCCTGCCGGCGCGGATCGGCGCGGACGTAGGATCGGCGGACCTTCAGGCGCTGCGGGAGGCCATGACGCTGCATGCGGGGGTGGAGCGCACGCGGGTCGGGCTGGAGAGGCTGCTGTCGCTGATCGCCCGGATCGAGACCCGCGCGCCCGGCGCGCCGGTCCTGACCGCCGCCCGGCTGATCGCCCAGGCGGCGCTGGCCAGAGAAGAGAGCCGGGGCGGCCACTATCGCGGCGACTTCCCCCATACCGACAGTGTGGCGCGACATAGCCGGATGCAGGTCGCGCACGTCGCGCGGGCGCTGGAGGCCGCCGAATGAGATCGCTGCCGAACCTGATGATCGAGCCGGTGGTGCGGCTGGCGCTGGCCGAGGACCTCGGGCGTGCGGGCGACATGACGGCCATGGCCTGCATCCCCGAGGGGGCGCGGATGCGGGCGGCCTTCACCGCGCGCAAGGCGGGGGTGCTGGCGGGGATCGACTGCGTCAGGCTCGCGGTGGCGACGACGGATCCGGCCGCGTCCATCGACCTGCGCCTGCGCGACGGCGACGCCTTCGAAGCCGGCGCGGTGCTGGCCGAGGTCGAGGCGGACGCCCGCGCCTTTCTGTCGGCCGAGCGCACGGCGCTGAACCTGCTGGGGCGACTGTGCGGCGTGGCCACCCTGACGCGCGCCTATGTGGAGGCGGTGCGCGGAACAAGGGTTCGAATCGCCGACACCCGCAAGACAACGCCCGGCCTGCGCGCGCTGGAGAAGCACGCCGTGGCCTGCGGCGGCGGGATCAATCACCGCTTCGGCCTGGATGACGCCATCCTGATCAAGGACAATCACGTGGCGGTCTGCGGCGGCGTGGGCGAGGCGGTGCGGCGCGCCCGCGCCTTTGCGCCCCACCTGATGAAGGTCGAGGTGGAGGTGGATGGGCTAGACCAGCTGGACGAGGCGCTGGCGCTGATCCCCGAGGGCGTCGGGCCGGACGTGATCATGCTGGACAACTTCACGCGGGACGACCTGGGCGAGGCGGTGCGGCGAGCGGCGGGACAGGTGGTGCTGGAGGCCTCCGGCGGCGTCGATCTGACCACCGTGCGAGGGATCGCCGATACGGGGGTGGACGTCATCTCCGTCGGCGCCCTGACCCACTCGGCGCCGGTGCTGGACATCGGCCTGGACGCCCTTTGAAGCGCTGCGGTTTGGAACGGGCCTGAGGCGTAAGGGTTTTCTCCCTGTCACGAACAAGGAGAGCCAGCGATGAGCAAGACGCCTCATGTTCCAGAGGAGCAGATCAGCCCCGGCGGCGGCTCGGACGCCAATCCGGAAGCCAAGGGCGATGCGCGCGACCGCGCGACCGGTCTTCAGTCCGGACAGCCGGGCGACGCCGACGCGAACCTCGATCAGCAGGGCCGGTTCGGCAACGCCAACCAGAACCTCACGCCGCAGCACAAGTCCGGAGATCGTTGATCATGTCCAACAACCAGCACAATCCCGAACCGGTCGATGAAAAGCGCTGGGGCGGGCCCGGCTCAAGCCATCAGAACGCAAAGGCCGAGCCGCCGGAGTTCGAGGATCCGCGCGAAGGCGGCCCGACCAACGGCCGCAACAGCAAGGTGTCGGGCGGCGGCGGCGAGCGCGACCTGAAGCACAGCCATGACGATGCGCACCGCTCGTCCAAGGGCGATCGCGACGCCTGAGGTGGAGCGGCGGCTCTAGGCCGAGGCGGCGGCGACCGCGATTTCGGGCTTGGCCGCCGCCGTTTCGGGCGGCCGCTCGACAGGCTTTGCGGCCCTCGGAGCCGGAGCCGGAGCTGGCGCAGCCGCGGGGACCGACGTGGCGACTGCGGTTGCGGGCGGTGTCTCCGGCTTGACGCCGTCCTGAGCCAGAGCCAGCGAATAGGCGACCGCCTGTCCGGCGCGTCGGGCGGTCTCGACGGGGTCGATCCCGGCCTGGATCAGGCGCGGACGCTCCGGCTGAGCGGGGCGGGCCGCGTAGGTGAGGGCGGGCGACGGGCGTCCGGAGCCGAAGCGGTAGAACAGATGCTGGCCGACCTGGCTGACCTGGACCAGGGAGTTGCGCCAGCCCGGCGCCACCCCTGTGGTGTGAAAGTGAGTGGCCGAGCCCACGCCCGAAAAGACCTGTCCGGAAAGGGCCTTGGTGGCGATGTCGCGCGAGCGGTTCCAGGCGGCGCGGTTGACGCGTCCGCGCATGACGCCCGAGCAGGTGAAGCTGAATTGGCATCCGCTGGACCGCGCGGCGCCCTGGAAAACCACGCCGCAGACGGTTTTCGGAAACGCCGGGTGGCGGACGCGGTTCAGAACCACCTGGGCCACGGCCTTCATGCCGTCCCGGCCCTCGCCGCGGGCCTCGTAGTAGACGGCCTGCGTCAGGCAATCGAGATCCCGCGCGGCGTCCAAGGCGTGGTCCAGCCTCAGGGCCGAGCCGCCGGCGGCGTCGGCGAAGGGGGTGTTCAGGCTGACACGACGCAGCATCGGATCGCCGGCGGGGCGCAACTGCTCCAGGCGCGCGGACAGCAGTTCCGCCTGTCGGTCGCGCTGGGCGGCGCCCGCGACCGTGTAGGGATCATGCCGGCGCGCGATGGCCAGGGCGCTGGCGTCCAGGCCGCCGGCCGCGGCGGACAGCGCTTCTTCGGTGAACCCTGCGTTGGAGGCGCCCTGCAGGCGCTCGGCCTGGGCGCGCACCGTCGTAGCGCGCGCCGTCACTCCACCTAGGTAGGCGCAACCGATCGCAATCCCGGCCACCCCCCCGAACATCGCAGCGGCCGCAACCGGACGGATGCGGAGCTTGCGATCGACCGAAGGCGACGCAGGGAGCTGCGAAGGATGCGACAATGGCTCAGTCCTGATCAGCAGGGCGGGAAACGCTGCCCACGGGTAGTCTTGCGCGATCGGCCGGAGAGACGCCGCCAGTCCGATCCGCAACCAACGCACGGCTTGCGAGCCCGGCGCTTGGCGGCGGGCCTTTAGACAGTCCTTTGTGGCGTCAATGTGGTCGGAGGGCAAGTGGCGGGTTAAAGGCCGGAATCCGTTGTGTATTTCCAAGCTGCGTCGAGCAGCGCAAAGCGCGTGTCGTGGTGTTAGTAAAGATGGTCCGCGCTATACTTGCCGGATGCTCGCTGAGTGGGACGAGACCAACATCGACGAATGAATCATCTTCTCACGAGCAAGCCCTTCAGGTCTGAGCAGAAGTGGCGGCGCGGTCGTTCTACACGAACGGCGATTCGGAACCCGGGCCAGGCTGCGCCGTTGAGGCGGCTGAAGATTCAGCAAGGGTGGCGTTCATGGTCCGCATCGCAGTTCTGTCCCTGGTCGTGTTGGGAGCGGCGGGGCTCGGCGCCTGCGGCACGACCAACGAGCAGCGCTCGGCCACCGGAGCCCTGGCGGGCGCGCTGGTCGGGGGTCCGGTGGGCGCCGCCGTGGGCGGAGCGGCCGGCGCGGCGGCGGGCCAGGCGGCCAAGCCGCGCTGACGCCGGCGCCCGGCGGTTGATTTCCCGCCATCGCGTCCTATCTGCACCAAACGCGGAAAAACCGTCTCTGAGGCTTTCGCCGTCGATGCGATCAGCGGCCGGAACCTTGATTTCGGCAGGCGTTTCCGCTTTGTGCGGCGCGCTTCCGGTCCGCTGCACGCCGCATGACCCTTCTGACCGCCCTGGCGGCCCATATCGCAGGACACCCGACCTCTCCGCATGAAAGATCTGAAAACAGGCTTCTCCGACCGCATCACCGCCCAGCAGGAGGCCAAGAAGGCGCTGCTGGCGAAGTTCAAGCCCAAGGCGGCTGCGCCGGATCCCGAGTTCGACAAGCTGGCCGAGAAGCGCGCGGCCGAGAAGGAGGCGCTGCGCCAGCAGCACGAGCTGGCGAAGGCCGAGCTGCGCCGCGAAAAGGCGGAAAAGGAAGCCGCGCGTCTGGAGGCCGAACGCCTGGCCCAGGAAGCCGTCGACGCCGAGAAGCGCGCCGCCCGCAAGGAGCGCAAGCAGCTGACCAAGGAAGAACAGAAGGCGGCGCGCGACGCCCGCTACGCCGCCCGCAAGGCGCGCAGCAAGCGCTGACCCCTTCCTGACTTGATCCATCAAGGGCGCGTCGCGGCATCGCGGCGCGCCTTTTTTTGTCGGCGCGCATGGCGCCGGGCGAGAACCGGGCGGACTCGCGTTTGGCTCCGCCATAGCCATATAGGTGCAACATCACGCCGGCTTGCGCGTTGCTGCGGCTCGTCGGCCAAGCCCGTTTGTGCGGGCGTTCGTAACGACCAGGGGAGCAACCCATGACCGCCACCATCGACACCGGCCTTTCGGCGTCCGAACGCAGCGCCGTCGCCTCTGAACTGACCAAGGTTCTGGCCGACAGCTACGCCGTCTATCTGAAGACCCACGGCTATCACTGGAACGTCCGCGGGCCTGAGTTCTTCGCCCTGCACAACCTGCTCGAACAGCAGTACCGCGACATGTGGGAGGCGTTGGACGATGTGGCCGAACGCATCCGGGCGCTCGGCGTCCTGGCGCCGCAGGGCTACGCCGCCTTCGCCAACCTGACCTCGATCAAGGACGGCGACCCGGAAAAGAGCGCCCCCGAGATGCTGAACGAGCTGATGCGCGACCACGAGACGCTGATCGCCACCATGCGCGCCGCGATCGAGGTGGCGGACGAGGACGGCGACGACGTCACCGTCGACCTCCTGACCCAGCGCCTGGGCGCGCATGAGAAGTTCGCCTGGATGCTGCGCTCGACCCTGGGCGGCCGCTGAGGCGGGCCCAGGAAAAGCCGCGTGGATCAGAACCGGATCAAGGGGCTGCTGAGGCGGGCGGGAGCGGCCGCGCCGGCCGTGGCTGCCGTTCTCGGCGTCGCCATGTCGGCCGGATCGAGCCCGCGCCCGGACGTGGATCGCACCGCCGAACGGGTGTCGCGGCTGACCGGCGGCGATCTGGGACCTAAGGGGCTCTCGGCCCTGACGTCGCGCATGGACCCGGCGCAACTGTCCGTGGCCGCACGTCATGATCCGTCGGTGCTGCACCCTGCGCTGCTGGGGCTTACGCCAGGTTGGGAGAGCCTGAGCCTGGCCGGGCGGCCGGGGCTCGATCTCGGCCGCAGCGGGCTGGAGGCTCAGAGGCTGAACGCGGCTACGCCCAGCACCGGCGCCCTGCGGCCGGCCAAACCCTTTGTCTTCGACGCCGCCACAGCCGAGGATCGCCGGCGCGCGCTGCGCTGCCTGACCCAGGCCGTCTATTTTGAGGCCGCGCTTGAGCCCACAGACGGCCAGGAGGCGGTGGCGCAGGTAGTGCTGAACCGCGTGCGCGACCCCAACTACGCCAACACGGTCTGCGGCGTGGTGTTTGAAGGCGCCGAGCGCGTCACGGGCTGTCAGTTCAGCTTCACCTGCGACGGCTCCCTCGCGCAGACGCCGGTGGCATGGGCATGGGACCGCGCCAGGATCGTGGCCGAGCGCGCGCTGTCCGGTCACGTGGCGACGCAGGTCGGCACCGCCACCCACTACCATGCCGACTATGTGCATCCGTGGTGGGCGCCGACGGTGGCCAAGATCACCCAGATCGGCGCGCACATCTTCTATCGCTGGAAGGGCGTCTATGGCGAAACCGCCGCCTTCCGCACCGTCTACAGGGGGCATGAGCCGCTGATCGACGAGGCGCGCTTTTCGCGCCCGCGCCTGATCAAGACGGGCCCCGAGGCGGGCGAGGCCACCGGCGGCCTGCCGCCCGAGGCCGCCGAGGCCCTGAAGACAGTCGAGGTGGACGGTCAGACCCGCGTGGTAGGCGTCGCCAGCCTGGGGGGACGTCGCCTGCCGACCCAGGACGAGGTCAAGGCCATCAACGCTCGTCTTCAGGCGCTGGAGGCCTCCAAGGCCGCCCCCGTCCCCACAGCCGCACCAGTGGCTCCGCCTCCGCCGGGCGTGGCGATCATGGAGGTGGAGGAAGTCGGGCGTCCGGCCAGCTGATGCGAACCGGCGACTTGCGCTTGCAACATCCATGTGTGTGGACGCATTGGGGTTGAGCGGCATTGGCCGCCGGCGAGAGGACTTCCGGGCGTGACCCACCTGAAACAAGACAGTCCTGGGTGGGACGAGGCCGAGCGTGTCGCCGCATTGCGTTCGTTCGACATCCTGGACACCGAACGAGAGCCGGCTTTTGACGACATCGTGGCGCTGGTTGCACGCATCTGCGAAGCGCCGATCGCGGTCGTGAACCTGATCGACACGGACCGCCAGTGGTTCAAGGCCGAGGTCGGTCTGGGCGTGCGCGAGACGCCGCTGGACAGCTCATTCTGCGCCCGGGCGCTGCTCGAGCAGGACAGCATGGTGGTGCGCGACGCCACTCTCGATCCTCGGTTCGAGTGCAACCCGTTAGTCACGGGCGAAGCCAAGCTTCGTTTCTATGCCGGGGTGCTGCTGAAGGACGAGGCGGGGCTTCCGATCGGCACCCTGTGCGTGCTGGACACCCGCCCGAGGCCGGAGGGCCTTTCCGAGCTTCAGGAGCAGACGCTGCGCACGCTGGCGTCCCAGGTTATGGTTCAACTGCGCCTTCGTCGCGCGCTGCAGCAGAAGCGGTTGGCCGAGGATGTCAGCCGTCGCGTTCTGGACGCATCCGACCATGTCGGCGAATGGGACTGGAACATCGTCGAGGATCGGGTGGTGGCCGATGCCGGTTTCGCGCGACAGTACGGCGTCAGCGTGGAAGAAGCCGGGGCAGGCGTGCCGATCGAGCGCTTCACCCGTCACGTTCATCCCGACGATCGCGAACAGCTGGCGCGTGACATCGAGGCGGCGATCGCGTCCGACGAACCGTTCGTCAGCGAATATCGTTTGATCGACCCGCGAGGCGAGGTGCGCTGGGTCGTGGCGCGGGGGCGGGCCTATCGGGACGCGACCGGAAAGGTGGTGCGCTTGCCCGGCGTCTCGGTTGATGTGACCGATCGTCGGCACAAGGACCAACGCCTTGCCGAGATCGCCTCGGCGTTGAGCGAAAGCGAGGCCCGGTTTCGCGTCCTGACCGACGCCATGCCGCAGATGGTTTGGTCGACCCGGCCTGACGGCTATCACGACTTCTATAATGCGCGCTGGTACGAGTTTACCGGCGTGCCGGCGGGGTCAAGCGACGGCGACGAATGGAATGAGCTGTTTCATCCGGATGATCGCGAACGGGCCTGGAGCCGCTGGCGTCATAGTCTGGAGACGGGCGAACCGTACGACATCGAATATCGGTTGAGGCACCACTCGGGGGTATACCGCTGGGTACTCGGCCGAGCCTTGAGCTTGCGCAACGGTGAGGGCGAGATCACGCGCTGGTTCGGCACCTGCACCGACATCGATGACTTGAAGCAACTGGAGCACGGTCGCGAACTGATCAGTCAGGAGCTGAGCCACCGCATCAAGAACGTCTTCGCCGTGGTCAGCGCGCTGGTCGCTCTGTCCGCGCGGCAGTATCCGGAAGCCAAGCCGTTCGCCGGCTCGCTGCGGACCCGCATCGCGGCTCTGGCGCGCGCGCATGAATTCGTCAGGCCGCATACGGAAGCCTCCCGTCCGTTGGTGGGACCGACCACACTGCACGCCTTTCTGCACTCGCTTTTCCAGCCCTATGCGGACGGGGAGGGCGCGTCCCGGGTGAGGATCTCGGGCGACGACGCGGTGTTCGACGACCAGGCCGCCACCTCCGTCGCGCTGCTGTTCCATGAACTGGCGACCAATGCGGCGAAATACGGAGCGCTGTCCAACGGCGACGGGCGGGTGGACCTGAGCACCGCCCTTGTCGGAGATCGTTTCCTGCTGAAGTGGGTGGAGACCGGCGGACCTGTCGTCGAAGGTTCGCCGGAGCGGGCGGGCTTCGGCTCCTCGCTGACCAAGCTTTCGGTGGAGGCGCAGCTTGGAGGCAAGCTCAGCCACGAGTGGCGGCCGGAGGGGCTTAGGATTCTTGTGGATCTGCCGGCAACGGCGCTGGCGCGGCGACGGGCCGCCGGCGCCGCAGACCGTTGACCGATTGTTGGAACTATTGCTCCAGAGTGGCGTTTCGACCGATCACTGGATCCCGCTGTTGATGCCCGCGCGTATTCTGATCATCGAAGACGAAGTGCTGGTGGCGATGGAGCTGCGCTTCGTGCTGGAGGACCTTGGCCACGAGGTGGTCGGCGTCGCCGCGACCGCGAAGGCCGCGCGCGACCTTGTCCGCGAGACGGAGGTCGATCTGGCCCTGGTGGACATACACCTGTCCGACGGCGCCACCGGTATCGACCTGGGGCGGGAGCTGGGTCAGGAGCAGGGCGTCACCGTCCTGTTCATGACCGCCAATCCCGGGATGGTCCGCAACGGGGTCGCCGGCACGATCGGCGTGCTGTCCAAGCCGACCGACGAACAGGCCGTGCAGACCGCGGTCGATTACGCCCTGCGACGCCGCGGCGGGCAGTCTTCCGTCGCCACGCCGGTCGGGCTGCAACTGTTCGGCTGAACCCGCCGGTGACCAAAGACGGTCACCAGACCCCGATCTTTTCGGCTTCCTTGTGCGGGATCGGATGTCCGGCGGCCTTGTGGTCCTGCTCGGCCAGGAAGCGGCTGGCCTCCAGCGCGGCCATGCAGCCCATGCCGGCGGCGGTGACGGCCTGGCGATAGACGTCGTCGGTCACGTCGCCGGCCGCCCAGACCCCTTCGATGGCGGTCGAGGCCGTGCCCGGCGTCACCCGCAGATAGCCGCCTGAGTTCGTCTCCAGCTGACCCTTGAACAGTTCCGACGACGGCGCGTGGCCGATGGCGATGAAGACGCCGTCGGCGGCGATCTCGCGGCTTGAGCCGTCGCTCGCGTGCTTCAGCCGGACGCCCGTGACGTTGCGCGCCACGCCATCCACGACGCCCAGGATTTCCTCCACGGCATGGTTCCAGATCACCTCGACCTTGGGGTGGGCGAACAGGCGGTCCTGCAGGATCTTCTCGGCGCGGAACTCGTCGCGGCGGTGGACCACCGTCACCTTGGAGGCGAAGTTGGTCAGGAACAGCGCCTCCTCAACCGCCGTGTTGCCGCCGCCGACCACGACCACTTCCTTGCCGCGATAGAAGAAGCCGTCGCAGGTGGCGCAGGCCGAGACGCCGAAGCCCTGATAGGCGGCCTCCGAGCTCAACCCCAGCCACTTGGCCTGGGCGCCGGTCGAGATGATCACCGTCTCCGCCAGGACCTGCTCGCCGCTGTCCAGCGTCAGGCGAAACGGGCGTTGCGACAGGTCGGCCGAGGTGACGATGTCGTGGATGACCTCTGTCCCCACATGCAGGGCTTGCGCCTGCATCTGCTCCATCAGCCAAGGGCCCTGGATGGTGTCTGCAAAGCCCGGGTAGTTCTCCACGTCGGTGGTGATGGTCAGCTGGCCGCCCGGCTGGATGCCGGCGATCACCACCGGGTTGAGCGAGGCGCGGGCGGCGTAGATGGCGGCGGTCCAGCCGGCGGGGCCGGAGCCGATGATGGCGACGCGGACGGAGCGGGGGGCGGCTTGGGTCATGGCCGCTATTTAGTCGCTGATTCCGCCGGATGCGATGCTAGTCTGCGGCTTCATCGCGGAGGCGGGCATGAAGAAGCGCACCGGTGCGGAGAGGCTGCCGATAGGGGTCGCCCTGGGCGTCTCGATCGGTGTGGCGATCGGCGCGGCGACAGACGACATAGCGCTGTGGCTGAGCCTGGGCGCGGCCATCGGAGCGGGGTTGGGCGTGGCCTTGTCAGCGAAGCCGAAGCGGAGCAAGTCTGACGCTGGCGACGGCGGCGCGCCGGTCGTCCACCACGCGGATCACGCGGATGGTGGCGACAGCGGCGGCGATGGAGGCGGCGGCGATTGACGCCGCCGTAGGAGGCTCAGCCTACTTCCACTCGACCTTCAGGATTTCGTACGCCTTGACGCCGCCGGGGGTGTTCACCTCGACCACGTCGCCGACTTCCTTGGAGATCATGGCGCGGGCGATGGGCGAGGCGATGGAGATCTTGCCCTGCTTCACATCGGCTTCGTGCTCGCCGACGATCTGGTAGCGGCTCTCTTCCTCGGTGTCCTCGTCCACCACGGTGACGGTGGCGCCGAACTTGACCTGATCGCCGGACAGCTTGGACACGTCGATGACCTGGGCGCGGCTGATCTTGTCCTCGATCTCGGCGATCTGGCCCTCGATCCAGCCCTGGCGCTCCTTGGCCGCGTGGTATTCGGCGTTTTCGGACAGGTCGCCGTGCTCGCGCGCCTCGGAGATGGCGGCGATGACGCTCGGCCGTTCGACCGACTTCAATTGCTTCAGTTGATCGTCGAGGACGCGATAGCCCTCGGCCGTCATCGGCACTTTTTCCATTGTGTCGTGATTTTCTTGTTGTCGCCCGGAGACTGGAAAGTTTGGAGATCGGCACGGAAAAGGCCGCGGGGCGGTCGCGGCCGGGGCGAATAAGCTAGGGCGCCGTGCTCAGAAACTCAAGGGTCCGCGCGGATGCGCCGATCAAGCGCGGCTGGTTGGACCCGACGTGCGGTGATGGCGGCCCACGCGTTTGATCAGACTCCACGCCAGCCACGCCAGCGCGGCCATGCCCAGCACCATGAACAGGCTGGAGGCGATCACCGCCCCCGCGGCCATGAATGCCAGAACAAAGGCGACGGCGGCCATGAGGCCTGCGACGATCTGAATGGTTTGAATACGCATGCGATCCGAACGTGCAAGACGCGCGCCGGTTGCCGTGTCGCCTTCTTGTTCACGCGTAGGTGTAGGGGCCGCCGCGCTCAAGCGCCCGGTGATAGGCGGGGCGCGCATGGATGGTCTTGAGGAAGGCGTCGAGGCGCGGATGGGCCGAGCGGTCAAAGGCGCGATCGGCGCCCGCCTCCACCGGAAAGCTCATCATGATGTCGGCGGCGCTGAAATCTTCGCCCGCGAACCAGTCCGACCGTCCGAGTTCGGCTTCCCAGAAGGCGACGTGGGTCTTCACCTGCGGATCCACGAAACCGCTCTGCGCCTTGGCGGCGATCCCGCGGACCAGCGGCTTCAACAGGGCGGGCGAGCGGGCCGGCAGCAGGCCGAACACCAGTTTCAGCAGCAGCGGCGGCATGGCGGAGCCTTCGGCGTAGTGCAGCCAGTAGGTGAAGCGACGCCCGTCCTCCGTTCCCGCCGGCGGGCGCAGGCGGCCCGCGCCATGCGTCTCCAGAAGATATTCGACGATGGCGCCGGTCTCGGCCACGCGGACATCGCCGTCCTCGATCACCGGCGCCTTGCCCAAGGGGTGGACGGCGCGCAGCTCAGGCGGCGCCAGGCGCGTCTTCGCATCGCGCTGGTGGCGCCGCACCTCATAGGGCAGGCCGAGTTCCTCGAGCAGCCACAGCACCCGCTGCGAGCGGCTGTCGTTCAGATGATGGACGATGATCATGCCCGACTATGGCCGGGCGATCCGCGCACTGTCGAGAGCCTCTAGAGGGGGCGACGGCCGCTCCAGCGCGGGCGCGGGCCGGCCTTGGGGCCCGAGGCGTAGCCGGCGCCGGTCTTCTTCGACTGATGGGTGCGCCAGGCCTCATAGGCCAGGGTGGCGAGGGCCAGCTTGCCGGCGTGGCGGCCGGCGAAGCGGCGGCCTCCGCGCGACAGCAGCAGACCGGCGGCGGCGGTGGCGATGCGGGACAGGGCCATGATCGGTTTCCTTGTGTGTTGCCGGATGAACGCATCGCCCGCATGATCCGTTCATGACCGCCGCCTCCCCGCGACGGCGTGACGCGACCGGCCGGGTCGCCGGCCCAGGACGCTTATGACCTCTTCCCGACGCCTGTCTGTCTTTTTGTCCTCGCTGAGCTTTCGTGTCGTGGTGGGGCTGGTCGCAGGGCTGGTGGTCGGCGCCCTGGCGCAGGGGGCCGGCTCCCCCCTGGCCCTGGGCGCCGTCGGCGTGGTCGAGCAGCTAGGTCAGGTGTGGCTGAACGCGCTCCGGATCACCGTCATCCCCCTGGTGTTCGGCCTGCTGGTGACGGGCATCGTGTCCATCGCCGATGCGGCGGCGACCGGGCGTCTGGCGGTGCGGGCGCTGGTCGTCTTCGGCGTGATGCTGAGCGGGGCGGTGATCTATGGGGTTCTGGCCGGGCTGGGCCTGCTGACGCTGTGGCCGATCGATCCGGAGTCCGGACGCGCGCTCTTGGCCGGCATACCCGCCGAGGCGGCGGCGGAAGTCGGGGCGGCGGCCCAGACCGACGGCCTCCAGGCGTTCCTGAGCAGCCTGGCGCCCGCCAACCTGATCCAGGCGGCGGCCGATGACGGCGTGCTGGCCGTTGTCGTGTTCGCCATCGTGTTCGGCTTCGCGGCCACGCGGCTCCGGGCCGACCTTCGACGTTCGCTCTCGACCTTCTTCGAGGCCGTGGCCGAGGCCATGGTGGTCATCGTCCACTGGGTGCTGCTGGCCGCGCCCATCGGCGTCTTCGCCCTGGCGCTGGGCGTAGGCCTGCGCGCCGGGCTGGGTGTGGCTGGGACGCTGGGCCACTACATCGCCATTGTCTGCCTCAGCCAGTTGGGTCTGATCCTGCTGACCTATGCCGTCGCGGTGACGTTCGGCCGCATCAGCCTGTCCCGCTTCGCCCAGGCGGTCGCCCCGGCGCAGGTGGTGGCCTTTTCGACCCAGTCGTCGCTGGCCAGCCTGCCCGCCATGGTGGACCGGGCGCGCACGGCGCTGGGCGTCCGGGCCTCCACCGCGGGCCTGGTGCTGCCGCTGGCGGTGGCGGTGTTCCGTCTGACCAGCCCGGTCGCGAACCTCGCCGTCTGCCTCTATGTCGCGCAGCTGAACGGGATAGAGCTGGGCCTGCCCGCGCTGATCGCCGGGGGCCTGACCGCCTTCGCCGTGTCGATCGCCAGCGTCGGCCTGCCCGGACAGGTCAGCTTCTTCGCCGCCGTGGGTCCGATCTGCCTGGCCATGGGCTGCCCGCTGGGCGTGCTGCCGCTGCTTCTGGCGGTGGAGGTGGTGCCGGACATCCTGCGCACCGTCGGCAACGTCACCGCCGACCTCGCCGCCACCCGCATCATCCAGGGCGGCGACGAAGCGCCCGAACCCGATCCGGGCGCGGCGATCTAGAGGATCACGTAGAGCGCGCCGCCCGCCAGCAGGGCCAGGTGCAGCGTCAGGACGACGCCCATTTGCGTGCGGAACGGCTCCTTGCGGGTCTTGTGGCGCAGGGTGTGCTGGCCGATCCAGGCGCCGAAGCCGCCCACGAGCACGAACAGGAGCAGCTGCGTCTCCGGCGTGCGCCAGCCGCCCAGCCGCGCCATCTGCTTGTCCCAGGCGAACGCGCAGAAGCCCACAACCTGCGCCAGCAGGATCAGCAACAGCGCAAGATCGATCATCGACAGCGGCATGGTCTCAAGCCTCCCGCAGCGAGTTTGCCGCCAAAGGCTGGAGATCGCGTGAACGTCAGGCGTAGGCCTGGATCGGACGGACGTCGAGGTCGCCGGCCTTGATGGCGCCGATGGCCTGGGCGGCCGCCAGCGCGCCGGCGGTGGTGGTGTAGTAGGGGATTTTCATCATCAGGGCGGTGCGACGAAGCGAGAAGCTGTCCTGCAGCGACTGCTTGCCCGAGGTGGTGTTGAAGACCAGCTGAACCTCGCCGTTCTTCATGGCGTCGACGATGTGGGGGCGGCCCTCCAGCACTTTCTTGACCAGACCGACCTCGATCCCCTGCTCGACCAGATAGGCGTGGGTGCCGCCTGTCGCGATCAGGGAGAAGCCTTCGGCCAGCAGGGTCCGAGCGGCGTCCAGGATGAAGGGCTTGTCCTCGTCCTTGACCGAGATGAAGGCGCAGCCGGCGGTGGGCAGCGTCACGCCGCCGCCGATCTGCGACTTGGCGAAGGCGCGCGCGAAGGCGGGCGCCATGTCCGTCTCGCCGTCGCGCTTCCAGTCCAGGCCCATGACCTCGCCGGTCGAGCGCATCTCGGGACCCAACACCGTGTCCACCCCGGCGAAGCGGGCGAAGGGGAACACCGCCTCCTTGACCGCGATGTGGTCGTACGGCTTGTCCGCAAGGCCGAAGGACGCCAGCGGCACGCCGGCCATGACCTTGGCGGCGATGGCGGCGATGGGCTGGCCGATGGTCTTGGCGACGAACGGCGCGGTGCGGCTGGCGCGCGGATTAACCTCCAGAACGAAGATGCGCGGCTCGGGCCCGTGCGGCTCCTCGATGGCGAACTGCACGTTCATCAGGCCGCGCACCTTGAGCGCGCGCGCCATGGCCTCCGTCTGGCGCTTAAGCTCGGCCACCGTCTCGCCAGAGAGGGAGTACGGGGGCATGGAGCAGGCGCTGTCGCCCGAGTGGACCCCGGCCTCCTCGATATGCTCCAGCACACCGGCGACGAAGACGGTCTCGTCGTCGCACAGGGCGTCCACGTCCACCTCGGTGGCGCGGTTCAGATAGTGGTCGATCAGCACCGGATCGTCGCCGGAGACGCGCATCGCCTCGCCGACGTAGCGGTCCAGCTGCTCGCGGTCGTGGACGATCATCATGCCGCGTCCGCCCAAGACGTAGGACGGGCGCAGGACGACCGGATAGCCGACCTCCTCGGCCTTCTGGGCGGCCTCTTCGGCGCTGCGGGCCAGGGCGTTCGGCGGCTGGCGCAGGCCGATGGCCTCCAGCATCTGCTGGAACCGCTCGCGGTCTTCGGCCAGGTCGATGGAGTCGACGCTGGTGCCCAGCACCGGCACGCCGTCGTCGCGCAGCGCATGCGCCAGCTTCAGCGGCGTTTGGCCGCCGAACTGCACCACCACGCCGATCAGCTCGCCCCGCGAGCGCTCGACCTCGATCAGCTCCAAGACGTCCTCGGCCGTCAGCGGCTCGAAATACAGCCGGTCGGAGGTGTCGTAGTCGGTCGACACGGTCTCCGGGTTGCAGTTGACCATGATGCTTTCGACGCCGATGTCGTCGAACGCAAAGGCCGCGTGGCAGCAGCAATAGTCGAACTCGATGCCCTGGCCGATGCGGTTCGGCCCGCCGCCCAGGATCACGGCCTTCTTCCGATCCGACGGCTCGGCCTCGTTCTCCGGGATCTGGCCCAGCGCGCCGGTCTCATAGGTCGAATACATATAGGCGGTGGCCGAGGCGAACTCGGCCGCGCAGGTGTCGATGCGCTTGAACACCGGACGGACGTCCAGGCCGCGACGAGCATCGCGGACCTGCTTTTCGACCTGGCCGGTCAGCTGCGCCAGGCGGGCGTCGGAGAAGCCCATGGCCTTGAGGCGGCGGAACTCGGTCGCGTCGGCCGGCAGGCCGGCGGCGCGCACGCGGCCCTCGGTGCGGACGATCTCGGCGATCTGGCGCAGGAACCAGGGCTCGTAGGAACAGGCGGCGTGGACCTCCTCGACCGACAGGCCGTGGCGGAAGGCCTGGGCGATGACGCGAATGCGATCGGGCGTGGGCTGGCCCAGCGCCCGCACGACCGCTGCGCGGATCGAGGCCTCCTCGCCGTCGCCGCCCACGCCTTCGATCTCGATCTCGTCGAAACCGGAGAGGCCCGTCTCCAGCCCCCGCAGCGCCTTCTGCATCGATTCCTGAAAGGTGCGGCCGATGGCCATGACCTCGCCCACCGACTTCATGGAGGTGGTCAGCGACGCCTCGGCGCCCGGGTATTTCTCGAAGGCGAAGCGCGGGATCTTGGTGACCACATAGTCGATCGACGGCTCGAAGCTGGCCGGCGTCACCTCCGTGATGTCGTTGGTCAGCTCGTCCAGGGTGTAGCCGACGGCCAGACGCGCGGCGACCTTGGCGATCGGGAAGCCGGTGGCCTTGGACGCCAGCGCCGACGAGCGCGACACACGCGGGTTCATCTCGATCACCACCATGCGGCCGTCCGCCGGGTTGATCGCCCACTGCACGTTTGAGCCGCCCGTTTCGACCCCGATCTCGCGCAGCACGTTGATCGAGCCGGTCCGCATCGCCTGATATTCCTTGTCGGTCAGGGTCAGGGCGGGGGCCACGGTGATGCTGTCGCCCGTGTGGACGCCCATCGGGTCGATGTTCTCGATGGAGCAGATGATGATGCAGTTGTCCGCCTTGTCGCGGACGACCTCCATCTCGTACTCCTTCCAGCCCAGCACGCTTTCCTCGATCAGCACCTCGGTGGTCGGCGACAGGTCCAGGCCGCGGGCGACGATCTCCTCGAACTCCTCCCTGTTGTAGGCGATGCCGCCGCCGGTGCCGGCCAGGGTGAAGGAGGGGCGGATGATGGCGGGCAGGCCCACGAACTCCAGCCCGTCCAGCGCCTCGTCCATGGTGTGCGCCGCGTGGGAGCGGGGGCTTTCCAGACCCAGCTTGTCCATGGCGTCGCGGAACTTCTGACGATCCTCGGCCTTGTCGATGACCTCGGCGCGCGCGCCGATCATCTCCACGCCGTGCCGGGCCAGGGCGCCCGAGGCGTCCAGCGCCAGTGCGGTGTTCAGCGCCGTCTGCCCGCCCATGGTGGGAAGCAGGGCGTCCGGCTTCTCGCGGGCGATGATCTTTTCCACGATCTCCGGCGTGATCGGCTCGATGTAGGTGGCGTCCGCTACCTCCGGGTCCGTCATGATGGTGGCCGGGTTCGAGTTGACCAGGATGACCCGGTAGCCTTCCGCCTTCAGCGCCTTGCACGCCTGCACGCCCGAATAGTCGAACTCGCACGCCTGGCCGATCACGATGGGGCCGGCGCCGATGATCAGGATCGAGCGGATGTCTGTGCGCTTGGGCATGGATCAGGCCTCTTGTTGTTCTAGTTCGTCACGACCGCGCATTCCCAGCCGTCGTAGTCCAGCTGGAAGGCCGCGGCCCAGGATTGCATCATCGCCGATGTGGCGGAGAACGACGCCTCGTCCACCGCCATGGTGGTCTCCAGCACCGTGTAGTCGTCGGCCCCGCGCGTCAGGAAGCCGGCCCGGCGCGCCACCTCGTTCAGGTCGCCGTGCTCGCCGTCGCCGTGGAAGTGGAACAGCGTGTGGCGCGGCGTCACGCCGCTGTCGCCCTGCGCCGCCAGCGCCGCCCGCACCATGGCGTCGCGCTCGTCGTGGCTGACGTCGGAAGCGTCCAAGGGCGTCCTCATCTCCATGCGCGCGAAGCCGTCGCGAGACGCGCTCGCGGCGGATCGATGTGGTTGTCGGCTAAGCGGCCCGTTTAGAGAGGGGGGGCGGCGCTGGCAAGCGAAGGGAGGCGGCTCCGACCATGAAAAAAGGGCGGCTCCGAAGAGCCGCCCTTCCAGTTCGTTGGTTCTGCCCGATTTAGAAGGGGCGGAAGTTCAGGCCGACAAAGAAGCGGCGGCCGTAAGGGTCGAAGTTGGAGTACAGGGTCGTGCCCAGATAGTCCTTCTGCTCGGCGTCGAAGACGTTGACCACGCCCGCACGCACCGAAAGATCCTCACGCACGTTCCAGCGCACCGTCAGATCGTGACGGGCGAAGTTGCCCGTGCGCGTCTGATAGTAGTACCGGCTGTCCGCATTGTTGATGAAGTCGCGCGACTCGATGATGTCTTGTGACGTCTGCCAGTCCGCCGTCCAGTTGACGCTCCACGTCTCGTTCGGCGTGTAGGTCAAGGAGGAGGTGAAACGCACCTTCGGATAGTAAGGCGTGCTGACCAGTTCGTCGAAGTCGGACGGGTCTTCGGCGTTCAGGAACTGCTGCTGCTCGATCAGGTACAGACCACCCAGCGAGTAGTCCAGACGACCCCAGTTGCGACCCATCATCTCTTCAAAGTCGAAGCCGTAGTTGACCGTGAAATCGAGACCGCGCGTTTCGAGCTTGGCGTAGTTGACCGAGCCCTGGATGAAGCCGCCGATCGGATCGCCTTGCGGCGCGCCGATGCCGAACGGGATGTCCGGGTTGTTGCGGAAGATGGTGGCGCAAGCCGCCTCGTTCAGCGACGGCCCGTTGACGCAGTTCGCCGCCGCCGTCGCAGCCGAAATGGCCGAGATGACGTTGTCGATCTTGATCTCGTAGTAGTCGAGAACCAGCGAGAAGTTGGGGATGAAGCGCGGCTTCAGCACCGTCGAGAAGGTGAAGCTGTCCGACTCTTCCGGTTGCAGGGCGGGGTTGCCGCCCAGCACGCCGGCGATGCCCGAAGTGTAGTCCGGACGGAAGTCGTCGGTGGTCTCCGGCGTAGCCCCGGCGAAGTCGAACTGCAGCCCTTGCTGCGCGGCCAGGGCCGAGCAGTTCTGAACGCGGTTCGCCCGTTCCGTCGTGTCGTTGACGGCCGTGATGGCCGCGGTCGTGCACGGGTCGGTGAAGTTGTTCAGGAAGGTCTGGCTGAAGGGCGAGAAGTTCTCGCCCAGGTCCGGAACGCGGATCGAGGTGTTGAAGCTGGTCTTGAAGGCGATGTCCTGGATCGGACGATAGATCAGGTTCACGCCATAGACGTCCTGCGCGCCCACCGTGGAGTAGTCGGCGTAACGGTAGGAGCCGCTGAGTTCGGCGTATTCGCCCAGCATGGTGTCGCGGAACAGCGGCACCGACAGCTCGGCAAAGACTTCCTTGCTTTCGTAGGCCGCTTCCAGGAAGTCAGGACCGGTGTTCAGGAACAGCAGGCGGCCCGCCGTGTCGCGGTCACGACCGGTTGCCGAGGTCTCTTCCCGACGCCACTCGCCGCCGATGGCGACGCCGATCGAACCGGCGCCCCAGAAGTCCCACAGGTTGCCCGAGATCGAGGCCAGAGCCTGCTGCTGCTGGTTCTCCTCCGTCACGCCGATGTCGGCCAGGATGTACTCGACGGCCTCGGCGCTCTGGTTGCCCTTGCCGAAGACGTTCAGCGGCGCGCACTGGTCGATAGAGTTGCGGCCGTACTCGGTGTCCCGCAGGTCGCCACCGCGTTGGTAATCGTCCAGCGCGGCGCCTTGAGCTTCAAGCAGCTGCACGCGGCAGACGATCTGGCCCGCCTGGCCGTTGACGATGCCGGCGGTGTCCACCACCGCATCCGCCGCCAGGGAGAAGCGCTGGGTGTCGGTGCCGTGTTCGCGGTTTTCAACCTCGACCTTGCCGAAGGTGTAGCCGATGTCCCACGCCAGATCGCGCACGAAGCCGATCTGATCCCAGTCGCCGCGCGCGCCGAAGACGTAGCGCTGCAGTTCGCGGGTGTTGTCCTGGTAGCGATCCGGGCCAAACAGCGAGTGGCGAGCGAACTGGGCCGCGATCGGCGCCAGCGGCTGACCCGGCGAGGTCAGGGTCGGCTGGGTGTAGGGCGTCACCGTGTTGGTGCGGATGGCGTCCTTGACGTTCTGCGGCAGGAAGGCGTTGTCCGACCAGCGCAGATCAAAGTTATTGGTGCTGTAGATCGGGTTGACCGCACCCACGCCGTACGAGTTCACCAGATCGATGTCGTAGAAGGTCGGCTGGCCGAGGTCATAGGTGTCCTCGGTGATGTATTTGGCCTCGCCGTACAGCTCGATGTTGTCGGTCAGACGGAAGGTCGAACCGGCTTGGAAGCGGGCCGACTCGGAACGGGGAACGCGCGAGCCGGTGCTGAAATCGGCGATGTTCTCGCCGTCGCCGCCGATGTTGTACGGACGATTGATGCCGACGTTGCCGACCCGTTGGCCGAAGTCGGCCGGGCGAGCGGTGGTTCCGTCATACCAGAAGGTCTTGCCGGGCGTCACGCCGTAGCAGTTGGCCGAATAGGTCCAGCCGCCGCCGGCGAAGCAGTCCTGATAGGCGACGTTGGGGTTGGTCAGGTCTGTGGGCTGCTGGACGTTGCCGAGCGTGGTCTGGCCCCACCGCGGCGTGTCCATGCGGCGGACGTTCTTGTACAGCAGGCGATCAACCTGGCCGTCGTAGGGGAAGGCGGTGCGATCAGCGTCGACCACGCCGAGGTAGTAGGCTTCGTCGATCCAGTCGATGTCGTTGGAGGTGACTTCGTCGACCTCTTCGTATTCGCCGTGCACATAGACGTTCAGGCGGTCGTCGAAGAAGTTCTTGCCGGCCAGGGCGGAGAAGCGCTTGTTGAGCTGGCCGTCCTGATTGATCATGCCGAGGTTGGCGTCGATCTCCAGGCCTTCGAAGTCCTTGCGCAGCACGAAGTTCAGCACGCCGGAGACGGCGTCGGCGCCGTAAACCGAGGCGGCGCCGCCGGTGATGATCTCGATGTTCTCGATCAGCAGGCGCGGGATGGTGTCGACGTCGACCGCCAGCGATCCGCCGGAGGAACCGACGTGGCGACGGCCGTCGACCAGGGTCAGGGTGCGGTTCGAGCCCAGCGAGCGCAGGTTCGGCAGCGACAGGCCGCCGTCGCCGAGACCCGATCCCGTGGTGTCGGACGGAACGACCGAGTTCGACAGGGCGGGCAGGGTCGCCAGATAGTCGATAACGGTGGTCTGACCGGTGTTCAGCAGGGCTTCGCGGCCGACCTGGATCAGAGGGGTCGGGGCGTTGGTTGGATCGCGGCGGATGCGAGAACCGGTGACGACGATTTCGTCGAGCTGCTCGGCCGTGGTGGCTTCCGGATCGGCCGTGGGGGCGACGGCGAGCGGCGGTTGTTGCGAGGGGGCGGTTTGAGCGACGGCCGAGCCGGCGGCGAGAACGCCGGCGAGCACGGTGGTCGCGAGTAGATGCTGACGCATGTGACTCCTTGGTGTCAAAGACGCGGCAGGCGCTCGGGGGAAAAGCGTCAAAGGCCTCCGCGATGGGGCTGCACAAGCCCTTTGTGACGGCTGTGCGTCAAGTCGGAGGCGACTTTCTCGCCCGTATATCCTTGGTAGGCTAACAATGTGGCCTTGGTGACACGGTTATCGTCGGTCAGTCGCCATGCCGCTCTTGTTGTTGTAGCCAAGCCGGAAGCTCAGCCAGGCTGGTCAGCACGCCGAACTTGTCTGCCCCTTCCGGCGCGTCCGCCAGCTCATGCGCCCAGGTGATGGCGTAGGGGATGTGGGCGGCCCAGGCGCCGGCCTCCAGCGCCGGCAGGACGTCGGACTTCATGGAGTTGCCGGCCATGGCGGCCTCTTCGGCGCCCGTGCCGTGGCGGGCGAACACGCGGCTGTAGGTGTCGGCGGTCTTTTCCGAAACGATCTCGACGGCGGCGAACAGGTCGCCGAGGCCGGAAGCGGCTAGCTTGCGCTCCTGATCCAGCAGGTCGCCCTTGGTGATCAGGACAAGGCGATAGCGTTGCGACAGCGTGGCCAAGGCCTCGTCAACGCCCGGCAAGGTCTCAACCGGATGGGCCAGCATTTCGCGGCCTGCGGCCAGGATCTCGCGGGTGACGGAGGCGGGCAGGTTTCCGTCCGTCAGCTCCATGGCCGTTTCGATCATCGACAGGGTGAAGCCCTTCACCCCGTAGCCGTAGAGCCGCAGGTTGCGCTGCTCGACGCCCGCCAGGCGCGCCTCGATCACGTTCTCGTCGCCGTGATCCGCCAGAAGCTCGATAAAGCGAGCATGGGTCAGGCGGAAGATGGTCTCGTTGTGCCAAAGGGTGTCGTCGGCGTCCAAGCCGACGGTGGTGATGGGCATGCGGCGTCTCTTTGATCGCGGGGCCAGCGAAATGGCCCGCTCTCAATCCAAGAGCAAGTCAGCAGCAGCGGAAGCCGCCTGATCCTCCGAACCGGCGCTGCTCGTGCAGGCGGAAGAAGGCGGTCTTGTCGAGCGGCGGCTGGTCCGGATGGCGCGCCTGCGCGTGCTCCACATAGGCCTGATAATCGGGCTGACCGATCATCAGACTGGCGGTGCGCCGGGCGTCGCGGCCCCAGCGCACCGCCGTGTCGCGACACAGGCAGGCGAGGTCGAGGGCGGCCTTTCCGTCGGCCTTGGGCTCAGGCACGGGCGACGTCCATGGCCTCGTCGGCGGGGGTCAGCTCGTGCTCGGCCGGGGTCTCGCGCACGGTCGGATGGTTGATGCGCCGGGCCTTGAGGCAGGCCTGGACGCCGTAGACCACCATGGTGATGACCACGAACAGGAAGCCGGCGGTCAGGGCCGAGTTGACGTAGTCGTTGACGACGATGCGGTGCATGTCGCCCACCGTCTTGGCCGGTCCCAGCAGCTCGCCGTTCGAAAGCGCCGCCTGGTATTGGCGCGCGTGGCTGAGGAAGCCAACGCGCACGTCGGGGTGGAACAGCTTCTGCAGGCCCGCGGTCAGGGTGCAGATCAGAAGCCAGACGGCCGGGATCGCGGTGGCGAAGGCGAACCGCTCCCGCTTCATCTTGAACAGCACCACCGTGCCCAGGATCAGGGCCACGGCCGCCAGCATCTGGTTGGCGATGCCGAACAGCGGCCACAGGCTGTTGATGCCACCCAAGGGATCGACCACGCCGGTATAGAGGAAATAGCCCCACAGGCCGACGGTCAGGGCCGTCGCCACTATGTTGCCGATCCAGGAGCGGGTGTCTCGCATCTTGGGCACGGCCACGCCGATCAGGTCCTGGATCATGAAGCGGCAGACACGCGTGCCCGCGTCCACCGTGGTCAGGATGAAGAGGGCCTCGAACAGAATGGCGAAGTGATACCAGAAGGCCATCATGGCCTGGCCGCCGATGACGTTGGACAGGATGTGGGCCATGCCGACGGCCAAGGTCGGGGCGCCGCCCGCGCGCGACAGGATCGTGCCCTCGCCCACGTCGCGGGCCAGCTGCTCCAGCTCCATCGGCGTGATGTGGAAGCCCCACTGGGCGACGGCGGCGGCGGCCGAGGCCGCGTCCGTGCCGATCAGGGCGGCCGGGCTGTTCATGGCGAAATAGACGGCCGGGTCCAGCACGCAGGCGGCGATCAGGGCCATGATGGCCACAAAGCTTTCGCACAGCATGGCGCCATAGCCGATCAGCGGGATCTGCGCCTCGTTCTCCAGCAGCTTGGGCGTGGTGCCGGACGAGATCAGGGCGTGGAAGCCCGAGACGGCCCCGCAGGCGATGGTGATGAACAGGAAGGGGAACAGGGCGCCGGCGAACACCGGGCCGGTGCCGTCGATGAAGTCGGTCAGGGCCGGCATCTGCACATGCGGGCGCACGATCAGGATGCCGATGGCCAGGGCGACGATGGCGCCGATCTTCAGAAAGGTGGACAGGTAGTCGCGCGGCGCCAGCAGCAGCCACACCGGGATCACCGAGGCGATGAAGCCATAGGCCATCATCAACAGCGCCAGGGTGGTGCCTGACAGCGTGAAGGCGGGACCCCAGAACGGGTCGGCCGCGATGTGGCCGCCGCCGATGATGGCGGCGATCAGCAGGAAGACGCCGATGATCGACACCTCGCCCACGCGGCCCGGCCGCAGAAAGCGCGAATACAGGCCCATGAAGATGGCGATGGGGATGGTGGCGGCGACGGTGAAGGTTCCCCACGGGCTCTCGGCCAGCGCCTTGACCACCACCAGCGCCAGCACGGCCAGAATGATGACCATGATCATCAGCACGCCGACCTGGGCGATGATGCCGGGGACATTGCCCATCTCGGTGCGGATCATGTCGCCCAGCGAGCGGCCGTCGCGCCGCGTGGACATGAACAGCACCATCATGTCCTGAACCGCCCCGGCCAGAACCGCGCCGATCAGGATCCACAGGACGCCGGGCAGATAGCCCATCTGCGCCGCCAGCACCGGTCCGACCAGCGGGCCCGCGCCGGCGATGGCTGCGAAATGGTGTCCGAACAGGACGTTCCTCGGCGTCGGCACATAGTCGAGGCCGTCGTTGCGGCGCACGGCGGGGGTGGGCCGGGCGCCGTTCAGCCCCATGACCTTGCCGGCCAGATACCGGGCGTAGAAGCGATAGGCGATGGCGTAGGTGCAGACGGCGGCGGTGACGATCCACACCGCGCTGATGCTCTCGCCCTGGTGCAGGGCGATGATGCCCAGCGCGACGGCCCCCAGAATGGCGATGGCGCCGAAGATCAGCGGCGTCGTCAGCTTGCCCATGGCGTTCGTCCCCCTTAGCCGGCCTTCCACGGCCCGCACCCTTGTTTGGCGCATAAAGCCACGGGAGGCCAATCGACGAAAGTCGTAGATGGCGCAGGCAGGCTGAAGCTCCGGTCTGCGTTTCGCAGCCGGTTGGAGGGCGGGCGGGGCGCCGGGCCTTCGCCCGGAGTGTGGGTGGTTGTGTACCGTTTCGACGAAGGTTCGACGCCCCGCGCGGGTGGTTGGCTGCAAGCTCGGGGCGGAGGATGGTGGCGGTCTTATCGCCTAACCCCATAAGCCTGCGGCGGGCAGGCAGCCCTGCGAGGCTGTCCCTGGACCGATCGAGTATCCCCCTCGACCCTCTCGGCCTCGAGCCATGCCCGAGACCGGCATGGTTCGACCGAAGCCGCGCCACGTCCCGCTCCATCCGCTCCCGCCGCTCGCAAGGTCGCAGGCCAGGCGAGCCCTCCAGTGCGACGAGACCTGTGCAGGGTGGCACGGGGTTGAACTCAGGCGGGGAGGTCGGGGCGAGGTTTGGCCAAGGGGCTGTTGCGGCTGGAGTTTGTCGCCGCTGATGCGATGGCTGCGCCTCTATTCCCGTCATCCTCGCCCTTGCGGCGAGGATCCAGACTCCCGGTCTTCGCCGCCCAGCACCGGGAGTCTGGACCCTCGGGTGGAGCCAAGCTCGCATGCGAGCGCATGCGACGGCCCGAGGGTGACGGAGAGAGGGGGCGGGGGAAAAGGAAGAGGGTGCACGGCGTCTTCTCCCTCCCCGTCCGGGGAGGGAGAAGCCGTCAGTCTCGCACGACTCTGACGCTGCCGGCGGCCTCGCGGGCGCGGTCGCGGGCCTCGTCGACGTCGGCGCCGCGTGCGGTCGCCACGCCCATGCGGCGGCGCGCAAAGGCTTCCGGCTTTCCGAACAGGCGCAGGTCGGCGGTGGGGACGGCGAGCGCCTCGGCCACGCCTTCGAAGGCGACCCCGGCCGCCTCCATCCCGCCGTAGATCACGGCGCTGGCGGCGGGTTCGCGCTGGGAGACGTCCACGGGCAGGCCCAAGATGGCGCGGGCGTGCAGGGCGAACTCGCTGAAGGTCTGGCTGGCCAGGGTGACCAGACCGGTGTCGTGCGGGCGCGGCGAGACCTCGGAGAACCAGACCTCCTCGCCGCGCACGAACAGCTCGACGCCGAACACGCCCCATCCGCCCAGCGCCTCGGTGACGCGGCCGGCGATGGATTGGGCTGAGGCGAGGGCGGCGGGGGGCATGGCCTGAGGCTGCCAGCTTTCCACATAGTCGCCCTTGACCTGGCGATGGCCGATGGGGGCGCAGAAGTCGGTGCGGGTCTCGCCGTCCGCGCTGCGCGAGCGCACGGTCAGCAAGGTGATTTCATAGTCGAAGTCAATGCGGCCCTCGACGATGACGCGGCCGCCGGCGACGCGGCCCGCGCCTTCCGCATAGGTCCAGGCGTGGGCGATCTGATCCGCGCCTTCGACATAGGACTGGCCCTTGCCGGAAGACGACATCACCGGCTTGACGAAGCAGGGATAGCCGACGCGGGCAGCGCCCTCGGCCAGTTCCTCGGCTGAACTGGCGAAGGCGTAGGGGCTGGTGGGCAGGCCCAACTCCTCTGCGGCCAGGCGGCGGATGCCCTCCCGGTTCATGGTCAACTGCACGGCGCGGGCGGTAGGGACCACAGTGGCCATGCCGGCGCTCTCGATGGCGGCAAGAATGTCGGTGGCGATGGCTTCGATCTCGGGCACGATGATGTGCGGCGCCTCGGCCATGATCACGCCGTTCAGCACCTGAGGGTCGGTCATGGGGATGACGTGGCTGCGGTGCGCGACCTGCATGGCGGGGGCGTTGGGGTAGCGGTCGACGGCGATGACCTCGACGCCCAGCCGCTGCAGCTCGATCGCGACCTCCTTGCCGAGCTCGCCCGCGCCGAGGAGCATGACGCGGACGGCGGTGTCGGAGAGGGGCGTGCCGAGTTTCATGGGAGGTTTTCCTTTCTCCTCCCTGCGCAGCGGGGAGGGGGACCGCGAAGCGGTGGAGGGGCGCCGACGCCGCAGGAACCCCTCCGGCTCGGCGCTTGCGCGCCAAGCCACCTCCCCATCCGCTGACGCGAACAGGGAGGGGAAGACAGGATTACAGCCGTGAGCGGGCGGCGGCGACCACGGCGTCGGCGGTGATGCCGAACTTGTCGTAGAGCACCTCGGCGGGGGCGGAGGCGCCGAAGCCGGTCATGCCGACAAAGACGCCGTCCTCGCCGATGAAGCGGCCCCAGCCCTGGCCGATGGCGGCCTCGACGGCGACGCGCACCGTGCCGCGGCCGAGGATGGAGGCCTGGTAGTCGGCGCTCTGCTGCTCGAACAGCTCGAAACAGGGAACCGAGACGACGCGGGTGGGCACGCCGTCCGCCTCCAGCGTCTCGGCGGCCTGCAGCGCCAGGGCCAGTTCGGTGCCCGTGCCGAACAGGGTGACGCGGGCCTCTGCGCTCGCGGCCTTGATCTCATAGGCGCCGCGCGCGGAGAGGTTCTCAGAAGACGTGGCGGTGCGGACCGCCGGCGTCTTCTGGCGCGACAGGGCGAGCGCCGAGGGCGCCGTCTTGGACTGCAGCGCGATTTGCCAGCACTCCATCGCCTCGACGGTGTCGGCGGGGCGGAAGACCAGCAGGTTGGGGATGGCGCGCAGGGCGGCCAGATGCTCGACCGGCTGGTGCGTCGGACCATCCTCGCCCAGGCCGATGGAATCGTGGGTCAGGACGTGGATCGCCCGCACCCCCATCAGGGCGCCCAGACGGATCGCCGGGCGGCTGTAGTCGGAGAACACCATGAAGGTGCCGCCGTAGGGAATGACGCCGCCGTGCAGCGCCAGGCCGTTCATGGCCGCCGCCATGCCGAACTCGCGGATGCCGTAGTTGATGTAGCGCCCTTCATAGGTCGGGGCGTCGTAGATCGGCGTGTTCTTGACAAAGGTGTTGTTGGAGCCGGTGAGGTCAGCCGATCCGCCGATCATCTCCGGGATCGCGGCGAACAGTTCGTCCAGCGCCGCTCCCGACGACTGGCGCGTGGCCTGAGCGGGCTTGGTCTCGAGCAGTTCGGCCATTTTCGTGTTCAGGGCGTCGAACGCCCCGTCCGGCAGGTCGCCGGCCATGGCGCGGGTGAAGTCGCCGGCCTGCGGATGGGCGGCCAGGCGCGCCTCCCACTTCTTGCGGTCCTTGGCGCCGCGCTTGCCGACTTTTCTCCAGGCCGCCTCGATGGTCTCGGGCAGTTCGAACGGATCGTGAGTCCAGGACAGGCCCAGGCGGGTTGCGGCGATCTCGGCGGCGCCCAGCGCCGCGCCGTGGGTCTTGTGGCTGCCTTCCATGGTGGCGGCGCCGCGCCCGATCTTGGTCTTGCAGGCGATCAGGGTGGGCTTGTCCTGCTTGACCGCCCACTTCATGGCGGCGCGGATCGCGTGCATGTCGTGGCCGTCCACGGCCTTGACCGCCCAGCCGGCGGCCTTGAAGCGAGCCTTCTGGTCGGTGGCGTCCGACAGGGAAACCGCGCCGTCGATGGTGATGGCGTTGTCGTCCCACAGCACCGTCAGCTTGTTCAGCCTGTAGCGGCCTGCGAGCGCGATGGCCTCCTGCGACACGCCCTCCATCAGGCAGCCGTCGCCGGCGATCACCCAGGTGCGGTGGTCGACCAGATCCTCGCCGAAGCGGGCGGCCAGGTGACGCTCGGCCATGGCGAGGCCGACGGAGGTGGCCAAGCCCTGGCCCAGCGGCCCGGTGGTGACCTCTACGCCCGGCATGTGGCCGTATTCCGGGTGGCCGGCGGTCCTGGAGCCCCACTGGCGGAAGTTGGACAGCTCCTCCTTGGTCGCCGCCTCGTAGCCGCACAGGTGCAGCAGGCTGTAGATCAGCATGGAGCCATGGCCTGCCGACAGCACGAAACGGTCGCGGTCGGCCCAATCGGGGCGGCCGGCGTCGAACTTCAGGAAACGGCTGAACAGGACGGTGGCGACGTCGGCCATGCCCATGGGCATGCCAGGGTGGCCGCTCTTCGCCTTTTCCACCCCGTCCATCGACAGCACGCGGATGGCGTCGGCCATCTGCTTGGGGGTGGCCTTCACGGGGGCGGTCTTGGCGTCGCTCACGGCGGAAACCTTTCGGGCGATCAGAAGGAAAATCAGGCGTGCGCCGCTTTACCCCAGCGGTTTCGCGCGTTCTATACGCGAATCTCGCAAAGGAGCGACCGATGGCGGATGCCGTGACGGCCGCCCGGGCGCGCATCGATCGCGCCCTGGCGGACCTGGAGACCAAGATCGCGGGCCTGAAGGCCAAGGCCGGCGTCGATCGTGACGACGACCTGTTCGCGCCCAGAGGTGCGGACAGCGCCCGCGTGGCCGAACTGGAGGCGGCGGGCGCCCAAGCCGCCGAGGCGCTGGGACGCGCGGCCGAGGTGGTGCGCGACCTGATCGATCGGCAGGAGGCGAGTGCGCCTGATGACGACGCCGCCGTCGAAGCCGGCGAAGATGCGCAGGAGGCGCGCTGATGGCGACGGTGACGGTTGAGGTGAACGGGCGACCCTACAACGTCGGCTGCGCGGACGGGCAGGAGGACCGGGTGCGGGCGCTGGCCGGCCAGTTCGACGGCCTGGTGCGCCAGGTGGCCGGCGACGTGGGCCACGTCGGCGACATCCGCCTGTTCCTGATGGCGGCGCTGGTGCTGGCGGACGAACTGCACGAGACCCGCACCGGCGCGGCCCGCAAGAAGGGGGCGCCGCCGCCGACGCTGGAAAGCCCCGCCGCCAGCGACGGGGTGGCCGAGGCGCTGAACGCCGTGGCCGCGCGCATCGAAAAGATCGTTCGGGCGATCTGAGCCAGGCGCGCCATGCCGTCCAGCGTGATACGCCGGTTTCGCTATGATGCGGCGGGCCGGCGGCTGACGGTGACCTTCACCAGCGGCGCGGTCTACGCCTATCTCGACGTGCCGCCGGAGGTCGCGGCCGCTCTCGACCAGGCGGATTCCCAGGGGTGCATGTTCGGCGAAGCGATCCGCGACCGCTTCGCCTTTGACCGCCTGAGGCCGCCCGACTGAGGATTAATCCTCGTCCGCGGCCATGCCCATCATGTGGAAGCCGGCGTCGACGTGGATCACTTCACCCGTGGTGGAGAGGCCGAGGTCCGAGCACAGCCACAGGGCGCAGCCGGCGACGCCTTCCATGGAGGTGTCCTCCTTCATCGCCGACATGGCGCGGCCCTGAGCGATCATTCCGCGCCCGCCGGAAATGCCGGCCAGCGACAGGGTGCGCATGGCGCCGGCCGAGATGGCGTTGACGCGGATGCCCTTGGGCCCGAGGTCACGGGCGATATAGCGGGTCGCCGCCTCCAGCGCCGCCTTGGCCACGCCCATGGTGTTGTAGTTCGGGATGGCGCGCTCGGACCCCAGATAGGTCATGGTGACCAGCGAGCCGCCGTTCGGCATCAGCTTGGACGCGCGCTTGGCTGTGTCCACGAAGCTGAAGGCCGAGATGTTCATGGCCAAGAGGAAGCTGTCGCGGCTGGTGTTCTCCACAAACGAGCCCTTGAGCTCGTCCTTGTTGGCGAAGGCGACCGAGTGGACCACGAAGTCGATGGTCCCGAACTCACGCTCCAGTTCGGCGAAGGCGGCGTCCATGGAGGCGTCGTCGGTGACGTCGGCCTGGATCAGCAGCTTGGCGCCCACGCTCTCGGCCAGCGGGCGCACGCGGCGCTCAAGCCCTTCGCCGAGATAGGTGAAGGCCAGCTCGGCGCCCTGGGCGGCCAGCTGCGAGGCGATGCCCCAGGCGATGGAGTTGGCGTTGGCCACCCCCATGATCAGGCCCTTCTTGCCCTTCATCAGTTCGCCGGTCGGCATGGTCCAGCCTTCGGAAGCGGCCATGGGTGTCTCCTCTTGATTTGCGAGGAGGGTTAGCAGGGCGGGGGCTGAGGCTCAATCAAGGGCGGCCGTCTCCTCCCATCGAAGATGGGGAGGTGGATCGACGGCGAAGCCGGCGAGACGGAGGGGTGCGGCGTCGAGAACCCCTCCACCGCTGCGCGGTCCCGCTCCCCACGCCGTGGGGAGGAGAGAAAGGGTCAGAGCAGTCCGGAGATGGCGGCGCGAGCCGCGTCGCCGAGGTCGGGGCGCTTGAGAGCAAGCGCCACATTGGCCTTGAGCAGGCCGATCTTGTCGCCGCAGTCGTGGGTCACGCCTTCGTATTCGACCGCGGTGAAAGCCTGGCGGGTCATCAGCCGGGCCATGGCGTCGGTCAGCTGGATCTCGCCGCCCGCGCCGCTGGTCTGGTTTTCCAGCAGGTCGAAGATCTCCGGCTGCAGGATGTAGCGGCCCGAGATCGACAGGTTGGACGGCGCGGTTCCCGCGGCTGGCTTCTCCACCATGCCCTTCATGGCGTAGCGGCGGCCCTGCTGATCGGACGGATCGACGATGCCGTATTTGTGGGTTTGCTCTTCCGGCACCTGCTCGACGCCGATGACGTTGCCGCCGGTTTCCGCATAGACGTCGGCCAGCTGCTTCAGAGCGCCGGGCTTTCCGTCCACGATGACGTCCGGCAGGATCACGGCGAAAGGTTCGCGGCCGATGATGTCGCGGGCGCACCAGACGGCGTGGCCGAGGCCCTTGGGCTGCATCTGGCGGGTGAAGCTCATCTCGCCGGCGTTGGCCAGTTCGGCGTTCATGACCTGGAGGATCTCGGTCTTGCCCTTGGCCTCGAGCTGGGCCTCCAGTTCGATCTGGTGGTCGAAGTAGTCCTCGATGGCCTGTTTGGCGCGGCCGGTGACGAAGACGATATGCTCGATCCCGGCCTCGCGCGCTTCTTCGACGATGTAGGACAGGATGGGGCGGTCGACGACGTTGAGCAGTTCCTTGGGCGTCGTCTTGGTGCCCGGAAGGACGCGGGTGCCGAGGCCGGCGACCGGCAGCACGGCTTTACGCAGGCGCGCCGGACGCGCGGGTGTGGTGGTCATTCGTGATCCTGACAGCTGTCCCGCCTCATATAGCCAAGCCGGCGTCGCCGACGAAAGAGGCGAGGGGAAACGGGACGGAACAGCGTAGGTTCCGGCTACGGCTCCGCTTATTGCGGGCGCGTCATCGCGGTCATGGCCTGCACCTTGCCGCGCTCGGCCGTCAGCTGGTCGGCGGGCAGCGGCACCAGGCCGCGATCCTGCAGATAGCCGCCGCGGCCGGCCGAGCCGTCGGACATGAACTCCTGCACGAACTGCTGCAGGCCGGGGATCACGCCGATGTGCTGCTTCTTGACGTAGATGTAGAGGCTGCGCGCCAGGGGATAGGAGCCGTCGGCGATGGTGTCGGCGGTGGGGGCCACCCCGTCGATGGTCTCGGCCTTCACCGTGTCGAGGTTCTGCTCCAGGAAGGAGAAGCCGAACACGCCCAGCGATCCCGGCGTGCGGGTCAGGGTCTGGACAATGGCGTTGTCGTTCTCGCCCGAGTCGATCCACACGCCGTCCTCGCGCAGGGTGTGGGCCAGGGCCTCGAAGCGATCGGCGTCAGCGGCTTCAACAGCGGCAGCGGCGGGAACCAGCTTGGCGCCCGGGGTCATGCCCAGCTCGAGGAAGGCGTCGCGCGTGCCGGAGGTGGGCGGCGGGCCATAGACCTGGATGCGTTGGTTGGGCAGGGCGCCGTTGACCTGGTTCCAGGTGGTGTTGGGGTTGGCGACGAACTGGCCATTCGCGCCCGGCACTTCCTTGGCCAATCCTTCGTAGAGGTCGTTCAGTTCGAAGTTGAAGCTGTTGCCGCTGCGGGCGGTGGCGATGACGATGCCGTCGAAGCCGATCTTGATCTCGACGATGTCGGTGACGCCGTTCTGCTGGCACAGGTCGAACTCGGACGCCTTCATCTGACGCGAAGCGTTGGCGATGTCCGGCGTGGACGGGCCGACGCCCTGGCAGAAGGCCTGGATGCCGCCGCCGGTGCCCAGGCTCTCGACGCGCGGAGCTGCGCCGCCCGAGGTGCGGGCGAAGTTCTCGGCCACGCGGGTCGCGAAGGGGAAGACAGTCGAGGAACCGGCCGCCCAGATGCCGGCGCGCGCCGTCTGAGAGCCCGTTCCGCCTTCACCGTCGCCGCAGGCGGCGAGGGCGAGCACGGCGGCCGAGGCGGCGGCGATCTTGAGCAGGCGGGTCATGGCGGCGCATCCTTCGATGAGGTTTGCGACGCTTAGAGCATAGGAATGTGACAGTCCGTCTAGCCGGCCGATGACGCTTTCAAGGAGACGAGGGCTACGAAAAAGGCCGCCGGCGCGGAACGCCGACGGCCCTGGTTTTCGCGAGTTGGGACCGTCAGAGCAGGCGCTTGCGCATGGCCTGCGACAGCATGTCGATCAGGGTCACGGCGACCACGATGACGATGGCGATGGCCGACACCTGGCGATAATCAAACGCCTGGATGCTTTCGAACAGCAGCTGACCGATGCCGCCGGCGCCGATCAGGCCCAGCACGGTGGCCGCGCGGCTGTTGGACTCGAAGCGGTAGAGGGCGAACGAGGTCCACAAGGGCGCGACCTGCGGGATCACGCCCCAGACGATCTCGTGCAGCGGGGTGGCGCCGGTGGCGCGAACGCCCTCGACCGGCCCCTTGTCGATGGACTCGACGGCTTCGGAGAACAACTTGGCCAGCACGCCGCCGGTGTTCAGGGCGATGGCGAGAACGCCCGCCAACGGGCCCAGGCCGACGGCCACGATGAACAGGGTGCCGATCACCAAATCGGGGATCGAGCGCAGCAGGTCCATCACCCGGCGCACCGGCCAGACCACCCAGTTCGGCGCGATGTTGCGCGCGGCGGCCAGGCCCAGAGGCACGCCGATGAAGACGGCGATGAAGGTGCCCCACAGGGCGATCTGCACCGTCAGCCACATCTGGCCGACCAACTGGCGGACGTTGGTGAAGTCCGGGTTCAGCAGGTCGCGGCCGTACAGCTGGATGTTCTGGGAGTTGGAGAACAGCAGCGGCAGGCGGCGCATGTCCACCGGGCCGAAGCTGATGATCAGCACCAGGGCGATGCCGCCCCACAGCAGGACGTCCAGCGCCCAGGCGGAGGCGGACTTCCTGGGCGGCTGCGGCACGGCGGACGCCGCCACGCCCGCGTTCAGGCCGCCGCGCGCGGCCATGTCGGTCGCCGTGTTCAAGGCTGAACCTCACGCTTGGCGCGCAGGGTCGACAGCTCGCGCTCGGCGGCGGCGACGCCGGCCTGGTCGTTCTTGGCGCGGGCTTCGCTCAGCTTCTGGTCGGCGACCATCTCGCGCACGGGGTCGAGATAGCTGTCGTCGGCGGCGCGGAACATCGAATAGTTCAGGCCGGCCAGCACCTGGCGCTGGCGATCGGCCTCGGCCCCCTGGCCCTGACCATAGGACAGGAAAAAGGCGCGGATCTTCTCCTTCAGCGCCGGATCCAGATCTTCGCGCAGCAGGATGCCGGATTCCGGGATCGGCGGCGAGGTCCAGATGTCCTCGATCTGGTCGGCGACCTGCGGGTTCTCGCGGCGCAGGAAGACGGTGTTGACCGAGTTGGAGGTGGCGACGTCCACGACGCCGGTGGCCACGGCGAAGGCGTTGGCCTGGTGGTTGGCGGCCCGCACGGTACGGAAGCACTGGCTGGGCACGATGCCGCGCGGATTGAACAGGAAGGTCATGGGCGCAAGCGTGCCCGAGGTGGACTGGGCGTCGCCGATGCCGAAGTCGTACTGCTTGCCGCAGGCCAGCACCTTGTCCAGCGTGATGCCCGAGCCCTTCTTGACCACCAGGGTCGAGGTGTAGCTGTCGCGGCCCTCCGGATCGACGGTGCGGGCGATGACCTCGCCCTGGGCGCGATCCACGGCCTCAAGCGCCGGCTTGGCCGAGAACCAGGCGACCTGGGTCTGGTTGAAGCGCATGGCTTCGACCAGGACGTTGTAGTTCGAGCCGAAGAAGGGCTTCACCGGCACGCCGATCGCCTTGGACATGTCGTCCAGCAGCGGCTGCCACAGCGGGCCGGACGAGGCCTGGCCCTCGGCCGACAGGATGGAGAAGACCACTTCGGACGGCGCGCCGCCCGCGGCCTTTTCTTCGCCGCCTCCGCAAGCCGACAGGCCCAGCAGCGCCAGACCGCCCACGGCGGCGACAAAACGACGGGACAGGCTCATGCCTTGGTCTCCCAGAACGCGTCCTCGAACTCGGGACCGTAGATTTCGATCAGGCGTTGTTGGTCCAGCCCCATGGAGGGGCCGTCATAGACGATCTTGCCGCCCTGCAGCGCGATCACGCGGTCGCAGTAGCGGATGGCGTAGTCGACCTGGTGCAGGGTGACGATGACGCCCATGCCGTCTCGCTTGTTCAGCTCGACCAGCAGCTCCATGACCTTGCGGGCGGACACGGGGTCGAGGGAGGCGACAGGCTCGTCGGCCAGGATGGCTTGGGCGCCCTGCACAATGGCGCGGGCGATGGCGCCGCGCTGCTGCTGGCCGCCCGACAGGGTGTTGGCGCGCTGACCGGCGTAGTCGGAGACGCCGACTCGGTGCAGGGCCGCCATGGCCTTATCCTTGTCCGCGCGGGGCCACAGGCCGAACAGTCCCTGCCAGGCCGGAATGCGGCCCAGCGCCCCCAGCATGACGTTGGAGAACAGGCTGAGCCGGCCCACCAGGTTGAACTGCTGAAAGATCATGCCCAAGCGACCGCGCGCGCGCCGGGTGGCCGAGGTGGTGCGGCCGTCCTTTTGCACGGTTTCGCCGAACACCTGGATCACGCCGGGACCGGCGTCGATAGTCTGAAGGCCCGTGATCGAGCGCAGCAGGGTGGACTTGCCCGAGCCCGAAGGGCCGATCAGGGCGACCATCTCGCCCGCGGCGACCTGGACGGAGACGCCGTCCAGCGCCTTGCGCGAACCGAAGGTCTTCGACACGTCGCGCGCCAGGACAAGGCCCGGGGCGGCTGCGGCGGCTGATGAACTCATGAACTCGCTGGGAGGCTGTGGCGAAAGGGGCGCCGCATGACGCGAGACGTGCGCCAAGGCAACCCTTAATCGCACAGCATGCCGGTTAACGTCCAGAGCGAGCGCAGAGGTCAGCCGGCGAGAGCCAGCTCCCGCTCCAGCCGGCGGCGCTCCTCCGGATCGTCCAGACGCAGGGCGGCCAGCGCTAGGACGCGGTCCTGCGCCTGCGCGGCGGCGCGTCCCAGGTCGCCTTCGATCGCAGCCAGCGAACGAAGCGCCTTGATGAGGCGAATGGCCACGGAAAGCTCTCCCGCGCCGTGCCGGGCGATAGGCGCGAAAAGGTCCTCGATGAAATCATGCGGGGGCACGGCCGCGATCAGAAGGCGTGAACAACTCTCGTCTTCCGGCGTCTCGGCGGCGTCGCGCGCCCATTGATCCAACAAGCGCACGCCGGAGCCGATCACGGCGATGGCCGTGCCCGCATCGTTGATTCCCGGGGACAGCGCCTTGGCCGCGATCTCGCCCAGCACGACCAGACCGTGACGGGCGTCCTGTTCAAAGGAGCGGGCGCGACCCATGATGAAGGCGGCGATCAGGCGGTTCTGTTCCGTCGGATCGACGCCGGAGCGGGAAATGCGCATCAGGCGCTCGCCACGCCGCAGGAAAGCGCCAGGTCGAGCCAGGATCTGGATATCCGCGTCGAGCCGTTCGGCCATGGATTGAAGGGCCGCCACGTCTATGTTCTGAACATAGCCCGTCGTCGGGGCGCACAGATAATCCCCCTGCGTCAGCTCTCCGGAGCGTCCTCCCAGCCTGCGCCTTCCGGCGTCGGTGGCCAGCGCCCGGGCGGCGCTCGCCTCCACCCGCTCGATGGTATGATCAAGCCGCGCCAGACGAGTGAGGCGGTTGATCCAGGCGAGCAGCCGAAACGCCACAAGGGCCACCACGACCAGGCTGAACAGGAACAAAATCGCTCGGCCTTCCGCGCCATAATAGCTGGCGTTAATGGCGGTCACCCCGACCACGGCGTACAGGAAGGCCCCGACAAAGGTCGCAAGCGACTTCTGCGTGCTCTCGTCCTCGGTGATCAGGGCCGCGGCGCGAGGCGTCGCGGTGGAGGAGACGCTGGTGTAGGCGGTGACCATCGCCCCCAGAGAGAAGGTCGCCACGGCCAGAAGGCTTGAAGCCAGAATCGACAGCACCGCTTCCACCGATCCCCCGCCGAAGCGCTCGGCCAGCGCCTCGGGCACCCAGGGCGCGCCAAAGGTGGCGATCAAGGCGGCGACGACGCCCAGGCCCGCATAAAGGCTGGCCCGCCACCACAGCTGGCGTGACAGGCGCCTCCAGAGAAACAGCCATCGATTCATGGGTTCGACCTCATCGCCGCCAAACGGCCGGCCAGCGTGGCGGTTGCCGGACGAAAGGATGCACGGCGGGCCACGAAATTGCCTCTTTACATGACAGGGCGATCACCCCATATCGCGCCTTCCGGCGGACCCCGTAGGTCTAACCGTTACGCGCTGCTAACGCCGGTCTGGGTTAACAACTAACAGGGGGTTACGTGAATTGCGCACGTACCAGCTTCCCCTGGACCTGGTCCGCGAGCGGCCTCCTGAACGTCCAGTCGCACTCGTGCGGCCGCGTTCGGTTTCCGTAGCGGCGCGCTGGTTCCAGGATAATCTAAAGGCCGACGTCTTCTATGCCGTGAAGGCGAACCCCTCGCGCTGGGTCGTCGAGACCCTGGTGGAGGCGGGCGTGCGCGGCTTCGACGTGGCGTCCCTCGCCGAGATCGAGCTGGTGCGCTCGGTCAGCCGTGATGCGCGTCTGGCCTTTATGCACCCGGTGAAGAGCCGTTCGGCCATCACCCGCGCCTATTTCGATCACGGCGTGCGCACCTTCTCGCTGGACTGCGTGGAGGAGCTGGACAAGATCCTCGACGCCACGGGCGGCGCGGACGATCTGAACCTGATCGTGCGCATGGCGGTGTCGGCGGACGGCGCGGCTTATACGCTGTCGGGCAAGTTCGGCGTCTCGCCGGATCAGGCCCCGGCCCTGCTGCTGGCCACGCGCCAGGCGGTCAAGGACGGCCTGATGGGCGTGTCGTTCCACGTCGGCAGCCAGTGCATGCGCCCCACCGCCTATCAGGCGGCCATGGCGCAGGTCGGCCGCTCGATCTCCAGAGCGGGCGTGATCGTGGACATCGTCGATGTCGGCGGCGGCTTTCCGTCCGTCTATCCGGGCATGGTCCCGCCGGACCTGAACGAATACGCCGAGGCGATCCATCGCGGCTTCAACGAGATGCCGGTTTCGGAGACGACCGAGCTGTGGTGCGAGCCGGGCCGGGCGCTGGTGGCGGAATCGTCGTCGGTGCTGGCGCGTGTGGACCTGCGCAAAGGCGACGCCCTGTATCTGAACGACGGCTCCTACGGGTCGTTGTTCGACGCGACCCACTCGCGCTGGCCCTTCCCGACCAAGCTGGTGCGGGGCGGAGAGGCGTCTGGCGATTTGAAGGCGTTTCAGTTCTACGGCCCGACCTGCGACTCCATCGACCACATGCCGGGGCCGTTCTGGCTGCCGGCCGACGTGCGCGAAGGCGACTTCATCGAGATCGGCATGCTGGGCGCCTATGGCGTGGCCATGACCACCGGCTTCAACGGCTATGGCGAACACGACGTCGCCGTGGTCGAGGACGCCCCGATGGCCTCGCTCTACGGCCTGGCGCCGCGCTCCATCCCCACCGTGCGCACCACGGCGGAGGAGGCGGCCAGGAAGGTCGTGCGTCTGTCGCGTCCCAAGGGCAAGGCCGGTCAGCGCAAGCAGCGTCGGAAGTAGACCCTTCTTCAGCTTGTCATCCTCGGGCTCGACCCGAGGATCGGACCGTCCGCACGTCTCGCTTAGGGCCATGCGACAGACCTTCCGACCCTCGGATCAAGTCCGAGGGTGACGGGTTGGGGTGGGAACAATCGGGCTTGTCGGTCGCTCCGTCCCGGCATGCCTGCGATCTCGACGGGCGCTCAAATCACAGGGAAACCTCCGAAATGAACGCTCCCGTTCAAACCAACGCCAAGGCCGAACTGCTGCAGAACGTCGTCGAGCACGTCGACATCACTTCGTTCGACGCCCGTCCGATCATCGACAGCATGCGCAAGATGAGCTTCTCGTCGCGCGACACCGCGCGCGCCGCCGACATCTTCAACATGGCGCTGGAGGACAAGGACTGCTCGCCGTGGCTGATCCTGGCCGGCTCGACCTCGGCCGGCGGCTGCATGCACGTGTACCGCGACATGGTGAAGTTCGGCATGATCGACGCGGTGGTCGCCACCGGCGCCTCGATCGTCGACATGGATTTCTTTGAGGCCCTGGGCTTCAAGCACTACCAGGCGGCGGGCCAGGTCGACGACAACGTCCTGCGCGACAACTACATCGACCGCATCTACGACACCTACATCGACGAGGAAGAACTCCAGGCCTGCGACCACACCATCCTGGAGATCGCCAACCGGCTGGAGCCGCGCGGCTATTCCTCGCGCGAGTTCATCTGGGAGATGGGCAAGTGGCTGTCGGAGGGCAACGCCAAGAAGGAAGGCTCGCTGATCCAGACCGCCTATGAAATGGGCGTGCCGATCTTCTGCCCGGCCTTCGTCGACTCCTCGGCCGGCTTCGGCCTGGTCAAGCACCAGAAGGAGCGCGCCGCCGCCGGTCAGCCCTACATGATGCTGGACGCCATCGCCGATTTCCGCGAACTGACCGATATCAAGATCGCGGCGGGCGTCACCGGCCTGTTCATGGTCGGCGGCGGCGTTCCCAAGAACTTCGCGCAGGACACGGTGGTGTGCGCCGAAATCCTGGGCGTCGAAGCCGAGATGCACCGCTATGCGGTCCAGATCACGGTCGCCGACGTGCGCGACGGCGCCTGCTCGTCCTCCACGCTGAAGGAAGCCGCCTCCTGGGGCAAGGTGCAGACCACGCACGAGCAGATGGTCTTCGCCGAAGCGACCACGGTGGTGCCGCTGATCGGCTCGGACGCCTATCACCGCGAAGCCTGGAAGAACCGCGAACCGCGCCGCTGGCAGAACCTGTTCGAGAAGGCCGCCTAACGACCAGACCTTCTCCCGCTTGCGGGAGAAGTGGCCCGTCGATCGCGAAGCGATCCAGGGTTGATGAGGGGAGTCTTCTTCGGGAGACTTCCCCCATCGTCAGCCGTGTCGCTTCGCGCCGATTTCGTTGAAAAAGGCGGCTGCTGAGGTCGCCGCCAGTAACGGACGCGGCGGTTCTCTCCCGCCTCACGCGGTCGCTGGCGTCAGCGGCGGGATCAGTTTGGCCAGTTTGCGCAGGTTCT
>JAEYAO010000017.1 GCA_023456105.1 Pseudomonadota bacterium | reverse complement strand
TGTTGCCGTATTCGACGCGCTTGACCGTGCCGTTGACGATCTCGCCGACGCGATCCTTGAACTCTTCGTACTGGTTGGCGCGCTCGGCCTCGCGGACCTTTCCGGTCACGACCTGGCGGGCCATCTGGGTCTGGACGCGGCCGAACTCGAACGGCGGCAGGACTTCGACGTATTCCTTGCCGACTTCGGCTTCGGGGTCGCGCTTGGAGGCGTCGCGCAGGCGCACCATGGCGCTGTCGTTGAACTCTTCCAGCTCGTCTTCCGGCTGCCAGTCGTCCTCGACCACGGTGACGTGGCGGGTCAGCAGCAGTTCGCCGGTCTTGTGGTCGATCTTGGCGCGGATGTCGTGGTGGGCGCCGTAGCGCGACTTGGCGCCCTTCTGGATCGCCTCCTCGATGGCTTCGATGACGATCTCGCGTTCGATGTTCTTCTCGCGCGCGACGGAGTCGGCGATCTGCAGAAGTTCGAGACGGTTGGCGGAAATACCGGTGACGGCCATCAGGCGTTGTCCTCAGAGGGGGTCGTGGTGGTGTCTTGATCGGCCGAGCCTTCCGGCAGACCGTCGTCTTCGGGTTCGCCGCGCTGGGCGCGGATCGCGGCGCCGCGCTTCAGCAAGGCGTCGGTCATGACCAGCTTGGCGTCCGCCAGCCAGTCAAAGGGGATCAGGGCGGTCTCGTCCTCGCCGTCCAGGTCGATGGCGATGTTGTCGCCGTCCACGCCCGCCAGCATGCCCTTGAAGCGCTTGCGCCCCTCGATCATGCGGTCGGTCTCGAGCCGCGCCTCGAAGCCGTCGAACAGCTCGAAATCGATCGGGCGGGTCAGCGGCCGGTCAATGCCGGGCGAGGACACCTCCAGCAGATATTCGCCGGCGATGGGGTCGGCGGCGTCCAGCACCTCGGAGACGGCGCGGCTCAGGCGCGCGCATTCCTCGACGGCGATGTCGTGGTCGCTAGGGCGCTCGGCCATGATCTGCAGGCGCCGACGCAGGGTTCCGCCCATCAGGCGCACGCGCACGACCTCAAGCCCCAGACTCTCGGCCACGGGGTCGATCAGCTCCAGCAGGGCGCGGTCTTCGGCGGTCTTTGCGCGCAAGGTCGGGTCCAAACAAAAAGCGGCGAGCCGTCCGGGGCCGCCGCTTGGAGACGGCGTCTCGTCGGACGCCGGTCTAACGATGTGAGGGCGCTTATAGGCGGCTTTTGTCGGGTTGTCAGCCCTGTTGTTCACGCGGTTGCGGCGAACCGAACGGCCGTGATCGGGTTCTCTTTGTCTGCACCACGAAATGCGAGGACCTCATGTTCCAGAAGATACCGGCGAGCCTCGGCAAGGCGCTGGGCGGCGTGCGCGCGGGCGTGGACAAGCTGCTGCTGAACGAGGAGGGCGGCCAGGCGCCCGAGACCATTCGGGTGGAGAGTCCGGCCTTTGCGGACGGCGACGCCATTCCGGTGCGATTCACCGCTGACGGCGAGGGAACGTCGCCGCCGTTGTCCTGGTCCAACCTGCCGGAGGGGACAAAGCAGGTGCTGGTGGTGGTCGAGGATCCGGACATACCGGCGCCTCAACCGTTCATTCACCTGATCGCCGTGTTCGACGCCGCGGTGACGAGCGTGGGCGAAGGCGGGCTGAAGGACGGCTCCAGCCTCGCACGTCTCGGCAAGCACTCCATGGGCGGCGTCGGCTGGTTGCCGAACGATCCGCCGCCCGGCCACGGTCCGCACCACTACCTGTTTCAGGTCTTCGCCCTGAACCGCGTGGTCGACTGGGACGACAAGCCCGGCAAGGACGAGGTGAAGACCGCCATCGTCAAGTCGGTGCTGGCCAAGGGGGTGCTGACCGGAATCTATGAGCGGGTGAAGCCGACCTAGACTTCTCGGCTGGCCAGCCGGTAGGCGGTTCCCGCGATCAGGCCGGACGCCAGGATGCTTGCGATGATGCAGGCGTCGACGCTCCAGGGCTCAGGCTCGCGCAACATGCCGGCCCAGGGCGCCAGGATATCAAAGGCCGGGATCCGGTGCAGCAGCGTCCCCAGAGCCGCATAGACGCCGGCGGCGGCGAGGCCGGCCCCGCCCCAGAGCCAAAGGGGGCGGCCCTGGAGACGCCGCTCCGCCAGAAGGCACCCGGCCAGACCGAAGATGACGCTGGACGGCGCGCCCAGCACCGAGACGAGCAGAAAGGCGAAGGGATTCAGCAGCAGCGCCGGCTCCAGCGCCCTCAATCCCTTGGCGTCTTGTGGCAGCATGTGCGCCAGAAGCCCGCAGATGATGACCGACGTCCCGGGAGCAAGCAGGGCGCAGATCAGAAAGCGAAGGGCGTCGATCCTGCGGGAGGTTTTGGTCACTCCCGCTCGAACTCCAGAAAGATCGGCGGTGTGTCGCCGAGCTTCTTCTCTTCATAACGGGTGACGACGTGGTCGGGCGGGGCGACGCGCCAGTCGTCGGCCTCGTCCGCCAGCCAGCGCAGGCCGGGCGTGCGGCCGAGCCGCTCCAGCGCCCAGTCGGCGTAGTCCTTCCAGTCGGTGACGAAGCGCAGCCGACCGCCGGGTTTCAGGATGCGGGCCAAGGCCTGGGTGGTCTCGTCCTGGATCAGGCGGCGCTTGTTGTGGCGCGCCTTGTGCCAAGGGTCGGGAAACAGGATCAGCACCCGGTCGACCGAGGCGTCCGGCAGGGCGTCCACCAGGTCGCGGGCGTCGTCGGCGTGGATGCGGACGTTCTTCAGATCGCCTTCTTCGACGTGTCGCAGCGCCGAGGCCACGCCGTTCAGGAAAGGCTCGCAGCCGATCACCAGCGCGTCGGGACGGCGCGCGGCCTGCGCCGCCATGTGCTCGCCCCCTCCGAACCCGATCTCCAGCCAGACTTCCTTGGCGTCCGGCATCAGGGCGCGGGGATCGACCGCGCCGGCCTTCGGGTCAGGCACGGCGATCGCCGGGAGCAGGGTGTCCATCAAGGCCGCCTGACGCGGTTTGATCGGCCGCGCCTTGATGCGCCCAAAGGAGCGCAAGGGGCGATCGAGATGCGGATTGTCGGATGCGGTCACGGGAACTCGGATCGGCAAGCAAGGAAACAGTCGTTCCTCCACACGATGCACGGCGCCGGAGCAAGCGCTTTCCTGACGCGGCGCTTGCGCGTCTCGCGCGATCAGGCTATGTCGCCGCCTCCCAAGCGGCCGGATGCGTAGCTCAGCGGGAGAGCACCTCGTTCACACCGAGGGGGTCACAGGTTCAATCCCTGTCGCATCCACCATTCCTTTCAGACACTTAGCTCGACCGCTTCAGAAGTGCTAACCAGAAACTAGCCAGAAAGCGTCGCTTGAGCCCGCGGGTCGCGGTTTATGCGCGTGTGACTCGGACATTTGTTGGCGCGATAGCCGCTTCTGGCTGATTTCGTTGAAAAAGGCGGCTGCTGAGGTCGTCGCCAGTAACGGACGCGTCGGTTCTCTCCGCCTCACGCGGCCGCCGGGGTCGTCGGCGGGATCAGCTTGGCCAGTTTGCGCAGGTTCTGGGCGG
>JAEYAO010000014.1 GCA_023456105.1 Pseudomonadota bacterium | reverse complement strand
CTGTTCGGATACATCGAGGGCTTCTACAATCCCCATCGCCTGCACTCAGCACTGGGCTATATCAGCCCCGCTGAGGCCGAGCGCAAAGCGGCTTAACCCCGTCCACTTTTACGGGGGAAGATCAGTGGTGGAATCGAACTGGTACGCCGACGTCTTCCCAGAGATGGCGTCCTCCATCGTTCGCAATACGACATCGGAGTTCACGACGGCCCGGGGCGGCTACCGCTACGCAACGGCCGTCGGCGGTACCGTGACGGGCATCGGAGCCCATCTGATCATCATGGACGATCTCATGAAGGCCAGCGAGGGCTCCTACCCGGAGGCCAGGGCCCGAGCCAAGCGGTTCGTCGACGAGACACTGATGTCGCGCTTGGAGGACAAGAAGACCGGCTCCGTCGTGGCGATCATGCAGCGCCTGCACGAGGACGACGTATCGGCGCACCTGACGGCGAAGGATTCCTATAGACACCTCGACCTTCCCGCCATCGCGGTCCGGGATGAGATCATCCCGCTGACCCGCGGCGCCGTGCACGCACGCCGGATTGGCGACGTCCTGAACCCTCGGCGAGAACCGCTCGAGGTGCTCGAGGCGTTCAGGCGGGATGTCGGAAACCGCGTGTTCGAAGCCCAGTGGCAGCAGAACCCGAGCGCTGCGGACAATGACATCCTACGCTGGGAGAAGGTACAGTTCTACGACGAACCACCAGAGCGCGACCGGCTCCAAAAGGTTGTTCATAGTTGGGACGCGGCCGCCACCTGCGACCCCAACTCAGACCACTCCGTGGGCACGGTCTGGGGGCACGACGGAGAGGCGTGGCTGTTGCTCGACGTCATCCGCGTCAAGCTGACGTATCCCGACCTCCTGGCTCGAGTGCGAGCGGAGCGTCGTAAATGGAAGGCCGACTTCATCCTCGTCGAGAAAGCCTCCGTTGGTCTGGCGCTATTGCCCGACCTCGTCCGAGACCACCGAGGTCTTGGCGGCGACCGGAGCAACTTTGCGCCTGGATGCCGCGCCGTGAGCATCTCCGCACGTCTGCCGAAAGTGGAGCGCTTCTTCGCCTCCGTCGATCGCCTGTACAGCGGCGTGGGCAAGCTGCCCCGGTCAGCTCCATGGCTGGAACAGCTGCGTCACGAGCTTCAGGCCTTCCCTGATGGTCGGTACGATGACCAGGTCGACAGCCTCAGCCAATTCCTAAACTGGGCCGTTGGACGGGGAGGAAGAACGGCTCTTCACCCTTACGAGCGGCGCGAGATCAGAGACCGGACCTAGGTGATCCCCGAGGCGGTTACCGCCTCGGCCGCTGGTTCCGGCGGCGACGCGGGCATGCTTCCCACGCCGATGCACCAGATTACTGTCCAGGCGGCGCCCAGGATGCGGGCCCGGACAGTGTGGTCGCGTCGAAGGAGCAGCCAGACAAAGACCAGGGGGAACAGGGCAAGACCGACCAAGAGACCGACGCCCACGGTGCGGGGGCCCTCATGGCGGACGCGGACGTTCTTCGGCGGCTTGGGCTGGGCCGGGCGGGTTTCCACCTGCTTCTTGATGTCGAGGTAGGCGCCCTTGGTGGCGATGCACTTGAGAGTCTCGCCCTCGAGCGTCCGGAGCTCGAAGGCGACCTTCATGCCGCCGCCCACCATGGACCCGACGGCAAGGCCGAGAGGGCCCGCGAGGATCAGGCCCCAGGCCGCCCCCTTCAGCGCGCCGGAGGTGGTGCTGTCCGCCGAAATCGGCTGGATGCCCACCGCTCCATACTGCCGGATTTTGCTCCGGGCGTCGGCGAACATGATCCTTGATCGACTGCAGGATGCCGACGCGGTCTCGATGCCGAGATCGTCCAATATGACTTTGAAGCCCGCCACACGCCCTCCAACCTACTTCAGCGACTCATCCGATGAGTCACATGCGACGAGGTGCTGGTCGCTCGAACCAAGTGCCGCAGTCAACTGAAATGAGACTCATCGGCTGTCGTCCGATCGGGTGCGGCCGCAGCATCTGGCGGGATGGATCTCCGTCGCAAGTTGGGCGCGCGCGTGCAGCGACTGCGTCAGGACCAGGGCCTCTCGCAGGAAGAGTTCGCCGATCGCGCCGGTCTGCACCGAACCTATGTGTCGGGGGTGGAGCGGGGCATCCGAAACCCCACCGTGACCGTGTTGGGAAAGCTGGCCGAGGGGCTTGGGGTGACGCTGCCGGAGCTGGTCACATTCGACTGAGACGTGTGCTTCCGTGACGCTCCAGCACCTCCATGGCGTCCACGAGCTTGGAGAAGTCCCGCGCCAGCACCTGCAGCATCTGACCCGTTATCTGCTGGCGCAGGATGCCGACGTCGGTGCACATGACGTCCGCGCGATCCAGCAGGCTGGAGGCGAGTACACCTAGCCGTAGCTTGGCTTCCAGCGCGTCCTCGGGGTCCAGGATGGGGGAGAGCGGGTCATCGTCGTTCGGCATGTCCCGACTACCGCTCTAACGGGCTTGGAAGTCCAGTTGAACGTAGGGAGCTTTGACCGGACCTGACTCTTAGGCGACCTTTACAGCGTCCGCTGTCGGTTACGTGGCCGTCACCCGCCCGCCGAATTTTCTGTGCGTCGCGGTCCCCGTCACTGAATTCGGGGCGTCCTGCGCCGCGCTGGAGACTGCCGGGCTCTCCTCCACGCGTCTGCCGGAACGCCCTGCCGTCGAGGTAGTATAGTTCATCCGGGTGGGGTGCCCGACCATTGTCATCTCAATGAGTTTTGGTTCAGAACGGCTGGCTATGATCCAAGTTCGCAAGTCTTTCACGCTCGATCAGTTCGAAGATCACCTTTCGAGCCTCGCGGAGGGCGAGTCGCGATTGAGTCTTCCCAACTTGATCAAGGCCGAAGCTGTGGGAGCCACAGCATCTTTGATGCAACTAATTGCGACATGGGGCAGGAACCCTGACGCGCAGTTGAAGCTATATGCGCCTGAACTGGGAAGCGTTTCGGCGGCGAATTTTGCCAGTTCGCCAGTCGGGCTCGCGGCGCTGAATGCAGCTCGATCGGTGGTCAGTCAAAATGGCGAGAGCGTGTCCCGTCGTGCGGCGATGATGCTGGCCGAACGATATGTCCGCGAGATGCACGACGGACGGCTGGAAGACATCAAAGCGGCCAACTCCATCACCTTGCTCAGCATGGATAACGCACACCATCTTGGCCGGCCCGTGCGACTTTACAGCGGTGCGGGAGAGACCGTCAGATCTGCAAGGGATTTGGCGGATTTTCTGCGCAATTGCTTCACCGTTCTCATGACATCAGAAACCCGGTTGCCGGCAGCGTTGGACTTGGCTGAACCCGCTTCGGGAATTCTGTTTGAAGCCTTCCAAAATACCCATGAGCATGCGCGGACGAACTGGAAGAAGGACGAACTTCCTCGGTCCACCCGGGGCGTGACCGTGGGTTGGCGCTATGTTGAGCGCGCCCGACTGGTCGATGCGGCCGGCCATCATCGTGTCTTTCGTAAGTATTTCGAAGCGGTCGCTGAAGACGAAGGTCAAGGGCGCAATGCGCAGTTTATCGAGCTATCCGTTTTTGACGGTGGTCCGGGCCTAGCTCAGTCGTGGTTCAGAGCCCGGGAGCCTCGCAACATCCGTCATGGCGACGTCACGCTCGAGGAAGAACTAACCGCAGTCTACGCTTGTCTGCAAAAAGGCGGCACGACGAAGGGTAACAACAGTGCTGGGAATGGGCTTTATCGCATCCTCCGTCTTACCAGCGAACGGGGAGGCTTTGTAAGGCTAAGGACGGGCCGCCTGTCGCTCGCTCGCTCGTTTGCCGAATCTACTCTGTTTAAGCCTGCCGATGTCGAGATGGAAGACGCCGTCACGGGCAGCACCGCCGCGCAACGACATGCCTGGGCGGATGGCACGGTCTTGACGATTATGCTCCCAGTGAGACGGGGAGCCCGTCAATGAGTGGCCTCTTCGGGTTTAGGTGTTCTACCGAGGACGCGCCACTGGCTGCTTCGACCCTCGTCATCTTCTGCGGTCCCACTGCGCTTGCCGAGACCGATCTGCAAGCGGTCGTTCAGCGTGAGACCCGAACCGGAGCCGCTCCAGAACAGGTTTATCTGATCGTTCCTGAAGGCCAGGTCGGAGCGGCCCTGTCGATTGATCGAAGTCATATGGCTTGGGATCCACTTTCGGATCGTGGAACGGTAATCGACGTCCTCGCGTACGATGCATCCGGCTTCCTATGGCTGCATGACAAGCTCGGCTCTGCAAGCGCTGTGACAGAGACGCTGTCGACATCGCTGCGTCGGCAGGGCCTGACCCACATGTTTCGGATTCGTGCCGCTATGCTCGAGGCGGGACCTACGGCTCACTTCGTAAAACCTTCCGGGAAACCGGCGCGCCGGTTTCTGCGGGCTGCGCAGGCCCTCTCGGAGGGGCCAGAGATTTATTTCGCGGCGCTCTGGCTCCTGCCTTGGCTCCAAACAGACGTCAGCGTCGTGCACGTTGATACGTCGTCGATTTCTCATCTCGTCTTCGCCGCCCAACTCTTGAAGGGCCGGAGCTATGGCGGCGAGTTGGCTCAAGTCAGGACGTTTCGCTCTTATGAAGGCATCGACGCCCACTCCTTCTCACGAGACCGCAGAGAAGTTGGTCTGGTCTCAGCGTCTGAATCGGGAACCATGGCCGCTGCACTTGCAGGAAAGGTTCGAGAACGGCGCGACGTGCTGACGATATTCTCTACGGCTGACGCTCCTGAAGGCACAGCCGTTCTTTGCGATTTGCGCTTCGACGAGACCTTGAATCCCTCGGGCTTTTCACCGCCTGAGGGCGAGCGTGCTTCGCCCCTGCGCGCAAGCCGCCCGATCCGGTTGCTCGGAGAACATTTTGTAGCCGAGGCGATGCCGGCGTCAGCCGTCACGCCCTTGAAAGCTGATGCGCCAGATTCCGTAGCCGTTCTGGCCAAAGTTAAGGGCGGGGGGGTGTTTTCGATGCTCCGGTCGAACCCTGCGGACGATGGCAAAGCTCCTTGGGTCGACGTTGAAGCTCTGCTGAGAACTGCGCACGGCGAGCGCTGGCTGCGTGAGAAAGCCTGCGCTGTAATTCCTATAACAACCAAGGCGCTTGTGCTGGCGGATGATCACCAGGACACCCAGGCCCTCGCTGATGCGCTTGTCGCTGAAGTTGAACGTCAAACGGGCCGAAAACCTGACTGGGATATTCTTAGCCACACATCGATCGAGAGTGGCTGCGGGAGTTGGACGGGAAACAATCCTACAGCCCCGGTGCTGGTTATCTCAGGCGCGACAGGGCATGGGCGGGAACTGCTCTCGGTCAGCCGCGCCCTGAGAGACTATACTCCAAAATCAGTTCGGATATTTCTCACGACCATCGTCAGCGCCGCCAGTGCTGAAGCCGTTGATATGCTCAGGCGAAATCTGGAGTTTGGCGGCCATCGCTTCGTGCGCTTGTTCGACCTGCCCATTGACAGGCGACGCGCCACCGGCAGTTGGCGTCTTGAAGTCGAGTATCTGCAAATCTTCGATGACGAGTTGCCGGCTGCGCTGCGAGATCGGCTCGCGGCTCTTGGAGAAACATCGGTCGGGCTGACGGATAATCTGTTTCTAGCAGGGGACGCGGAGCCGCTTGCCCTCCGCCAGAACTTCGCCTTCTGGGAAGGAGGCGACGCCACGAACGCCGATCAGGCGGACGTATTTGTCACCATCGCCGCTATTCTTGAGCATCTGCGGACAGGAGTGGGTCCACATGCACCGCGCAGGCTGCTGAACGACGCCAACACCCAGACCGTCCTCTCGCCGGAGGTCTTCTCGCGATTTAATGACGGCGTCATCCAGTCAGCTTTGCTACGTGCGGCGTTGCCGGTGGAATTGAATTACGCATCGTCCCGAGACCAGAGTCGGGCGATTGCCGATCTTATCCTCCAGATGTGCGATCTACATGACCGGCCGCAGGGTGAAGCGTTAGTAGAGTTTCTGATGGCGCTGCGAAGCGGCCGCCTTCAACTTGAGGACGTTCAAGTGAAACGTCTTGAGGAGGGCCTTGCCAGTAAAGCTGGCAGCTTGCCCGAGCCGATCGCTTGGTTAATCGACAATCCGAGGCCGAGCACGTCAAGGGCCGATGCACGATGATCTGACGCGCTCCGAACCGTGCCGTGGCTGTGAGGGTCGCTGCGAACGTTCGCTATGTGCGTGGGTGACAACGTCCGCTTGTGGTGGATTTCGTTGAAAAAGGCGGCTGCTGAGGTCGTCGCCAGTAACGGACGCGTCGGTTCTCTCCGCCTCACGCGGCCGCCGGGGTCGTCGGCGGGATCAGCTTGGCCAGTTTGCGCAGGTTCTGGGCGG
>JAEYAO010000012.1 GCA_023456105.1 Pseudomonadota bacterium | reverse complement strand
GCGGTGGACGGCGGCCGGGGCGGCGCGCGGGCCGGCGGCGGAGGCGCGGCCGAAGCGACAGGCCAGGTCGTCTCGACCGCCAGCGGCACGGGAGGCTGCGGCTGGGGCGCGGGCGGTGCGGGCAGGGCGGCGGCGAGCGGTTGCAGGCAGGCCGCGCACTTGGCGATCGCCTGCTTCTTGGCGGGCCCGTCCACGCCGCCGACGTGGATGGTCTGCGGACCTTCGCTGGAGCACAGGACGACGGGATGGCCGGGCTGAGCGGCCGCCATGGCCGCGAACGGAACCAGCGAGCCGAGCACGATGGCGAACACCGCGGCCAGGAAGGCCAGGCAGCGCGCGGCGGACCAGTTCTCGACCTGGGAGCGATTCACCCCAAAGGCTTACGGCGTTTTGTCGGACGCGGCTAGGGCGTCCCGTTCTACAGTTCGCCGCGGGCGGCCTGACGGGGGCTGAACTTGGGCGCGGGCGCGAGACGCAGCACCTCGCCCTGATAACGCTCGTCGTCGCCGGCAAGCGCGAAGGGCAGGGCGTCGGCGCAGGCGTTCAGCAGGGCCTGCAGCCAGGGCTGCTCGGCCTTGTGGAAGTCACCCAGGACGTGCGGCATGACCAGGTGCTTCTCGCCCGGGTGGCCCACCCCCATGCGCGCTCGGCGGAAGTCGGCGCCCACCTGGCTGATGATGGAGCGGATGCCGTTCTGGCCGGCCGCGCCGCCGCCGGTCTTCATGCGGAAACGGCCGGGCGCCAGATCGATTTCGTCGTGGAAGACGATGATGTCCTGCGGCTTGACCTTGTAGAAGCGCGCCGCCTCGCCGACCGCACGGCCGCTCTCGTTCATGAAGGTCTGCGGCTTCATCAGCAGGACGCGGACGGCGCCGTCCGCCGTCTCGACCTCGCCTTCGGCCACCACCGACTGGAACTTGGCGCGCGAAGGGCCGAATCGCCAGCGGCGGGCGATCTCGTCGGCGGCCATGAAGCCGATGTTGTGGCGGTTCTTTTCGTATTTGGCGCCCGGATTGCCGAGCCCGGCGATGATGATCATGGCGTCCTCATGCCGTCCGCGACGGGCAAAGAAAAGCCCCGCCGCGGCAAGCCGGGCGGGGCGTGTCTTCAGCGGTGATCCGGGGATCAGGCTTCCGAAGCGGGCGCTTCGGCGGCTTCATCGGCGGCGGCCGAGAGGGCGGCGGACGAAACCTTGATGGTGGCGATCACGAAATCGCGGTCGGTGATGGTGGCCGAGGCGCCTTGCGGCAGGGCGATGTCCGAGAAGCGGATGGTGTCGCCCATCTCGCGGCCGGTCAGGTCCACGACCAGTTCTTCCGGGATGCTGTCGGCGTTGACCAGGATCTCGACTTCGTGACGGACGACTTCCAGCGACCCGCCCTGACGGGTGAAGGGCGCCTCGTCGGCGTTCTTGAAGTGGACCGGAATGGAGATCTTGACCGGGGCGTGCTCGTCGACGCGCATCAGGTCGAAGTGCAGCGGGCGGTCCGACACAGGGTCGAACTGGACATCCTTGGCGATCACCGGCTGGGTCTCGTCGCCGTACTTCAGCGTCACCAGGTGGCCCAGCAGCTTGCCGGTGTAGAGCGACTTGCGGAAATCCTTCTCGTTCACCGAGATGGCGACCGGGGCCTTGTCGCCGCCGTACAGGATGCCCGGCACCGAGCCGGCGCGACGGGCGGCGCGGGCGCCGCCGGTGCCGACGCCTTCGCGGACGTCCACGTTCAGAATGATCTCGGCCATGTGGCTCGCCTCAACAAACAACGGAAACGCCGCGCCTACGCCAGGCATGCGCGACGGGGTGATGCACCCTCGAATTCAAGAGCGCGGGCTAATACACGCATCACACTCGATACGCAACCGCCAGCTTGAGCGTCAGGCGGCGATCCGATGCTGGGCCAGCAAGGCCTGCGGAGTCTCCACCAGCGACAGCAGTTCGGCGGCGTTGAACGGCTTGGACAGGTGGCTGTCGGCCCCGGCCGCCTGGCCGGCCGCTACGTGCTCGGGCATGGCGTTGGCGGTAAGCATCACCAGCGGGGTGCGCGGCAGACCCAGCGTCGCCTCATGCAGACGGATTTCCCGGGTTGCGGTCAGGCCGTCCATGACCGGCATCTGCATGTCCATGAGGATCAGGTCGAAATCGCAGGCGCGCACCGCCGCGACCGCCTCGGCCCCGTTCTCAACCGACGTCAGTTCCACACCCGCCTGAGCAAGGATCAGCTCCACCACCCGGCGGTTCGTGGGGTGGTCATCGGCGACCAGAACCCTGCGGGAGAGGGAAGCGTTCGTTTCCGAGCAGACGGCCGGTTCGGGAACGCGCGGAGCCTCGGCCTGACGAAGGCCCAGGGTGAAGATGAAGGCCGAGCCGCCGCCGGGCTCACTTTCGCAGTCCAGCCGCCCGCCCATCAGCTCAGCCAGTTGCCGGCAGATCGCCAAGCCCAGCCCGGAGCCTCCATAGCGGCGCGTGATGCGGCTGTCGGCCTGCTCGAAGCGGCTGAACAGGCGCTCGCGGGCGTCCGCGTCGAAACCGATGCCGGTGTCCTCGACCGTGAAGCGCAGGCAGGCCGCGCCGTCTTCCCGGTCGGCCGCGCGTTCAACACGCACGGCGACAAAGCCGTTGTCGGTGAACTTCACCGCGTTGGAGATCAGGTTGGTCAGCACCTGTTTGATGCGCACCGCATCGCCATGGACCCAGACGGCGGCCTCCGGCGCGATTTCGAGGTGGAAGCCGAGACGCTTCTCTCGCGCGTTCGCCGCATACAGGTGCGCGGCCTCCTGCACCAACTCAGGCAGGCTGAAAGGCTGTTCGTCCAGTTCGATGCGGCCGGATTCCACCCTCGCCAGGTCGAGAATGTCGCCCAGAAGGGTCTGCAGCGTGGCCCCGGAAGCCTGGATCAGGTCAACCATCTCGCGCTGCTCGTCCGATAGATCGCTGCTTGCGAGCACCTGAGCCAGGCCTACGACCCCGTTCAGGGGCGTGCGGATCTCATGGCTCATGTTCGCAAGGAACAGGCTCTTGGCGTGGTTGGCGGCCTCGGCCGCGTCCTTCGCCTCCGCCAGGATGCGCGCGTTGTTCTTGAGGTCCGTGATGTCGTTGCAGACGGTGACGACGCCGCCTTCCGCCGTCGAGCGGTGCTGCACCCTGAGCCAGCGGCCATCCACGACCTGCTGCTCAAGGACGGCCGACAGTCGGGTGCGATGGGTCATCCGTTCCGCCGCCCACTCCGTCTCCCGACCGCGAGCGTCCGGATAGATCTGCTGATCCAATCCGAGTTGCAGGATGTCGCGACCCGTCATGCCGACCCTGAGGTGATCGGCGATCTCCGGATTCACCTCCACAAAGCGCGCGTTCCACAGCACCAGGCGGTCTTCCGAGTCGAAAAAGGCCAAGCCATCGGGCATGGCGTCCACCGCTTCGCGGATCTGGCGCAAGGCGCCGGATCGTGCGGTGAAGGTCGTCCAGCTTCTGATCAGGACGACGCCGATCACGAACAGCACGGCGCCGGCCATGATGATCTGCATGGAAGAGGGGTCGAGACCGCCGCGAGGCGCGACGGACACAGGCGCGCCCAGCGTCAGCGCCGCCATTCCTAGGAAGTGAAGAACAAGCACCGAGAGCACCGCACCCCCGGTGGTGATCCAGAACCGGAGACGGTCGTCCCGGCGGTAACAGGCTGCAGAGCCGATCCCGACGATCATGGCCGCGATCACCGACGCAACGACCAGTCCACGATCCCAGGTCACTTCAGACGGCAGGTTCATCGCCGCCATGCCGATGTAGTGCATGGCGGCGATGCTGGCGACGCCCGCGGACGCCGCGATGCAACGCGTCAGCGAACTGGCGCCCGACATGGCCATGACGATCCCTGCGCCGATGCCGACAAGGGCCACGAGGAGGGACGCCAGCGTCATCCAGGGGTCGAACGTCATGTCTGCGCCCGCGACATAGCCCTGTATGGCGATGAAGTGCGTCGCCCAGATCGCCAGTGCGCCCACCAGCGCCGCCAGCACGATCTTGTTTCGACGAACAAGGCCTCGGCGGACGCGCGCGCGCTCCATCAGATGAAAGGCGGTGGCGACGCCGATCAGGCAGACAAGGCCCGCCAGCAGCGTCAACCGCCAATCGTGTTCAAGGGCCAGACAAAACAGGAAACGGTTCAAGGCGGATCTCTCTTCGCCCGCGACCCTGCCACGCACTTCTGAAGATTCCGTGCGGCGAAGCTTGCGTCGGGAAACATCCTCGATCAGCCGTCACAATCTCCGTGCAAGGAGAGGTTCAGCGACAGGCGAACATGGTCGAGTCCGAACGCAGGAGGCCGCCAGGGGTAAGATGTCTTACGAATTCTCGTCGTCGCCTGTCGCGCCCGCCTCCGGTTCGCGGCTGTGGACCGCCGGCGCCAGCGGCGGCGTGGCGGCGCTGATCCTTGTTGGTCTGGCGGTCCTGCATCCGGAACTGGCGCCTTCGTTGATCGGAGGGGCCGTGCTGGTCGCGGCGTCGACCTGGCTGATCAGCCGCTCCCGCGAACCTTCACCAGGCGTGGAGCCGCTGGCGCCGGAAACGCCCGAAGGCGAGGCGCTGGTTTCGTCCGAACTGCTGGACGGCGCGCTTGAGGCGCTGGAGGACGCGGTTCTGATCGTCAGCGGCGAGGAGCCGGACGACATAGCCGGTCGTCGCATCGTCATGGCCAATCAGGCGGCGCGGGACCTCTTGAGGGTGCAACGCCGGGGCGGGCTGCTGGTGCAGGTCATGCGCGATCCCGGCGTGCTGGAGGCGGTGGACGAGGCGCTTTTCGGCGGTGTGTCCCAGGTCACGGATTATGCGACCGGCGGGGCGCGTGATCGCCGCTGGCGGGCATGGACGCGGCCGCTGTCGCCCACACGGCCAGGCGAAGCCCTGGCGCTTCTGGTGCTGCGCGACGAAACGGATGCGCGCCGGACCGAGATGATGCGCGTCGACTTCCTGGCCAACGCCAGCCACGAGCTGCGCACCCCGCTGGCGTCGCTGAGCGGCTTTATCGAGACCTTGAAGGGGCATGCGCGCGACGACACGCGCGCTCGCGACCGCTTCCTGGACATCATGGCGGCGCAAGCCGAGCGCATGACGCGGCTGGTCGCGGACCTCCTGTCGCTCAGCCGCATCGAGCTGAACGAGCACATCCCGCCGTCCGGCCGCGTGGCGCTGGACGCCGCCGCCTCCGACGTCATCGACGCGGTCAGCGTGCTGGTCAAGGATCGTCAGGTCGAGGTGCGGCTGAACGCCGAAGGGCGCACGATCGTGGTCGGCGAGCGGGACGAGATCGTGCAGGTGGTGCAGAACCTCCTGGACAACGGCGTGAAATACTCGCCGTCCGGCGGCGCGGTGGACGTCATCGTGCGCCGCGACCTGACGTTCGATCAGGCCATCGCAAGCCAGATGGCCGGAGCGACGCGGCTTTCGCTGCTGACGCCCGACCGCACCGTCGGCACGCGCTACGCCGCCGTCACGGTGCGCGACCATGGACCGGGAATGGCGCGCGAGCACCTGCCGCGCCTGACCGAGCGCTTCTATCGGGTGGAGGGGCAAAAGAGCGGCGAGCGTCTGGGCACAGGTCTGGGCCTCGCCATCGTCAAGCACATCGTCAACCGCCACCAGGGCGGCTTGACGGTGGAAAGCACCTTGGGGGCCGGCGCGGCCTTCACGGCCTGGTTCCCCATGCCCAGGCAGGATTCCTAGCCGCGGCCGTCAACCTTCGCTGTTACGCAACTGTCATCTAGCCGTCGTAATCCGCTGACCATTCGCGGGCAGGTTCCGCGCCGTGATGCTCCCGGGGGGAGACTCGCGGCTTTTCTCCCTGCGGCGTCTGGTTGGACCCTGAATGATCTGGCTGTCCCTGCTTGTTCTGATCGCGCTGTCCGCAGCGGCGTGGTTCGGCGGTCGCGCGGTGGCGCGTCGTCGCGCCGTGGGCGTGCGGTCGCACTCGCGGCCCGGCCAGCACGGCGCCTACGCCCTGATCTGGGTCGCCGCGCCCGCGCTTCTGGCGCTGGTTCTCGCCGCAGCTTTCTCGGGCGGCGTTGAAAGCCGGTTGATCCGCGCGGGCGCACCGGAAAGCGTCGCTCAGCTTGAGCCTTTCCGCCGTCAGGCCTTTTTCGCCGACGCCCGCCTGGTCGGGCAGGGCCGGCCGGCGCTGCAGATCTGGCCGGCCCCCCTGGCGCAGGAACTGCCCGCCGAGGGGCAACGCATGATCCGCATCGAGCGCACCCTGCAGTGGGGCGGCGCGCTGGCGGCGGTGCTGCTGGCCGTACTGGGAGGGCTGTGGGCCTTCACCCAGCTGCGGCCCGACAGGCGCATCCGCAATCGGGTCGAGGGCTGGGTCTACGGCGCGCTGTTCGTCTGTTCGGCGGTGGCGGTGCTGACCACCATCGGCATCATCTCGTCGCTGGTGTGGGACTCGTTCCGTTTCTTCCAGTCGGTGCCGGTGACCGAGTTCCTGTTCGGGACGCAGTGGAGCCCGCAGGTGGCGATCCGCGCGGACCAGGTGGGCTCGTCCGGCGCCTTCGGCGCGGTCCCGCTGTTTGCGGGCACCCTTTTGATCATGATGATCGCCATGGCCGTGGCCGCGCCGATCGGGCTGATGTCGGCCATCTATCTGTCGGAGTACGCGGGGTCCCATACGCGCGCGGTGGTCAAGCCGATGCTCGAGATTTTGGCCGGCGTGCCGACGGTGGTCTACGGCTTCTTTGCGGCGTTGACGGTGGGGCCGCTGCTGCGCGTCTTCTTCAACGAGATCGGCCTGTTCCTGATCGGCGGGCCGCTGAACGGCGTCGGCCAGTATCTCGCCCTGGTTCAGAACCAGATGGCGCTGACGGCGGGCGCGGTGATGGGGATCATGCTGATCCCGTTCGTCTCCTCGCTGTCGGACGACATCCTGAACGCGGTCCCGCAGAGTCTGCGCGACGGCTCCTCGGCCATGGGGGCGACCAAGTCCGAGACGGTCAAGCGGGTGCTGCTGCCCGCCGCCCTGCCGGGCATCGCGGGCGCGCTGCTGCTGGCGGTGTCGCGCGCGATCGGCGAGACCATGATCGTGACCATGGCGGCGGGCCTGGCCGCCAACCTGACCTTCAACCCGCTGGACACGGTGACCACCGTGACGGTGCAGATCGTGACGCTGCTGACCGGCGATCAGGAGTTCAACAGCCCCAAGACGCTGGCCGCCTTCGGCCTCGGCCTGACGCTGTTCCTGGTGACGCTGACCTTGAACATCATCGCCCAGCGGATCGTCCAGACCTATCGGGAACAGTATGACTGACGCGACCCCCGACGCCCTGGCGGCCGCGCCCGACAAGCGCCTGGACCGGCTGAAGGTCGGGCTGCGGCGCCGGCACGCGCGCGAGCAGCGCTTCAAGTGGTACGGCCGCATCGCCATCGGCGCGGCGCTGCTGTTCCTGGTCATCCTGTTGGGCCGGATCGTGGAGCAGGGGCACACCGCCTTCTACGCCCACAGCGCGTCCGTTCCCGTTTACATGGATCCGGCGCGCGTCGATCGCACCTATCCGCAAGGCGCCAACTTCGAGGAGCTGACGGCGCAGCAGCTGCTGGCGCGCTGGGGCGTGGCCGATCCGACGGGCGAGCAGGCCGCGGCCATGCGCGCGCTGTTCTCGTCCGAGCTGAAGTTCGCGGCGGCCGAGACGGTCAGCCGCCGGCCAGAGGTGATCGGCCAGACGGTCGCGATCGACGCGCCGCTGTCCGACGACGCCGACCTTTATCTGAAGGGCGAGATCTCGCGCGATACGCCCGAAGACCAGCGTCGCCTGACCAACCAGCAGATCGACTGGCTGGAGCGGCTGAAAGCCGACGGCGCGGTGTCCGCCCATTTCAACACCACCCTGTTCACCCAGGGCGATTCGACCCAGCCGGAGCTGGCGGGGGTCTTGGGGGCCATCGTGGGCTCGGCGCTGATGCTGCTGGTCACCGCCCTGATCGCCATTCCGGTGGGCGTGGGCGCGGCCGTGTGGCTGGAGGAGTTCGCGCCCAAGAACAAGCTGACCGACATCATCGAGGTCAACATCAACAACCTGGCCGCCGTGCCGTCCATCGTCTACGGCCTGCTGGGCCTGGCGCTGTTCATCAACTGGATGCACCTGCCGCGCGCCAGCCCGATCGTGGGCGGTCTGGTGCTGGCGCTGATGGCGCTGCCGACGCTGATCATCGCCACACGCTCGTCGCTGAAGGCGGTGCCGCCGTCGATCCGCGAGGCGGCCCTGGCCATGGGCGCCAGCCGCACCCAGACGGTGTTCAGCCACGTCCTTCCTCTGGCCATGCCGGGCGTGATGACCGGCGCCATCATCTCCATGGCCCATGCGCTGGGCGAGACGGCGCCGCTGCTGCTGATCGGCATGGTCAGCTTCGTGCCCGGCGTTCCGGCGGCCATCGACCAGCCGGTCGGAGCCCTGCCGTCGCTGATCTACATCTGGGAGAATGCTTCCGAACGCGCGTTCCATGAGCGCACGGCGGCGGCGATCCTGGTGCTGCTGCTGTTCATGATCGTGATGAACCTGGCGGCCATCATCCTGAGGCGGCGCTTCGAGCGTCGGTGGTAAGAGCATGAAGTTCAATATTTTCCGCGCCACCGACGACCGCACGGGCGGCCGCGCCGACCCGACGGAGGCGCCGCGCATGGGCGGCCAGGTGCTGCCCGAGGTCGCGCCCGCGCAGGAACAGGCGCCGGTCGAGCCGCGCATGGAGGACGCCTCGCCGATGACTGGGCCGACGGTGGTCGACAGCCCGCCCGAAGGCCCCATCAAGATCGCCGCCAAGGACGTGTCCGTCTTCTATGAGGGCAAGCAGGCGCTGTACGACGTCTCGCTGGACATTCCCGACAAGACGGTGACCGCCTTTATCGGCCCGTCGGGCTGCGGCAAGTCGACCTTTCTGCGGACCATGAACCGCATGAACGACACCATCCACGGCGCGCGGGTCACCGGTCGCATCGAGATGGACGGCGAGGACATCAACGACCGCGGCCTCGATCCCGTGCTGCTGCGTGCACGCGTCGGCATGGTGTTCCAGCGGCCGAACCCGTTCCCCAAGTCGATCTACGAGAACGTGGCCTACGGCCCCAAGATCCACGGCTTGGTCAGCGCCAAGTCGGAGATGGACGGGGTCGTCGAAAGCGCGCTGAAGCGGGCCGGCCTGTGGGACGAGGTCGCCGACCGCCTGCACGCCTCGGCCACCGGCCTGTCGGGGGGGCAGCAGCAGCGCCTGGTGATCGCCCGCGCGATCGCCGTGAACCCGGAAGTGATCCTGATGGACGAGCCCTGCTCGGCGCTGGACCCCATCGCCACCGCGCGGATCGAGGAACTGATCGACGAACTGCGCGAGCGCTTCTGCATCGTCATCGTCACCCACTCGATGGCTCAGGCCGCGCGGGTCAGCCAGCGCACGGCCTTTTTCCACCTTGGCCGCCTGGTGGAGACCGGCGACACCGAGACCATCTTCCAGAACCCGCGCGAGCGGCGCACGCTTGACTACATCACCGGACGCTTCGGCTGAGGATCGGGTCATGAACCAGCACACCGTCAAAGCTTACGGCGACGAGCTGAACCAGCTCACGGCCGAGATCGCGCGCATGGGCGGCCTGGCCGAGGCGCAGGTCGCGGATTCCATCGACTCCGTGGCGCGACGCGACGTGGGGCTCGCCCGCGCCGTGATCGAGCGCGACGGCAAGCTGGACCAGCTGCACCGCGACATCGAGAAAAAGGCGATCCGCATGATCGCACTGCGCCAGCCGGTCGCCTCCGATCTTCGTCGCACCTACGGCGCCATCAAGATGGCGTCGGACCTGGAGCGCACCGGCGACCTGGCCAAGAATATCGCCAAGCGTGCGCTGGTTCTGGCCGAAAGCGAGCCGATGCAGCCGTTGACCCGCTCCATCGAGCGGATGGGGCGGCTGGTGTCCATGCGTCTGCGCGACGTGCTTGACGCCTATACGGCGTCGGAAGTCGACCGGGCGCTGGCGGTCTGGCAGACCGACGACGAGGTCGACGAGCATTACAACGCCCTGTTCCGCGAACTGCTGACCTACATGATGGGCGACCCGCGCACGATCGGCGCCTGCACCCACCTGCTGTTCATGGCCAAGAACCTGGAGCGGATCGGCGACCACGCGACCAACATCGCCGAAACCGTCCACTACGAGATCACCGGCGACGACATCATGGGCGAACGGCCGCGCGCGCAGCCGACGCCCGAAGACAACGCGCCGACGCCGAACCTGCCCACAAACTAAGCGTGCCACCTCGCCGGAGAGCCTGACGTGCAGCCCTATATCCTTGTGATGGAAGACGAGGACGCGCTGGCGACCTTGCTTCAGTACAACCTCGAAAAGGAGGGCTACGACGTCGCCGTCGCCTCCGATGGCGACGAGGGCATGCTGCAGATCGAGGAGCGCATCCCGGATCTGGTGCTGCTGGACTGGATGCTGCCCAAGCTGTCGGGCATCGAGGTCTGCCGCCGCATCCGCAACCGGCCCGAGACGCGCAACCTGCCGGTGGTCATGCTGACCGCACGCGGCGAGGAGACCGACCGGGTTCGCGGCCTGGACACCGGCGCCGACGATTACCTGACCAAGCCCTTTTCGATGGTCGAGCTGATGGCCCGCATCCGGGCGGTGCTGCGCCGCATCCGGCCGGGCTTGGCCGACGACCGGTTGAACCACGGCGACATCGTGGTGGACCGCGTCTCGCACCGGGTGAAGCGGGCGGGGCAGGAGGTGCATCTGGGCCCCACCGAGTTCCGGCTGCTGGACCACTTCATGCAGCACCCGGGCCGGGTGTTCAGCCGTGAGCAACTGCTGGACGCGGTGTGGGGCTCGGATGTCTACGTCGAAGCGCGCACGGTGGACGTGCACGTCGGGCGGCTGCGCAAGGCGCTGAACCTCGGCGACAGCCCCAATCCGATCCGCACGGTGCGTTCGGCCGGCTATTCGCTGGACCTCGAGGGCTGAAGGCCCGCGGCGGCTCAGACCTGAGCCGCCGTCACCTCGTCAGGCTCGATGGCGTAGACCGAGGCGCAGTATTCGCAAGTCACGCGGATCTTGCCGTCGTCCTCCACCATGTCGCCCCGTTCGGCCGGATCGAACGAGGCCAGCACCGACACGATGCGGTCGCGCGAGCAGCGGCACACCGCCGCCAGGGGACGCGCATCCTCCAGCCGCACGCCGTCCTCGTGGAACAGGCGGAACAGCAGCGTCTCGGGGCCGACCGTGGGGTCGATCAGCTCGTCGTCGCCCAGCGTGGCGAACAAGGCGCGGGTGCGCTCCCACACCTCCTCGGTCGAGCCGCGCGCGGCGTCGGAGGCGATCACCTGGATCATGGCGCCGCCCGCCCGCCACTGGGTTCCGGCTTCGGTCTGGGCCGAGCCGACCGCCAGCCGCACCTTGGTCGGCACCTGTTCGGACTGTTCGAAATAGTGCTCGGCGCACAGCGACAGGCTCTCGCCCTCGATCGGCGTGATGCCCTGCGTGCGCTCGAAGTCCGGGCCGCGGTCCAGCGTCATGATGAACACGCCCTTGCCCAAAAGGCTTTGCGCGCCGGGACGGGCGAAGCCTTGCGACGCCGCCTCGACCTCCGCCTCATCGTAGCGGCAGTAGCCGCGCAGTGAACCGGCGGTGTCATAGTCGGCCACGACGTAACGCACCGGCCCGTCTCCCTGCGCCTGGACGATCAGCCGGCCCTCGAACTTCAGGCTGGAGCCGACCAGGGCGGCGAGCGCGCAGGCCTCGCCCAGGAGGGCCGCGACCGGCTCGGGGTAGGCGTGGGCGCCCAGGATGGTGTCGATGGTCTCGCCCAAGCGCACCAGGCGGCCACGCACCGGCCAACCCTCGATCTGAAAGGCGGCGGCGAGGTCGTCCGTCGGCGGCGTGGCGGCGTGGTCGTGCGCGTGATCGGTCACGGCGAGGTCCTTTGAGGATCGATGTGCGGATTGGCGGCCTAGATAGGCGCCGAAGCCGACGATGGTAAGGCCCGGGCGCAGCCGCGCATCGGAACGGGTGGGACTGGACCTCGTTTTAGCGGTCCACAGAGATCAAATCCGCGAGCCTCGATGACCCGACCGACCCTGAAGCCGCTAGACCAGCAGATCGTTGTGGTGACAGGCGCCACGTCCGGCATCGGCCTTGCCACCGCGCGGCGAGCGGCGCAGCGCGGCGCGACCGTTTTCCTGATCGCGCGTGGAGAAGGCGACCTGAAGCAGTTGGGCGCCGAGCTGGAGGCTCAGGGAGCACGCGTCGGTTGGGCCGCAGTCGATGTGGCTGACAAGGACGCGCTGGCCGATGCGGCCGAGCAGTGCCGCCGGCGGTTCGGCGGCTTCGACACCTGGGTCAACAACGCCGGCATCTCCATCTTCGGTGAAATTCGCAAAACGACGCTGGAGGACCAGCGGCGGCTGTTCGACACCAACTACTGGGGTCTGGTGAACGGCTCGATCATCGCCGCCGAGCATCTGCGCGATCGCCCAGGCGGCGGCGCGATCATCAACATCGGCTCGACGCTGGGCGACATGCCTATCCCGGTCCAGGGCGTCTATTCGGCGTCGAAGCACGCGGTGAAGGGCTTCACCAACGCCTTCCGGATCGAGCTGATGCGCGACAAGGCGCCGGTCGTGCTGACCCTGGTCAAGCCGGGGCCGATCGCCACGCCCTATAGTCGGCATGCGCGCAACCTGACCGGCAAGCCCATGCACAATCCCCAGCCGGTCTATGCGACCCGCGTCGTGGCCGACGCCATCCTGCACTGCGCGCAGCATCCGGTGCGCGAGATCACGGTCGGCGGATCGGGCCGCGCCATTTCGTCCTTCTACAATCTACTGCCAGGCTTGGCGGAACCACTTTTCGCCCGGTTCGCTCCTTCGCTGTTGCGGGACCGGGGTTCCGCCTACCCGCCGGCCGACGACGGGCTTTACCGCCCGACCGAGGACGGCCTCGACGAAGAGGTTTACTATCCCATGGTCCGACAGTTCGACGCCCTGGCCGAAGTCCGCAAGCATCCGGGGATCACCGCCAGCGGCGCGGCCCTGATCCTGCTGGGCGCGGCCGCCGCCGTCTATCTGACGCAGCGCAGCGGCCCGACCCGCTATCAGCGCATCCGCAACCGCATCGATCCGCGCGGTTGGGTCGACACCGAGGCGCTGCGCGATCGCCTTGCGGACGCCGTGGACGCCTTCAAGCACGGGGCCGAGGATCTGGGCGATCGCGCGGCCGGCGTCGGCTACGAGGCGCGAGGGCGGTTCAAGTCCGCGCACGCCAAGTCGCGCGAGGCCCTGCACCACCACGGCAAGCAGGCGCGCCGCTACGCCGACGACGCCGGCGCCTACGCCCGCGATCACGCCAAGGAAGGCGGCGCGCTGCTGGCGGTCGCCACCCTGGCCGCCGCCGTCGGCGCCGCCGTCTGGGAGAGCCGGCAGCCCGACAGCCGCGTTCGCCGCCTGATCGACCGCGTCTAGGGCTGAGCGGAACAAGCACGACCTGTCGCGCCGTCCGGCTTTGTCCGGGCGGCGCGGTTCGTTATGCAGGAGGCCATGACCCAGCGCCCGACCCTGATCTTCGACTTCGATTCGACCTTGGTCGGGTTCGAGACGCTGGAGGCGCTGGCGGATGTCGCGCTTGACGGGGCGCCGGATGCGGAGGCCGTGCGGTCCGAGATCGCGGCCCTGACCGATCGCGCCATGGCCGGCGAAATCCCCTTTGGCGAGGCGCTGCGCCGGCGGCTGGCGCTGCTGCCCCTGCGACGCGAGCATGTGGAAGCCGTGGCCGCCCGGGCGGTGGACGCGTTGACGCCCTCGGTGCGGCGCAATCTGCGCTTCTTCGCCGAGGCCAGGGGGCTGGTGGTGATCCTGTCCGGCGGCTTTCGCGAGATCATCGCCCCGGTGGCCCGGGAGCTGGGCGTCTCGGCCGAGCGGGTGTTGTGCAACGACCTGATCTATGACGACGCCGGCCGGGTGATCGGTGTGGACGACGCCAATCCGCTCAGCCATGCGGACGGCAAGCCGCAGGTGATCCACGGCCTCGGCCTGAGCGGGCGCGTGGTGATGGTCGGGGACGGCTGGAACGATGCGGAGGTCAAGCTGGCCGGCGCGGCCGACGCCTTTTACGCCTTCACCGAAGTTGTTCGTCGTGCGCCGGTGGTCGAGATCGCGGACGCTGAGGCGGCTTCGCTGGACGAGGTGCTGCACGCCGAGGGGCTGGTCGGTCGCTGGTCCTTTCCGCGCAGCCGCATGAAGATGCTGCTGCTGGAGAACATCCATCCGGCGGCGGTCGAGCGCCTGTCCGAGGCGGGCTATGCGGTCGAGACGGTCAAGGGCGCGCTGGACGAGGACGAGCTGATCGCCGCCATCAAGGGCGTCCACGTGCTGGGCATCCGCTCCAAGACCACGGTCAGCCGGCGGGTGCTGGAGCAGGCGGACCGGCTTATGGCGGTGGCCGCCTTCTGCATCGGCACCAACCAGATCGACTTGGAAGCGGCGGCGGACCACGGCGTGGCGGTGTTCAACGCCCCCTATTCGAACACCCGATCGGTGGTGGAGCTGGCGGTCGGGCTGATGATCGCCCTGATGCGCGACGTGGCCGACAAGTCCGCCGCCATGCACCGGGGCGAGTGGAACAAGTCGGCCACCGGTTCGCGCGAGCTGCGGGGCAAGACGCTGGGCATCGTCGGCTATGGCGCCATCGGCTCGCAGCTGTCGGTGCTGGCCGAGGCGCTCGGCATGCGGGTGATCTTCCACGACCTGTCCGAGCGGCTGGCGCTCGGCAATGCGCGGCGCATGCGGTCGCTGGACGCCCTGCTGGCGGAAAGCGACGTGGTGACGCTGCACGTCGACGGCCGTCTCGAGAACACCAACGTCTTCGGCGCGGCCCATTTCGCGCGCATGAAGGAAGGGGCGCTGCTGCTGAACCTGTCGCGCGGCCATGTGGTGGACGTCGGCGCGCTGGCGCAGGCGCTGCAGGGCGGGCGTCTGGCGGGGGCGGCCGTGGACGTCTTCCCCGAGGAACCGCGCACCAACGCCGATCCGTTCAACAGCCCGCTGATCGGCCTGAAGAACATGATCCTGACGCCGCATATCGGCGGCTCGACCGAAGAGGCGCAGGAGGCCATCGGCGAGTTCGCGGCCGAGCGGCTGCTGGGTTATCTCAACCGCGGAGACACCACCTTCTGCGTCAACCTGCCGAACGTGCAGCTGGCGGAGGTGTCGGGCGCGCACCGGCTTCTGCATATCCACCGTAACCAGCCGGGCGTGCTGGCCGAGCTGAACCAGGCGCTGGCGGCGGCCGGGCTGAACATCCTGGGCCAACATCTGAAGACAGACGAGCGCACCGGCTATGTCATCACCGACGTCGACCGCGACTACCAGCCGGAGGCGTTGAAGGCGCTGCGTGAGCTGCCGGGCACGCTGAGGTTCCGCACCCTCCACTGAGCCGCCAAGGCTTACGCAACGGCATCTTGAAACTGTCGCAAACAGGCGCAGAGTGCACGCGAACGGCCGCGATCACGACGGCCGCGGGAGGATCTGGATGTTTCGCTTTCTTCACGGGGCCGCCGTCGCGGCCCTGACCCTGGCCGCCGCCTGCGGCGCGGCTGCATCGGCCGAGGCCCAGACCTACGACCGCCTGGTCGTGTTCGGCGACAGCCTCAGCGACAACGGCAACCTGTATCTGGCCTCGGGCCGCACCCAGCCGCCGTCGCCGCCATACTTCCAGGGGCGCTTCTCGACCGGGCCGGTATTCACCGAGCTGCTCGGCTTCAACGCCGCCAACTTCAACGGCGCGGTGACGGGCAGCATCAACCTGGCGTTCGGTGGATCGCGCACCGACGCCTCGACCACGCCGCCGCCGGGCATGCTGGCGCAGCTGGGCGGCTATGTCGCGCGCGGGGGCCGCTTCGGCGCCGGCGACCTGGTCAGCGTGCTGGGCGGCGCCAACGACATCTTTCAGGGGCTGCCGGCCGCCGGCGCGTCGGCCAATCCTGTTGCGGCCATCACCCCTGTGGCTTTGCAGGCGGCCGGCAACATCAACAGCCTGGTGAACAGCGTGGCGGGCGCCGGGGCGGGAACCATCCTGGTCACCAACCTGCCCAAGCTCAGCCTGACGCCCCAGTTCCGGAACACGGCCGCCGCGCCGTTGGCTGACTACGCGGTCACGACGCTGAACGGCGCCTTGGCGACGAACCTGGCGGCCACGGCGGCGGGCCGGCCGACCAGCAACATCATCCTGGTGGACTTGTTCAAGATCAGCGACACCTTGGCGGCCAACCCTGGCGCTTTCGGCGTCACCAACGTCACCGACGCCTGCCTGAACGCGGCGACCGGCGCGCTTTGCGCGAACCCTTCGAGCTACTTCTACTTCGACGGGGTGCACCCGACTGCAACAGGGCACCGCATCATCGCGGCTCTGGCGACCGACTACCTCTACTACGGCGATATCGGCGCACAGAGCGCCTTGCAGGGCGAGACCGGCTTCCGCCACCGCGAAGAGACCTTGGACATGGCCAGCGAGGCGCTGTCCGGCCGGGCGCCCTGGACGGCGGGCACCTCCGTCTCGGCGGCGGTCGTGGGCGACAGTATGGATATCCACGCGCGCGGCCCCGTGCGCTCGGCCAGCAGCGAGGGGTGGGGCGGCCGCATCGCTCTGGAGTCCGGCCCTTCGGAGAGCCTCCGCTTCGGCCTGGCGGGGACCTATCGCGGATCGGAGGTCTCGGGCGGCGCGCTGAACTTCGACGTCGAAAGCTTCGGTCTCGATCTGTACGGCGGCTGGCGCATGGAGGGCGGCCCCTTCGTCAACGCGGCCGTCGGCGTCGCGCGCGACCGCTACGACGACATCGAACGCCTGACCACCATCGCCCCGATCGTCCACACCGCCGACACGGACGGCCTGAGCAAGGGCGCGCGTCTGCAGGCCGGGACGTGGATTGACATGGGAGGCCTGTCCCTGTCTCCACGGGCCGCGCTCGCCTGGACCTCGGCGGACGTTGACGGCTACGTCGAACAAGGCGTGGCGGCGCAATACGCCTATGAAGACCGCACCGTCGAGGCGTTGACCGGCGAGATTACTCTTCGGGCCGAGGCCGAGATGGGCCGCTTCGGCCTGTTCGCCGAGGGCGGCTACCGCGATGCGCTGGACGACAGTTCCGAAGGCGTGCGCGTCGGCCTCTACAACAGTTCGGCCCGTATCCTGGAGCGTGAGGTCGAGGAGCCGTTCGGCGGTCAGGTACTGGCGACGGCCGGCGTCGAGGGCGAGATCGGGCGGCTGCAGATCACCGTCGGCTATCGCGGCCGGTTCGGCGACCACGCCGACAGCCACATGGGCGGTGTCCAGCTGCGTCTGGCGCTGTAACCGGAACGTCCTGCACGGAGCGGGAAGGGGGCCTCAGCGCCCCCTTTTTCGCACCCACATGGCGGCGTCGGCTTCGGCCAGCCAGGCCTCGGCGTCGGAGTGGCCGTCCCAGCCGCGCACGCCGAACGAACCGCCCAGCCCCGTCGGCTGTCCGTCCCAGACAAAGCCGTCGCCTTCCAGGGCGGACTTCAGCTGGCGCGCCTTGACGCGGCCTTCTTCGACGCCGGCGTTCAGCATCAGCAGCGCGAACTCGTCGCCGCCGAGCCGGCCCACCGCATCCGATTCGCGCACATTGGACATCAGCAGCCTGGCGACATGCACCAGCGCCGCATCGCCCGCCGCGTGGCCCAGACGGTCGTTGACGCCCTTGAACCCGTCCAGATCAAGGTAGAGCAGGGCCGCCGGCACCCTGTGGCGGTGGCAGTAGGCCATGGTTCGGTTCAGCGCCTCGACAAAGCCGCGACGGTTCAGGGCTGGGGTCAGGACGTCGTGGTCCGCCGCGGCCTCGGCGGCCTCGGCGCGCGCGCGCCAGGCGTCGAGCTCGGCGCGCAGACGCGCGATCTCGGCCTGAGGATCGATCTCCGCCACGTCTGTCGGGGCTGGGGTCAAGGGCGGGGCGGCTCCGGGCGAAGCGCGACTCAACCGGGTCACGCTGTTTTGCAATGCTAGCGCGGTTGGTTGCGGGCGCAACGCGCGTGCTGTAACGGGCGGCCTTTCCGGCAGAAGGGCTTCGCCGTGACCGCACCCGAATCGTCCAGCGCACCCGTCGCCATCATCATGGGCAGCCGCTCGGACTGGCCCACGATGAAGCTGGCGGCCGAGCGGCTGGATCAGCTGGGCGTCGCCTGGGAGGCGAAGGTGGTCAGCGCCCACCGCACGCCGCAACGTCTTGTGGCGTTCGCGAGCGGCGCCAGGGCGGCCGGATACAAGGTGATCATCGCCGGCGCGGGCGGCGCGGCGCACCTGCCGGGCATGGCGGCCTCCATGACCGACCTGCCGGTGCTGGGCGTGCCGGTGCAGTCCAGGGCGCTGAAGGGCCTGGATTCGCTCCTGTCCATTGTGCAGATGCCGGCCGGCGTGCCGGTGGCGACCCTGGCGATCGGCGAGGCGGGCGCCGCCAACGCCGGCATCCTGGCCGCGCAGATCCTGGCGCTCGGCGACCCCGATCTGGCCGGGCGGCTCAGCGCCTTTCGGGCGGCGCAGACTGACGGCGTAGCCGAAACGGTCGAGGACTGAAGCGCATGGCCGATCTTCCCCTTCGCCCCGGCTCGACTCTCGGCATCGTCGGTGGCGGCCAGCTGGGTCGGATGCTGAGCCAGGCGGCGGCGCGTCTGGGCTTCGACGTGCTGATCCTGGATCCCGAGGACGACTGCCCGGCCGCGCGCGTGTCCGCCGGCCAGTTCGTCGCGCCTTACGACGATCCGGAGGCTCTGACGGCGCTCGGCCGGGCCTGCGGGGTGGTGACGTTCGAGTTCGAGAACGTGCCCGCCGTCTCCATGGAGCGGCTGGCGGAGGCGGGGGCCCGCGTCGCGCCAGGACCGACCGCCCTGCGCGTGTCGCAGGACCGGGTGGAGGAGAAGAGCTTTCTGAACGCCGTGGGCGCGCCGACGGTCGACTATCATCCCGTCGCGACGCTGGACGACCTGCATGCGGGCGTCGAGCGGCTGGGGACGCCCGCCCTGCTGAAGACGCGCCGCGACGGCTATGACGGCAAGGGGCAGGTTTGGGTGCGCGACCCGGCGGAGGCGGCGGCCGCATTCGCCGCCATCAGCGGACGCCCCGCGATCCTGGAGGCCGCGGCGCCCTTCATCCGCGAGCTGTCGGTGATCTGCGCGCGCGACTGGGACGGGCGCATGGCCGTCTATCCGGTGGGCGAGAACAGCCATGAGGGCGGCGTCCTGCGCGTCACCACCGCCCCCGCCATCGCCGACGAAAAGACGCTGGTCCGATCGCGCGCCATCGCCGAGGCGATCCTGGATGGTCTGGACTATGTCGGGGTCATGGGGGTGGAACTGTTCGACCTCGGCGACGGGGTGTTGCTGGTCAATGAGATCGCGCCCCGCGTGCACAACACCGGGCACTGGACGCAGGACGGCTGCGTCTGCGACCAGTTCGAACAGCACATCCGCGCCATCGCCGGCTGGCCGCTCGGTCCGACTCAGGCTCACGCCCGCGTCGAGATGACCAACCTCCTGGGCGACGAGATCGAGCGCTGGACCGATCTGAACGGCGAGAACGACGCCCGCCTGCACCTCTACGGCAAGGCCCAAGCCCGCCCCGGCCGCAAGATGGGCCACGTCAACCGCGTGCTGGGGCCGATCTAGGCGGCCGTCCTGGAGCCGTAGCGCATCCGCGCCAGCACGTCCGTCGCCTTGCGGAACGGCGCGTCGAAGTCCTTGCCGGCCTTCCACTTCTCAAAAGCCATGACGTTTTCGATGCGGCGGGCGACGAAGCGTTCGGCCGACTCGCGTCCTTCGAACCAGCGCAGCGTCAGCGCCGGGATCAGGATGCCGGATAGGATGGTGCGCTTGGAATAATGGTTCCAGTCGGTGGCGGTGTCGCCGGCCCAGCGCCACAGATGGTCGGCGCTCTCCCACGCCAGCTTCAGGCCGAGGTCGGCGTGGGTCGGAAGGGCGAGAAAGGCGGCGCAGCGGCGCGTGGCCTCAAGATCGGCGGCCCCGGCCTCCATGCGCGCGGACACGGCGGCGAAGATGCGTTCGCGGATCTTCAGCGCCTTGGCGTCCGTCGCCTCAAGCGCCTCCAGGGCACGGACGTCGTGCCGACGCGACAGCAGGGCGGCGAGATCACGCGCGCCGTTGGGCAGCAGAAGCTCCTCGTCGCCGCGCGACAGGTCGCAGGCCTCACACGCCTCGCGCACCAGCCGGGCGTTCCAGCCAAGCGCCGGCGCTTGCGCGACGGCGGCGTCCAGGACGGCCTGCTCGGTGCGGCTGGCCCAGTCGGAAGGTGCGGAATGCGGCTCGGTCATGAGCGCACCATACGCCCGTGACGGCGGGCTTTCGAGCCCCGCGAAACACGTGCGGCCATCTGGACAGCCGGGGGTCGCTCGTGTATCAGCCCGCCTTCACCCGAGGACCGCCGTCCGCCGGGAGAGGTTTTGTTTTGTCTGCCCGTCTTCCCTCATCAGGACGCGGCGGGCGGCCAAAGGAGAGATTCACCTGGTTCAGATTTTCGTTCGCGACAACAACGTCGATCAGGCGCTGAAAGCCCTGAAGAAGAAGATGCAGCGCGAAGGCAGCTTCCGTGAGATGAAGCGTCACGTGCACTACGAGAAGCCCTCGGAGAAGCGCGCGCGCCAAAAGGCCGAAGCCGTTCGTCGCGCCCGCAAGCTGGCCCGCAAGCGCGCCCAGCGCGAGGGCCTGCTGCCCGCGCCCAAGCCCCGGGTTCCCGGCGGCCGTTAAGGCTTAAGGCGCAAGCCAGAAGATCAAAGGCCGCCTCCGTTCGGAGGCGGCCTTTTTCTTTGTCGTCCCGGATGGCGAGGAGAGGGTCAGCTTCGGCCGGTGACCGCGCGGCCGAAGCTCTTCCAGCTCAGCTTAACGTCCGACAGGGCGCCGGCGCGGAAGGCGCGGCCGGCCATCCAGACCATCAGCAGCGCCGTGCCGAACATGCCGAGGAGGGTCAGCACGATCTCGATCAGCGCTGGATCGCTGGGCGCCCGCGCGCTCATCAGGAAGGGGGTGAAGAAGGGGATCCAAGACAGCACCTTGACCACGGTGGCGTCCGGCGTGCGCAGGGCCATCTGCATGACCAGAATCGGCACGACCAAGATCATCATGATCGGCCCCATCAGGGTCTGGGCGTCGCGCGGCGTCTCGCAGAAGGCGCCGATGGCTGCGAACAGCACCGCGTACATCAGGTATCCGCCGACCGTGTAGAGCAGGAAGTAGATCAGCAGGCCGTCCCTCATCAGCACGGACATGACGTCCCGAGCCACGTCCGGCACGCCCGCCTGCAGGCCGGCCGCCCCTATGCCGGCCCAGACCAGCAGCACCGTGCCGGTGAGGAAGGCGACGCCCAGCACCTTGCCCGTCAGGATCTCGGTGGCCGAGGCGGAGGACAAGAGCACCTCCAGGATCTTGTTCGACTTCTCCTCCATCACGCTGTTCAGCAGGATGGAGGCGCCGGTGATGATCAGCGACCACAGGAGAAAGCCGAACACCAGTCCCACCAGACCTGGCAGGCGATCGCGGAACGACACCTCGCCGCCGCTGGTCGCGCGGGGCGAGAAGACGGACACCTCGGGGCGGAAGCGGTCGGCTTGGCGCACCACCTCGGGATCAACCCCGGCCCGAACGAAGACGCTCTGGCGATTGACGTCGCGCAGGGCGTCGCGGATGGCGCTTTCCACCGTCGTGTCGGTTGCGCGCTCGGTCCAGACACGCGCGGAGGGAGCGGCGCCCTGCTGGTTCAGCAGGACCACGGCGCTGAGCGGCCGCTCCTCACGGTCGGCTGTCTCCAGCGCCTCGCGGATGGCGGCGTCGCGTTCGGCGCCGGGTTGCGCGTCCGCGATGCTCGCCGGCGGCGCGACCAGCACGATCTGGCGCTTGGCTGGTTTTGCGCCCGCGCCCGCGCGGGGGGCGATCCGCCGAAGCTCCGCCAGCCCGGCCTCATAACCGCCGGCCTCCGCCGCCGCGCGGACCCGGTCGCCGCCCGTCGTGCCCGCTTCTGGAATGGCCGCCATGCGCAGGGCGTCGATATCGGATCGCCGCTGGTCCGCCTCCAGCGCAGCGCGCACCGCGCCCGCCAAAGAGCCTTGGGGCGTTTCGTCGATGATGGCGACCTGGCGCACCGGCTCGGCCGAGCGGATCAGGAAGGGAATGCCCCCGCCCAGCACCGCGAATAACGGAAACGCCAGCAGCGACAGCCAGAAGCCCGCGGTCTTGGCGTAGGCCATGAACTCGCGCTGAGCGATCAGCAGGGTGCGCTTCATTGGGCCGCCTCCAATTCGCGAGCAGATGTGGTCGGCGCATCGGGCCGGTCGCCCGTCAGATTGATGAAGGCGTCGTGCAACGTCGGCTCCTTCAGCGCAAAGGCGCGCACATCCAGTCCGCCGAGGAAGGCGGCCTTCAGCGTGTCCTGGCCGGCCGCCTCGGGGCGCAGGCGAATGCGCAGGTCGTGGACGCCGTCGTGGCCGCCGGTCGTCTCCACCGCCTCGACGCCCGGCAGGGCCGCAGCCTGATCGGGCGAGATGGCGCCGGTCAGGTCAAGAAAGCGCGGCGAGGTGGCGCGGGCCTGATCCACCGTGCCCTCGAACGCCTTCCTGCCCCGCGCCAGCAGCACGACCTTGTCGCAGAGGCGCTCGGCATGCTGCATCACATGTGTGGAGAACAGGACGGTCGCGCCGTTGGCGGCGAGGCCTCGGATCATCTCCTCCAGGCCCTGCTGGTTCATCGGGTCGAGGCCGGAAAAGGGTTCGTCCAGGATCACGAACTCGGGCCTATGCACCACCGAGGCGATCAGCTGGACCTTCTGGGCCATGCCCTTGGACAGGTCCTTCATCTTCTTCTTTTGCGAAGCGCCGAGGCCCTGCTGCTCCAGCATGTCGCGGGCGCGCGCCTTGCCCTCGGCCGGCGGCAGGCCCTTCAGCGAGCCGAAAAAGGCGATGGCCTCCACCGGCGTCATCTTCTTGTAGAGGCCGCGTTCCTCGGGAAGAAAGCCGATGCGGTCGCGGACCAGCCGGCCATCGGGCGCGCCCAGGATGTCGATGCGGCCGCTGCTGGCGGGCTGCAGCCCCAGGATCATGCGGATGGTCGAGGTCTTGCCTGCCCCGTTCGGGCCCAGGAAGCCGCAGATCGAGCCCTTGGGCACCGAAAAGCCGAGATCGCGCACGGCCTGGAAATCGCCGTAGCTCTTGCTCACGCCCTCCAGCGTCAACGCCGCCGTCATTCGTCTTCCCCCTTGTCTCTTGCGCCGAAGCCTAGCGCCCAACAGGGAAGGGGAAGATTAATTTCCTGTCATACAGGCGGGGCGGTTCAACCCTTGGCGGCGACCTTGAAGTCGCGGCCCATGATCTTGGCGGGATCGACTTGGGCGCCGCCGCGACGCACCTCGAAATGCAGGTGCGGGCCCGTGGAGAAGCCGGTGGAGCCGACAAGACCGATACGCTGGCCCGCGGCGACGGCGTCGCCCTGGGTCACGTCGACGCGGCTGAGGTGGCCATAGAGGCTGGTCAGGCCATTGGGGTGACGCACCTCGATGAACTTGCCATAGCCGCCCGCGTCATAGCCTGTGCGCAGCACGCGGCCTTCGCTGGTCGAGAACACCGAGGTGCCCATGGGTGCGGCGATGTCGACGCCCTTGTGCGCCCGAGCCTTGGCCTCGATCGCCAGCTTGCGCAGGCCAAACGGCGAGTTGATCGCATGACCCTTGACTGGGGTGGAGAAGGCGATGGTGCGCGTGACCGGAAGGGGCTTTTCCACCATCGCCCTGATCGGAGGCGCGACGGGCGCCGACACAGCATCGGGCGTCTCGGCGGCGACGCTGCTGCGGGTGGCCGAAGGCGCGGCGGCCATGGCCATCACGGCGACCACGCCCAGCACGGCCGTCTGGCCGGAGTGGGCCAAAAAGGTCTTCAGGCGCGTGAGGTCGGCATAGCCCGTTGGTCGTCGCATTCGGCGGCGTCTCCAGCTCTTTGAGCGGCGAAAGGCGGCCGATGTCCCGCATGGATGCGGACGCGCTCGGCCGAGGCCGGGCTTATCTCCTTGTTATTTGACCGCTTTGGGGCGTCGCGGCGGCGGCGAAAGGCCGCAGTTCAAGCGCCGATCAGGCGATGATGTCGGGCAGGATGCGGGCCTCGATCTTCACGATCTCGTCTCGCAAGACCAGCTTCTTGCGCTTCAGGCGCGCGATCAGCAGCTGGTCGGGCGTCGGCGTCTGGCCGAGCGCCTCGATGGACGCGTCCAGATCGGCATGCTCCTGACGCAGCAGGCGAACGCGGGCGTGCAGCGCCGCTTCTTCCTCGCTGATCCTGGGCGTGTCGTCGTTCATGGCCGCTCCCCGAGCCCGGTCTATAGCCGAGGTCGATTCAGGCCGGAAGGGCGTCGGCCAGGCCGATCAGGGCCGGGCGCGGCGTGACGGGCGCCCAGATGCGGGCGGTGGCGACCAGGGCGTCGATGGCGGGACGCGGCGGCCCTGCGGTCTCGGGCGCCAGCGCCTCCAGCGCCTCCAGCAGCCAGCGCTCGGCTTCCAGTTCGACGGCCTTGATCCGGTCGCGGATGGCCTCGCGCGGCGCATCGTCGATGTCGGGGATGGGCGCCTTCAGCGTGCGGCGGATCGCGCGCAGGGGCGAGACCGCCACGCTGTCCCAGGCGCGCGCGGTGTCGCAGGCGGCCTCCAGCGTCTCCTCGTCGGGGCGACGTCCGGTCGCGGCGATCCAGGCGGACCATAGAAGCAGCGGCACGTTCTGCTCGTGGCGGTCCTGCAGCAGCAGGCACGCCTCGGCCACGTCAGGCGCCGCATAGGCGGCGACGGCCCAGTCCCACAGCCTCATGCGTCGGCCGCTCCCTTCAACCCGTCCCAGCGCCGCACTGCGGCCCAGTCCAGGCCGAACAGGTCCAGCGCGCGGCCGACAGACTGATCCACCATCTCCTCGATCGAGGCGGGGCGGGCGTACATGGCGGGCAGGGGCGGGGCGATGACCGCGCCCATCTCGGCCAAGGCGGTCAGGGTGCGCAGGTGTCCAAGATGAAGCGGCGTCTCTCGCACCATCAGCACCAAGGGACGCCGCTCCTTCAGCGTCACGTCGGCGGCGCGGGTCAGAAGGGTGGAGGTCACGCCGGTCGCGATCTCGCTCATGGTGCGAACCGAGCAAGGCGCGACGATCATGCCCAGGGTGCGGAAAGAGCCGGAGGCGATGCTGGCGCCCACGTCGGCCAGGCGGTGGACCACATCGGCCCGGCCCAGGAGATCGTCGGGCGTCAAATCCGTTTCCTGCGACAGGGTCAGCAATGCCGCGCGCGTGACCACCAGATGGCTTTCGACGCCCAGCGCCTTCAAGGCATCCAGCGTCCGCACGCCGTAGACAACGCCCGAAGCGCCGGAGACGCCGACCACCATGCGGCGCGGCGTCGCGCCTACGGCTCCGTTCACATCATGACCCATTTCGGGGTTCAGCCTCCTGGATGTCCGGCCAGGCGGAACGTCACGGATTTGTGACTACACAGTCCGCCGAACCGGGCGCTCACTGTAGTGGTCCCTTAGACATGGAGGCGCAAGCCATGACCATCGAGGCTCGTATTCGCGAATTGGGTAACCGTCACCGCACGCTGGATGCTGCCATCCAGCGGGAGCGTCAAAGCCCGTCCGTGGACTCGCTGCACCTCAGGGAACTCAAGCAGAGGAAGCTCAGGCTGAAGGAGGAGATCTCCAGTCTCGAGCAGCGAACGCCCTGACCGGTCGCGCAACGCCAGACATGACGACGGCCCCGGGATCGCTCCCGGGGCCGTTTTCCTTGGCGTATCCCGAAGACCTCAGTCGCGGCGGCCGAACACGGACTCGGCGGTCGGCTCGGCCGAGGGACGCTCGCGCGCCTCCGGCACGAACTCGGGCTCCTGCGGCTCCGAATCCAGCGGCTGCAGCGGCTGCAGCGAGGCGCCGCCGTTCTTGGCGTCGTCCTTGGCCTTCTTGTCGGCCGCCTTGCGCACGAGGTCGTCCAGAGCCAGCTGGCCCACCAGGCCCAGGGTCACGGGATCGACCGGCTTGATGTTGGCGCTGTTCCAATGGGTGCGGTTGCGTACGCTCTCGATGGTGGACTTGGTGGTGCCCAAGAGCTTGGCGATCTGGGCGTCCGTGACTTCCGGGTGGTTGCGCACGAACCACGCAATGGCGTCCGGGCGGTCCTGGCGGCGCGACACCGGCGTGTACTTCGGCGCAGGCTTGTTGGACTTCAGCAGTTCGGCGTGGCGGCTGACCACCGCCTTCATGCGATAGCCTTCGTTCGCCTCGGCCTTGTCCAACTCCTCGCGGGTCAGCTGGCCGCCGGTGATCGGATCGACGCCGCGGATGTCGCGCGACACGTCGCCGTCGGCGATGCCGCGCACCTCCAGCGGGTGCAGGCCGCAGAAGTCGGCGATCTGGTCAAAGGTCAGGGAGGTGTTGTCGACGAGCCAGACCGCAGTGGCCTTGGGCATCAGAATGTCGCTCATGGCGCGTTCGTCCCGTGAACTGCCCGTGTGCTTGCCGGGCGTTGAATACAACGGCGCCCGGCCTTTCGACCGGGCGCTGATGATCGAGATATAAGCGCATTCCTTGGGAAAAGAAACGGTGTCGGAGCCCCGCCTCAGGGGATCAGCACGATCTTGCCGACGTGGTCGCCCCCCTCCAGCAGGGCGTGCGCGGCCGAGGCCTGGTCCAGCGGAAAGGTCCGTTCGATCGGCGGGCGCACGGCGCCGGAGCTGACCCAAGGCCAGACGGTTGCCTCCACCGCCTGGGCCAGGCGCGCCTTCTCGTCGGCGGGGCGGGCGCGCAGCGTCGAGCCGGTCAGGGTCAGGCGCTTCATCATGATGCGCCGCAGGTCCACCTGAGCCTCGAAGCCGGTCAGGGTGGCGATGACGATCCAGCGGCCGCCGGGCCTGAGCGCCTGGAGGTTCAGTTCGGCGTAGTCCCGGCCCACCATGTCCAGCACCACGTCGGCGCCGCCGGCCTGGGCGATCGCTTCGGACAGGTCGCCGGCGGTGGCGTCCAGGCTGACGTCTGCGCCGAGCGCGCGGGCCGCTTCGGCCTTTTTCGCCCCGCGGGAGGTGGCGATGACCTTGGCGCCCGCCGCCTTGGCCATCTGGACGGCGGTCACGCCGATGCCGCTGGTGGCGCCGTGGATCAGCAGGGTCTCGTCGGCCTTGAGGCCGCCGGCCTCGAACACATTGGCGAAGACGGTGAAGATCGTCTCAGGCAGCACCGCGGCCTGGGCGAAGTCGAGGCCGTCAGGGATCGGCAAGGCGTGCCGGGCGTCCACCACCGCCAGGTCGGCGTAGCCGCCGCCGCCCAGCAGGGCGCAGACCCGATCGCCGGTGCGCCAGCGCGCCACTCCGTCGCCCACCGCCTCGACCTCGCCCGCGACCTCGAGGCCCAGGATGTCGGAGGCGCCGGGCGGCGGCGGATAGGCCCCCTTGCGCTGCAGCAGGTCAGGCCGGTTGATCCCGGCGGCGCGCACCCGGATCAGGATCTCGCCGGCGCCGGGCGTCAGGTCGGGGCGCTGCACGACCCGCAGGGCCTCGGCGGGGCCTGAGCCGCCCTCGATTTCGATTACGCGCATGGTCGGCCCTTCTCTTGCAATCGCTGTCGCTGGCGCGTTGAAATAGGCGTTCGATGCGGAGGCGGCCATGATCTTTGACGAATCCGAACCTCGCGTGCGGGCGGGCGAGGCCCTGACGGCGCTGGGCCGCGAGGATCTGGACCCGCTGTCGGTCGAGGCGTTGCGCAGCCGTATCCAGGCGCTGGAGGCGGAGATAGAGCGGGCGCAAGCCTCCATCGCCCGCAAGCAATCGCAGAAAAGCGCGGCCGACGCCCTGTTCAGCTTCGGCGGTTCTCCACAAGCGGACTCATGACGCCGGGCGCGATCCGTGGCATGACGGTTGCAGGCTTGGGGAGCCGGGCGTCGCAGGACGCCGAAGTTGGTACGGACGCGCGCACAGCCCATGATGATGCCTGAACTCACCGCCGGGACGACCCAGGGCCGCACCGACCGCGCCGCCGCCGTGCGCGACTTCGCCCGCTCCGAGCTGTTCGACCGCACCTTTCGCGAAGGCATGGAGCTGGTCGAGGAGACCGCCGCCTATCTGGACGGCGACGGGCGGCGGGAATCCAAGATGCTGTCGCGAGCGGCGGCGCTGGCCTATGCGGCCGAGAGCATGCGGCTGACCACCCGGCTGATGCAGATCGCCTCCTGGCTGCTGGTGCAGCGCGCGGTGCGTGAAGGCGACATGACGCCGGAAGCGGCCGGCGAGCCCCGCTATCGCCTCAACGAACGCAAGATCGAACGCGAGCCCAGCCACGCCGAGCTGCCCATCGCTCTGGTCGAATATCTGGTGCGGGCCGACAAGCTGTTCGAGCGCACGGTCTACCTGGACCGGCGCATGTATCTGGGCGAGGACGAGCCGCCCGCCGCCAACCCGGTGCTGACGCAGATGGACCGGCTGCAGGCCGCGTTCGGCCGCTAGGGCGAGGAAGCCGCCCTACGGTCCGACGTCGTTGACGTCGCGCTGGCCGTCGTCGACCGGCTTGGGCAGGCTGACGGCGATGCCGAGCGCCTGGGCGAGCTTGTCGTCGCGGCCATAGACGTCTTCGCGGAAGGCGACGCGGCCCTGGCCGTCGACAAAGGCGGTCCAGTAGAGCAGGCGCACGGTGACGTCGCGGCCGGTGGTGACGCGGGTCGTCTCGCGGCTGTCCTGAGCGGCGTCGAACTCGCCCAGCTTGGTCGGATCGGGCGACAGCAGCAGGCGCGCGAACTCGACCGCATTCTGCACCCGCACGCAGCCGTGGCTGCGCTGGCGCATGGCGAGGTTGAAGGCCGCCTTGGACGGCGTGTCGTGCAGGAAGATGGCGTAGCTGTCCTGCAGCTCGAACTTGACATAGCCGAGCGCCGACTTGGGGCCGGCGCGCTGGATCACCGTGCCGTCGCGCACGAACATGTCGTTGGCGGCGAGATAGCCGGGACCCTTGGGCAGGATCTCGCGGCGGGCGATCCCGGCCGGCACATACCACGGCGGATTGGCGACCACGGAGGCGAAGGGCTTCTCCAGGCTGGGGGTCTGGTTGTCGGCCGTTCCGACCACCACGCGGTTGGAGTGAACGGGCTTGCCGTCCTTCCAGTAGACCATGATGGCGGCGGCGGTGTTGACCTCGATCCGCTCGGGCGCGACCTCGCGCTTCAGCCAGCGGCGACGCTCGAGGTTCAGAGCGATCTGGCGGGCGCGATCCTGGGCCGAGGCCGACAGCGACCGTTGCGTGCCCGCGCCGATGCGACCGTCGGCGCCCAGGCCGTGACGCGCTTGGAAGCCCTTCACCGCGTTCTGCAGCTCGGAGCCGTAGACCAGTCCCTGCGCCTTCAGACGCGCGCCGGCCTCCTGCGTCAGGTCGCCTTCGGCGGTGAGGCGGGCGATCAGAGCGGGGACGCGCCGGTCGCTCATGCCCGGCTCGATGGTCGCGCCTTGCGCAAAGGCGGGCCAGCCGCCGTCGGCCATGAGGCGGCGATAGCGGATGTAGCCGGCGGACAGGTTCTGATAACCGATGTCCGTGGGCGCCAGGCCTTCGAACCAGTCCAGCAGGCGGTTGCTCGCCATGGCCCCGGTCATGCCGCCGGGCAGATCCACCCGGTTCTTCCGCATCTCCCAAAGCTCTTCCACCGTTTCGGGGCGGACGCGGCCTTCGGCGAGCACGCGCGCGTAGAGCAGGGCGGCGGCGGTGGTGCGCAGCTCGGCCGAGCCGGGATCGGCGGCCAGACCCACGAAGTCGAAGAAGTCGCCGGGCGCCAGACCGTGCCGCTCGCCGCGGGCGGCGACGGCGTTCAGCGCGCGCAGGCGCTCGGCGTTCCAGACCGGACGCCAGCCGTTGGCCTCGTAGAAGGCGCGCACGTCGCCTTGCTGCTCTTGCGGCAGACGTGCGATCTGGTCGTTGAAGCTGTTGAAGAAGGCGGTCGCGCGCGGATCGCGCTGGGCGTATCCAGGCTGCTGGGCGGTCGCGGCGGAGGCGAAGGCCATGGCCGTCGATGCGGCGCCCAAGGCCAATTCCCGTCTGTTCATTCTCAACGCTCTGGATCAACGATTCGGCGTCCGCCGTGCGGGAAGCCCCCGCAGGATCGAACGTCCGTTTAATAGTGACGTTCCGGACAAACAAAAAGCGCCGGCCCTGCGACCGGCGCTTGCAGTGACCTATTCGCCGCACCTGCGGCGAGCGGGCGCTTACTTCTTGATGAAGCCGGCGAACTTGTTGTTGAAGCGCGAAACGCGGCCGCCGCGGTCCATCAGCTGCTGGTTGCCGCCGGTCCACGCGGGGTGCGTCGACGGGTCGATGTCCAGGTTCAGCGTGTCGCCTTCCTTCCCGTAGGTCGAACGGGTCTGGTAGGTGGAACCGTCCACCAGGGTCACGGTGATGAAGTGGTAGTCGGGGTGGGTGTCCGCCTTCATGGTCGTCGTCCGGTCTCTGGCGCGATGACGATGCCGACCGTCGCTGCGCATGCAAAATGAGAAACCCGCCGAGGGCCCCGGCGGGAAGAGGGCGGCGTTTACACCGGGGGGCGATCCGGGGCAAGAGGCGCGAGCCATGACCGACGCCGCGCCTCCTTCGCCCGCCCGACCCGAAGCTTATGGCCGCCCCGGCGCCGGCGCCCTGCTGATGGAGCAGATGGACGAGGCGGGGGGCAAGCGCGCCAAGACCCGCAACATCAAGCCCCTGGCGCGGCTGGTTCCCTACGCCATGCGGCACAAGGGTCATGCGGCGCTGGCGGCCCTGTGGCTGCTGGCCTCGACCGCCGCGTCGCTGGGCCTGACCGCCATGGCGCGCGGCGCGATCGACCACGGCTTCGAGAACGGCGGACGCGACCTGGACCTGTGGTTCTTGTTGCTCGGCGCCAACGCCCTGTTCCTGGGGCTGGCGACGGCGGCGCGCTACTTCTACGTCACGCGAACGGGCGAGCGGGTCATCGCGGATGTGCGCAAGGGGCTGTTCGGCCGCATCCTGACGCTGGATCCCAGCTTCTACACACACATGCGCACGGGCGAGGTGCTGTCGCGGCTGACCACGGACATCGCTCTGGTCGAGACGCTGATGACGACCTCGATCTCCTATGCGCTGAGGAACCTCCTGACCCTGATCGGCGGCGTGGCGCTGCTGTTCTTCGTCAGTCCCAAGCTGACGGGCCTGGTGCTGCTGATCGTGCCGCTGCTGATCGTGCCGCTGTTCGTGTTCGGCCGGCGCGTCAGGAAGCTGACGGTGGCGTCGCAGGACCGGTTCGCCAACGCAGTCGGCTTCGCCGGAGAAAGCGTGGACGCCATCGAGACGGTGCAGGCCTTCGGGCGCGAGCGCAGCGCCATCGACCGGTTCGGGGCGGCGGTGGAGGACGCCTTCGGCGCCTCCTTGGTCCGGATGAAGGCGCGCGCCTGGATGACGGCCATGATCATCGTGGTGATGTTCGGCGGCGTGACCCTGGTGCTGTGGCTGGGGGCGCAGGACGTGATCTCCGGCGCCATGACGCCGGGCGCCCTGATCCAGTTCGTGCTGCTGTCGGTGTTCGCGGCCGGGGCCGTGGGGGCGCTGGGCGAAAGCTGGGGCGACGTGCAGAAGGCCGCCGGCGCCATGGAGCGGATCGAGGAGCTGATGCGGTCCGAGCCCGGCATCGCCGCGCCCCCCGCGCCCCGCGCCCTGCCTCAGCCGCCGCGCGGCGAGGTGTCGATGTCAGGCGTGGACTTCGCCTATCCCGGGCGCTCAGACCTGCCGGCGCTGAAGGGCTTTTCGCTGACGGTGCGGCCGGGCGAGACGGTGGCGCTGGTGGGTCCCTCGGGCGCGGGTAAGTCCACGGTGTTCCGCCTGTTGCTGCGCTTCTATGATCCGCAGTCCGGACTGGTGACGGTGGACGGGGTGGACGTGCGCGAGGCCGATCCCGTCGAGGTGCGAAACCGCTTCGCCTGGGTGTCGCAGGAGACGCCGCTGTTCTCAGGCTCGGCCTTGGAGAATATTCGCTTCGGGCGTGAGGCCACGACGCTGGAGGAGGCGCGCGACGTCGCGGACAAGGCTCAGGCGCTGGGCTTCATCGACGCCCTGCCGCAGGGGTTCGACACGCCGCTGGGTGAGCGCGGCCGCAGCCTTTCGGGCGGACAGCGCCAGCGGCTGGCGATCGCGCGGGCGCTGGTGCGGGATGCGCCGATCCTGTTGCTGGACGAGGCCACGAGCGCCCTGGACGCCGAAAGCGAGCGACTGGTGCAGGCCGCGCTGGACCAGGCGATGCAGGAGCGCACCACCCTGGTCATCGCCCACCGCCTGGCGACGGTGCTGCGCGCCGACCGCATCGTGGTGATGGAGGACGGCGCGGTGGTGGAAGAGGGGACGCACACGGAGCTGACGGCGCGCGGCGGCCTCTACGCCCGGCTGGCCGAGCTTCAGTTCCGTGGCGGCTGAGCGGCCGCGACCGTGATTGCTGGAAAGTCGCTGAACACCGCGTCCACATCCGCATCGAGGATGGCTGCGGCATAGGCGGCGAGATCGCCGTAGGCGGCTGGTTCGCTTCCGCGCCGGTGCTCGAGAGGCAGAAAGACGTTTTCGGCGCGCAAGGTCCAGACCGCCACCTTCAGGCCTGCGGCGTGGGCGTCTGCGACCAAGGCGCTTGGTGACTTCGACCGTCCCGCGGCGTCTTGAGACAGGACCAGCGTCGCCTCCGGAGCGATCCAGTCGGCATAGCGACGGATCGTCGCCAAACCATCCGGCGTGATCATCTGCGCATAGGATTGGGCAGGCCTGTCGAAAGGCGCGCCTGATGCAGCGACCAGCTGAATCAGAGGCGCGTCGATCTGCGCTGCGAGCCGCTCCAGCGGGCCTGCCTCGAAGCACTGGATCAGGATTGGCGCATCCGGGCCTGTGAGGTTCAGCCGCTTCAGCTCGGCGAGGAACGCCTGTTCCATGTCGAGCCCCGTTGCGGCGAAGTGAGACGGATGCTTCAACTCCGGCGCCACAAGGATCGTCCGGCTGGTTCGCGCCGCGCCCTCCCGCGCGATCGCCACAACCTCGTCGAACGTCAGAATGGGCTCAAGGTCGTCATGGGCGACATTGCCCGGTCTGAGCTGTGGCAGCCGCTCACGCGCCCTCAGCGTCTTCAACTCCGACAGTGTAAAGTCCTCGGTGAACCAGCCCGTGGTCTCGACGCCATCGATCATGCGGGTGGTGCGCCGACTCGCGAACTCGGGCCGTTCGGCAACGTCCGTCGTGCCGCCGATCTCATTCTCGTGACGCACGATCAGCGCACCGTCTCGGCTCATCACCAGATCGGGTTCGATGACATGGGCGCCTTGCGCGATCGCCAGCTCATAGGCGGCGCGGGTGTGCTCGGGCCGCTCTCCGGATGCGCCACGATGGGCGATGACCAGGGGTGTCCTGGCGGGGGTCTCGGACATGGCGGGCGTTCCTGTCAGCAGGAGCGCGGCAAGAACGGCGCGGATCACGTCGCTCGTGTATATGCCGACCGCGACGCGCCCGTGACGGTTCAGCTCGCCTGCAGCACCTTGCGGAGCTGCGGGTGCAGGTCGGGGTTGCAGGCCAGGATGCTCGAGCCGCTCTTGGGGTCGCCATCCTGATCGATGGTGGTGACCAGGCCGCCGGCCTCGGTGACGAACAGCAGGCCGGCCGCCACATCCCACGGCTTCAGGTTGCGCTCATAATAGGCGTCGTACCGGCCGGCGGCGACCCAGGCGAAATCCAGAGCGGCCGAGCCCAGGCGGCGGATGCCGGCGACGCGCTGGCCGATGGCGTGGATGTCCTTGATGGCCTGGGCGTGGCCCGTCTTGCCGATAAAGGGCAGGCCGGTGGCGATAAGGCTTTCGGACAGGTCCTTGCGTCCCGCGACGCGGATGCGGGCGTCGTTCAGGTAGCAGCCCTTGCCCTTTTCGGCCCAGAACATCTCGTTCATGACCGGGTTGTAGGTGACGCCGGCCACGATTTCGGAGGAGCCGTCTGGCGCACGGCGCTCCAGCCCCACCGTGATGGCGAAGTGGGGCATGGCGTGCATGAAGTTGGTGGTGCCGTCGATCGGGTCGACGATCCAGGTGTGCGACTTGTCCGTGCCCTCGACCATGCCGCGCTCCTCGCCCAGGAAGCCGTAGCCGCGACGCGCCTTGGTCAGCAGTTCGAACAGGGTCTGCTCGGCCTTCAGGTCGGCGGCGGTGACGAAATCGCCGGGGCCTTTGCGCGACACCTGCAGCTGCGACACTTCGCCGAAGTCGCGCAGCATCGGGCGGGCGGTCTTGCGGACCGCGTCGATCATCACTTGCAGCAGGGCGGAAGCGAGAGCCATGGCGAAATCTCCTGGTCCGCATGTCCTTGCAAGGCGCTCAGCCCGGACATGCGGAGAAGTTCAAGAAGGGGTAGAGGCCTCGCGAGAGGCGGGTGCGTCTTAGTCCGCGCGGCGGATGTATTCGCCGGTGGCGGTGTCCACCACGATGCGCTCGCCGGCCGACATATAGGGCGGGATCATGATGCGCACGCCGTTGGAGGCGGTGGCGGGCTTATAGGAGGAGGACGCCGTCTGGCCCTTCACGGTAGGCTCGGTCTCGGCGACCTCCAGCACGACCTGGTCGGGCAGGGACAGGCCGATCGGGCGATCCTCGTGGCTCTCGATCACCACCTTCATGCCTTCCTGCAGATAGGGGATGCGGTCCTCGCCGACCCAGTCCTTTTGCAGCTCGATCTGTTCGTAGGAGGCGTCGTCCATGAAGACCAGGCTGTCGCCGTTGTCGAACAGGTAGGAATAGTCCTTCTGCTCCAGCGTGACGCGCTCGACCTTGTCTTCCGAGCGGAAGCGCTCGTTCAGCTTGTTGCCGGTCTCAAGGTTCTTGGCCTCGACGTTGGCGAAGGCGCCGCCCTTGCCGGGCTTGACATGGCTGGCCTTGGTGACGACCCACAGGCCGCCGTTCACTTGCAGGACCATGCCGGGCTTAATGGTGTTGCCGTTGATCTTCATGAGGTCACATCGGGAAAAGAAGAGGCGCGCGCCCGTCGTCGCGACGGCGCGTCAAATCGGCCGCGATCCCTAGAGGAAGCCCCGTCAAAGGGCAAGGCGGCCGCGCCCAACGGCCTCTGTCGCCAGTCGGCGGGCTAGTTCGCCGCGTCGTCGGCCTTGTTGGCCAGGGCAACGCCGGCGCCGCGCGGGGCGGCCAGCTTGCCGGCGAGTTCGTCCAGCTTGCGCGCCTCGTGGGCGAAAGCGGCGGCCAGGCCCGCGCTGGTCATGGCGGCGGCGACCTGCACCGCTAAGGTCGCCGGGCGATAGGCCAGCCACACGGCGTTGACGGCCTGGGCCGCCGCCCACAAGCCCATGGCGCTGCGCCGCTCGGGCCGGTCCGGCGCGTTCCACACCCGCACGGCCGAGAGGGTGGTGGCCGAGAACACCGCCGGCAGGATCATGCTGAGCGGACCCTTGGGGCGCTCGGTGGTCGGCTTGGCGTTCTTGCGCACGTGTTTCAGCTTGGTCGTCGGCGGCTTGATCGTCTGGGTGGCCAGCAGCGTCGCCAGGATGGCGAAGCCCGCCGTGATGGCGATGCCCGTCGCCACATGGGTGGTCGAGCGGCCCTCGCTGTTCAGGAAGTCCACGGCGCGGTCGCGCACCTCGTCCACGGCGTCGTCGATAGTGGTCATGCCAGCCCTCTTAAGCGTCGCCCTAGAGAATGAGCCGCTGGCGTCACGGTTCCGCACACTTGCATGTGCGGACGTGTGGCTGTAAGAGCGCCGCTTCCCGTCGTCGGTTCATTCCGGTGACGGTCCTGTCCGAGAACTTCGGGGAGCGGGGGCCGCCCGCTTCATAATCGTCAGAGAGCCCTCTGACGCCGTGGGGAGATGGGGACGCGACCCTGGCGGATGTGTGGCCCGTGATCCGGGACGGACACCTCAGTCGGTTTGCATCCTTCGGACAATACGACCGGCCGATGCCCTCGCAGCGATGCGGGAGCGGAAGGCCACACACGTCGTCGGGAATCCGCCCGGCGGCGAATACTGAACTGGAGACCGCAATGGACCGCGCTCAAAAGGCCGAGTCGATCGAGACGCTGAAGGGCGTCTTCGCCGACGCCGGCTCCGTGGTCGTGACCCACAACCTGGGTCTGACCGTTGCGGAAATGGAAGATCTGCGTGGCCGTCTTCGCAAAGAAGGCGGCGCGTTCAAGGTGGTCAAGAACCGCCTGGCGCTGAAGGCGCTCGAGGCCGAGGACGGCAGCGACTACCACCCCCTGTTCAAGGGTCCGGTGGGCATCGCCTATGCCGAAAACCCCGGCACGGCCGCCAAGGTCGTCACCGATTTCGCCAAGACCAACGATCGCTTCAAGATCGTTGGCGGCTTCATGGGTGCCACCGTCGTCGATCAGAAGGGCGTGGAGGCTCTCTCCAAGCTGCCGACCCTCGACGAAATCCGCAGCCAGCTCATCGGCCTGCTCAACGCCCCGGCGACCAAGATCGCCGCCGTCGTTCAAGCGCCCGCCGGTCAATTGGCCCGGGTGTTCAACGCCTACGCCACCAAGGACGCCGCGTAAGCGGACCCGTCTTTCATCTCTGCACTCTCTGAACCTCATCCTCCGAAGGAAAACTGACAATGGCCGACCTCGCTAAGATCGTCGAAGACCTGTCCGCGCTTACCGTTCTGGAAGCCGCTGAACTCTCCAAGCTGCTGGAAGAAAAGTGGGGCGTTTCCGCCGCTGCTCCTGTCGCCATGGCCATGCCGGCCGGCGGCGGCGCGGGCGCTCCGGCTGAAGCCGCCGAAGAGCAAACCGAATTCACCGTCGTCCTGGTCGACGGCGGCGACAAGAAGATCAACGTCATCAAGGAAGTCCGCGGTGTCCGTTCGGACCTGGGCCTGAAGGAAGCCAAGGACCTGGTCGAAGGCGCTCCGCAGAACGTCGTCGAGAACGTCTCCAAGCAACAAGCCGACGAGATCGCCAAGAAGCTGACCGACGCCGGCGCCAAGGTCCAGGTCAAGTAAGACCGACACCTTCGGCACTGCTGAAGATCAAGAAGCCCCGGAGGGAAACCTCCGGGGCTTTCTTGTTTGGTCCTATTACGTCTTCCCTGCTTTAGGCCGTGGGCGGCAGTCGAAACCTTCGGTGACCCATGCCGGTGACGCGATGTCGGCTTCCGGTCCGCACATCAAAAGGCGCTTTCGACCCGTTGCGATCCCTCGACGACGGCTGCTTACGAGGAGGGTGCCAGGATGCGTTCAATCCATTGCGCGCAACGCGATCTTCGTTAATCATGAGCATCTCACTTGAGGGTTGAGAATGGCTGGGTTCCGCGTCGCGCTTCGTTCTGTGAAAATAGCCACTCATGTCGCCGTGTATCTGGTATCGGCCTTTCTGCTCGTAAGGCTTGGACAAGGCTTCGTCGACGGCCTATTCGGCGGCTAATGTCCGCTTCCTACCGATTTCGTTGAAAAAGGCGGCTGCTGAGGTCGTCGCCAGTAACGGACGCGTCGGTTCTCTCCGCCTCACGCGGCCGCCGGGGTCGTCGGCGGGATCAGCTTGGCCAGTTTGCGCAGGTTCTGGGCGG
>JAEYAO010000009.1 GCA_023456105.1 Pseudomonadota bacterium | reverse complement strand
CCGCCCAGAACCTGCGCAAACTGGCCAAGCTGATCCCGCCGACGACCCCGGCGGCCGCGTGAGGCGGAGAGAACCGACGCGTCCGTTACTGGCGACGACCTCAGCAGCCGCCTTTTTCAACGAAATCTGCTCCTAACGGACATCACGCAGTCGCCGCGCCGGGCTCATAGAAGCGCTTCACCGGCGCCCCATACTTGTTCGCGCCCTGTTGGCTGTCCTCGATCAACAGCCAATAGAGCGCCAGCAGGTTCACAAACGGGACCAGCAACAGAAGCCAGACCCAGCCGCTCTTGCCGGTGTCGTGAGCGCGCCGGAAGGTCATGGCGATGGAGTCGATCGCCGACGCCAGCCAGACGACAAAGAGCAAAAGAAGGGCCAGCATGCCCGGCACCGTCGCTTCGCTGGCGCCAGCATCTGCAGTGTAAGCGCTCTGGCTTGTGAAGCCACCGACCGCCGCCACGATGATCAAGACGACGATCCCGACGCCGAGCCAGCAGAACCAGTTAGCCCACATGTGCGAGCGGCGTGCGCGGCCGTTGAAGTCAAAGTTCAGGAACCAGTTGGTCAGTTTCATTGAGCCCTCCCCAGGATTGCATTTAGCTAACCGCTAAGGTTGCGCCTGTCTAGGTAGCGGCTCCAGACGCAGACGGCCGCCGCCATGTTCCAGGCAAGGGGCGGCCGGCCGGCGCCCGGCGGCGCGCGAGCCGACCGATCCTAGGGTCAGGACTCATAGCTCATAGCCAGAAGATCACCGTGGCTGCGAGGGCGATGGCGGACAGAAAGACGGTGGAGCTCGGTCGTAGTGGGTGGCGACCCGCCGCCAGTCCTTGAGGCGGCCGAACATGACTTCGATGCGGTTGCGCCGTTTGTAACGGCGCTTGTCGTATTTGACGGGCTCGTTGCGAGACTTACGTCCTGGGATGCAGGGCGTGATGCCCTTGGCCTGCAAGGCGTCCCTGAACCAGTCCGCGTCATAGCCCGATCGCCAAGCAGCCACCGCGCCCTGGGCAGGCCGTCCAGCATGGCCGCGGCGCCCGTGTAGTCGCTGACCTGGCCTGCCGTCGTGAACAGGCTGATCGGACGCCCGTTCGCGTCGGTCACAGCGTGAAGCTTGGTGTTCATGCCGCCCTTGGTGCGTCCGATCAGTCGCCCGACGCCCCCTTTTTTACCCGCAGGCTCGAGGCCGTGCGGTGCGCCTTCGAATGGGTCGAGTCGATCATCACCGTTCGATGCTCGGTCTCCGCCGCGGACAGCGATTGTACAGCGCGTCGATACTTACATGGACCTTCCGCCCGTCTTGCGCGGTTGGGAGCCTGGTGAAGAGGAGATGGTACTGGGCATTATCCGCGAGAGCCAATCGCCGCAACGTCGCTCTGCTCCGCTACCGTTGTTATAACGCAAACACACCTAACGCTCGACCCGACCGTTTAGCGAAGGCCCGAAGACCGGCCGAGGCCTTGGCTCGGGTTCCGTCCTTCGGGCGAAATGAGGCAAGGACGGGTCTAAAGTTCGCAGCCGCTGTGCTAGGGTTAGCGCCAGATGGCTCAGGCCCTCGCCGTTATTGAGGTATGTCAAATAGCGGTGGTGCATCATGTCGGAAGGCACGTCTGCACCATTCTGCGTGATCGGGATTACGGTCTTGCCGAGGGTGTGCGCGATCCCTGCTTCGTAAAAGACGTTCGGATTCCGACCAGTGTAGTCGCACACCACGATCTGGCTCCGAAAAATCAGATCAAACACGTCTTGGATGATGGTCGTGTCTTTCCAGATGTCATCGGCGCGCTGTGCGTAGAACCATTGGGTCTGACTGCATGCACTCTTAATCGAATCGTAAACGCCAGCGAATGACGGGCCGAAAGGCATCATGACCGCGACCAACTTAGCGTCTTGCGGTTAAGTCGGAACCTTGAACACGGTCGGTGAGAAACGGATTGTAGGACCGAGCCCCGGGATGGTCGAGATGTTTGGGCCGCTCTCGCTGAAATGCTCGATGATGTAGTCCTCGATTACCTTCAGGTTCGCGGGATCGTTGCGGACCATACTTCCTGCCACCGCCAGACAAGCTTCCGGGTAGTCGTCATCCCCAAAACTCAGGCTACAGAGAAGTCGAGGGTGGTTCTGAACGATGTCGTCACACCCGGTTAGGAAACCCAACTCGGTCCAGTTGCCGCCGGTGAAATGCTCCCCCATGAAGCGACCGATGGGGACCAGTTTCTTGGATGTTTCAGGATCGAGATGGGACATGCCTTTGAATACGACCAGCGTCAGGGATGAATAAGATGCCCCTCTGAAGATCAAGACCTCAGACCGGGATCATGAACCCGGCTTTTGCCGACCAGGGCGTTCTTGATCGACCCCTTGACCCGCTACGCGCCGGTGGCACGTTCGCGGAAACTTACATGAACCCACTAGAGAAATGGCGGCGCGAACCGGGTTCGCGCCGCCATCCATATGAGCAAGTAGTGAGAGAGGCGCTGGCACGCGGCTTCACCCGGCGCGCCTCATGAGGTGTGGCAAGTGCGAGAGCACCAGTAGCAACCGTTCGCCCGAAGATAATAGCGGCGCGCCTCAGCCACGGCGGGGACGCAGTTGGTGAAGTCTCCCAGATAGCGCCTGTTGAGTTCACCGGGGAGGTAGCTGCACGACGAGGTATGGACCTCGTTGTCACCATTCGATTGAGCTTTGATATTCACGTAGTATCGCATTGGTTTTCCTTGGCGGGCATCCCGCGCGGATGAAGAAGCCGGCGACCCGCTTAGGCGGGCCGCCGAAAATGGTTACCAGCGCGTGGGAAGTGCGGGACGCCCTGGAAAGCTGGGCGGCACGCTAGGCCGGGTTGGAAAGGAAGGTCCCACCGGGCGTGTGGGGACCGACGGAATGATCGGACGTTGCGGAATTTGCACCATCATCGCCTCCGTCAGCGGTCGCTATTGGGGGTGCGATGGGTCGGCTTCCACGTAGCGCCCGGCGACGTGGTCGGTGGCAGGCGGTGGTTGTCCGGCACTGTCGTGTAGTTGGGCCGGGCACCGCCTCGCGGGCCGACTTCTTGAAAGATGCCGCCGTTGCGGCCAGTGCTCGATCCAGGCTTATGAGTGGCCATGGGTAGGGTCTCCTGATGAATCCTCCACGGGATCCACATTGAAAAGGAGACGCTGTGGATAGATCGACTTGCGTGCTAAGCACGCGCGGGCAATCTGATTCGCACAGCGTCGTGTCTCGGTGCTGTCGAGAGGGGGGCGGTCGGTCCTCGGCCTCACAAACTTTGGCCCGCCGCTCCTCTCAGCCGTTTCGGCATCCCCCTGCCCTTGCAGGTCCCCACCAAAACAATCGTTCTTAGTTCGTTCCCAGCGCCTCCCTTGGCGAATCTGTGTTCAATAAGACTCAGCTACGGCGCCTTTTGTAGCGAGTCTAGAGAATTAGGCCGACTTACCCACAACATGTTGTGGTGGGAGAATTGTTAACCCCCGGTGCGTCGGCCAGCCTGGATCAGTTTGGCTGATTCGCCGTTTGCGCGGGAGTCCACTCGCCCCGCGGGCTAGGAGTTCCCGTTAAGCAAGATTGTAGAGGGTGTGGCTACGGTTGCTGACGCAGCCTGGAGCCATGTCCAGTCGCCACGAAATCCGTCTCGCCTTGGAGCGTGACTACCGTATCTGCTTGGGCGAGTACGAGCGCGCCGAGATGCCGACCGAGACGATCATCGGCCTCAAGGCGCTGGAGAAGGCCGACAGAGCCATCCAGGCCCGCAAGCGGGTCTTAAAGGAGAAGATGGAGCACATTGATTACCTGCTTCGGCTTCAGGTCGATGCTGAATGGACGCCTCACCACCTGACGCCGCTCCATCCGCGTAAGCCGCGCCGGCGCGGCTCCATCGCTAAGTGCCAAGAGTCAGGCCGTGAGCTCGCCGTAGGGCACCGAGAACATCAGCAAGGATTTCAAAGGACCCGGCTGGCGCTTCCGCCATCCGGGTTGAAACAGGGCGTGGCTGCCAATTCGCGTCGGGTGGTCCTCTCGACGGCGCTGATCGATTGCAGCATTCCCGGCACGGGCAGCACGGACGGATCGTCCGCGATCGGCGAACATCACGTGGGCTTTCAGCCAGATCACACTGGGGGTTCATGACGATGTAGGCGCGACCCGATCCCGAGTCTTGAGCCTCCAAGATGCATCGCCCAGCGAGGGGTGCGGCACGACCAGTGCGCTGACCAGAAACTAGCCAGAAACAGGTGAAAAGAGCCTGCACCAACCGGCAGAAATCGCCATGCAGGGCCGCGCTTGAGGGCCATAGTTGCTGGTTGCCGGCAACAAGCGCGCTGCGTTCACACCGAGGGGGTCACAGGTTCAATCCCTGTCGCATCCACCATTTCCCCTGCAGCGTCTGATGTTGGTCGGTATGCGCGACGCTGTGCGCGTCTGCGTCGCGTCTTGACGCAGTTCTTGCAAGCGGGTCGCTTTTGAAAGTTGTTCTTCGGCCGGGGGGCGGCCGATCAAGAGCAAGATGAAGAAGTCTTAATGTAATGAAGAAGATGTAACTGAACCGCGACCTGCGCGCCTGTTACGGTTGAGCTTCTCGGGTGGAGGCGTCGCCCGCGTTCAGGACCAAGGCCATGTCGAACATCAAGCTTATTCCGTTGATCGGTGTCGCCCTGACCCTGCCGGCGGGCGCCGCCTATGCACAGTCGCAGCCGACCCCTCCGCCGGCCGCTTCGCCGCAGTCCCCCCAACCCACGCCGCAGCAACCTCCGGCTCAGCAACCTTCAACTCCGGCCGCGCAACAGGACGAGGCGCCTGCGACCGTCGGAGACGTGGTCGTGGTCGGTCAGGCCAGCGAGGTGCGCACCTCAATCGACTCGGTCAGCTACAGCCTGGCCAATGATCTGCAGGCCACCACCGGAAGTCTGGCGGACGCCCTGCGCAACGTGCCCTCGGTGGACGTCGATCCGCAGGGCGCCGTCAGTCTGCGCGGCGACTCTAACGTCACCATCCTGGTGGACGGACGACCTTCGGGTGTGCTGTCCGGCGAAGGCCGCGCACAGGCCCTGCTGCAGCTGCCGGCCGACCGCTACGCCCGCATCGAGGTGATGACCAATCCATCGGCGGCCTACAGCCCGGAAGGCTCGGGGGGCGTCATCAACCTGATCACCAAGCCGACGGCGCCCAGGGCGGGATCGACCTCCACCGGTTCGGTACGCGCCAACATAGGCGACGGCGGTCGATGGAATGTGGGCGTCAGCGGATCGCGCCAGGATGGGCCGCTGACCCTGTCAGGCGACCTCAGCTACCGCGTCGATCCGATCAGCATCGAGTTTCTGCGTCAGCGCGATCAGCTGGATCCCGCCACGGGCGCGCTGATCACCAGCACCGACGTCGCCCAGCAGATCGACCAGGATCAGAACGGCGGCGTCGGTCGCCTGACGGCGGAATATCGGTTGACGGAAAAGACGCAGCTGACGGCCGAGGTGCGCGGCAACAGGATCGACGGCGACGGCTATGTGGACGGGTTGTTCGAAACCCGTGACGTCGGCGGCGCTCTGGTGACCGCCTATGAGCGCAGCGGCGACACCCGCTTCAACTTCTCCAACATCGGCGCCACGGCGCGGATCGTGCATCGCTTCGACGACGCGGGCCACGAATGGTCCAACGAGTTGAGGTTCGACCGAAACGACAATGAAAACTCGTCCCTGAGCGCGACAGACTCCATCACTCCGGAGGCGGCCGACCTCTACGAGATCAATGCAATCGAGGGCCGTCAGACCACCCGGGGCTTCACCAGCGCCTATGTTCGACCCACGGCGGATGGCGGGCGCGTCCGCGCCGGCTATGAACTGACTGATCTGCAGCCCGAACAGGACAGCGTGTTCCGGCGCGGGGCGTCGGAAGGCGCGGCGGGGATCGTGCCGGAACTCAGCAACCGGTTCGAAGCCCGTCAGACGGTTCATGCGCTTTACGGGACCTGGGAGCGGCCGCTGACCTCCAAGCTGTCAGCGCAGGGCGGCCTCCGGCTGGAGCAGGCCGAGATCGAGATCGACGATCTGACCAGCGGCGTCTCGGCCGATCAGGACTATCTGCGGCTCTATCCGACCGCCCACTTGCAATACCAGCTGTCGGAAGCCCAGACGCTGCGCGCCAGCTACTCGCGGCGGATCCAGCGTCCGCAGCCGCAACAGCTGAATCCCTTCGTCTTCTACCAGGACCCGCTGAACCGGCGCTCGGGCAACCCCGATCTGGAGCCGCAGGAAACCGATTCCTTCGAGGCGATGTGGCAGTTGCGGCGGGGCCAGACCTTCTACCAGGCGACCGCCTATCTGCGCGACACGAACGGCGCCTTCACCGAGGTGGCGACCGACATCGGCGGCGGCGTGCTGCTGACCCGGCCCGAGAACCTGGGGTCGCGCCGCGATACGGGGATCGAGGTGACCGCCAACGGCCGCCTGCATCCTACCTTGCGCTACAACGCCAGCGTCAACCTTTTCCAGCAGGAGATCGACGCCATCGGCATTCCTGGCGGGGAGGATCGCGAAGGGACTTTCGCGGCGGGTCGCCTCAGCCTGAACTGGCAGCCTACGCCCGACGACTTTGTCCAGCTGTCGGGCTTCTGGCAGGGTGAGCAGCTGCTGGCGCAAGGTACGCGCGAGGCTGGCGGCATGCTGAACCTCGGATATCGCCGCAAGCTGAGCGAGAGCCTGTCGTTCCAGTTCACCGGGCGCGACATCCTGAACAGCTTCAACAGCGCCACGGTGTTCGAGACGCCGCTTTTCCGCGAACGGTCCGAACAGAATGTCCGGCTACGCGCCTTCTATGTCGGCCTGACCTGGACCCTCGGCTCCGGTCCGCGCCGCCAGCCCGAGCAGTTCGACTTCTCCGGGCCGCAGTCGGGCGGCTGATCAGTCGTGGTCGGGCTTTCCCTGGACCTCAGGCGTCGCCCTTGCCAAGGGCTCGCTGTGAGGCGTTCGGCTTCTTTCCTCGGGTACGGAACACCGAAACAGCGACGTAGAGGGCGACGCCGCCGAAAAGCAGGCCGACACTGACGATGCTGATCCAGCCCAGCACGTGTTCGATAGCGGACTCCGACATGTCGAACTCCCAAACGCCTCCGTTCGGCGCATCGCCATCTTAATGGAGAACCGTGGTTTTGGTTCTGTGAAATTTTAACATACAGCAAGGAATCGCCGTATGTGCTGGGCGTCCGTCGTCGCAGGTTCAGGCGGCGTCGACGAGCACCACCTCGGCGTCGGACAGGGCCTTGACCGTCACGGCCCCTTCCTGCGCGATGGCGGCGCCGTCGCGGGCGTTCAGCCGCACGCCGTTGACCTCCACCTCGCCTCTGGCGGGCACCAGATAGCCGCGCCGCGACACGCCCAGCGGATAGGTCGCGCTCTCGTCCGCCTTCAGCGTCGCGCCGACCACACGGGCGTCCGTGCGGATGGGCAGGGCGTCGGCGTCGTCGTCGAAGCCCGACGCCAGGATCACGAACCGCCCTGCGCGCTCGCCCTGGGGAAAGGGCTTGGCGCCCCAACTCGCCTTTTCGCCCCGCCGCGTGGGCTCGATCCAGATCTGGAAGATGCGGGTGGTCACATCCTCGGCGTTCCATTCGGAGTGGCGAACGCCCGTGCCCGCGCTCATAACCTGTACGTCGCCGGCTTCGGTCCGGCCCTGGTTGCCCAGGCTGTCCTGATGGGTGATGGCTCCGTCCCGGACGTAGGTGATGATCTCCATGTCCGAATGCGGATGCGGCGGAAAGCCCGTGCCGGGGGCGATCTCGTCGTCATTCCAGACGCGCAGCGCGCCCCAGCTCATGCGAGAAGGGTCATGATAGCTGGCGAAGGAGAAATGGTGCTTGGCGTTCAGCCAGCCGTGATCGGCGCCGCCGAGCTGCTCAAAAGGTCTGCGTTCGATCATCGTGTTTGTCCCTCGTTTCATCGAGCCGCCGAGCTCGTGCTTCGAGAGCCAAGATAAGGGCGATGAACCGATCCGCAACAGCGCTCGATATCAATGCACTGTGAGGCGTATCCGCCTCGTCTTCAGGGCGTGAACTGGATGGTGCGCTCGAAACGGTGAGGCTGGTTGTCGCCGGCGGGCTCAAGCGTCGCGCCGTTCATCAGGGCCAGCGCCGCTTCGCCAAAGCCCAAGCCCGGGCGGGTTTCGTGCAGGACCTCGCAATTCGCCACGCGGCCGTCCGGATACGCCGTGCAGCCTAGCCGCACGGCGACGTTCGACAACGGGGCCTCGGGAGCCGCCTTCACGTCCGTCTGAACAGCCTTCACCAACGGCTTGGCGGGCTGCGCCGCAACCGGGTTGGAGGCGGTCAGAAGCAGAACGAGAGCGGAAACGAGCATGGCGGGGCGGCCTTGAAACGACAAGGCTACAACCCCTGACCCTCAGACCTGTTCCACCCTTGCGTGAAGTATGCCGCTGCGTCCCAGCCCGTGTTCAGGCGACGCTTGCTGCGGTCTGAGACTCGACGACCGCGGAGCGGGGCGTCTTCGCCTTCGGCTTGCGCGCCCGAAGCTCAGCCGCGGCGATATAGATCGGCGTTCCCGCCACCAGCAGGCAGACGCTGCCGATGCTGATCAAGCCCATGACCTGCGCGATGGACGATGCAACCATGCGTATTCCCCCCCCGGAGCGCATAAAGGTGAAGCTTGTCTTAACACGAGGCGAAGCTGTTCGCCAACCGGCGTTGCAGTATCTTGAGCTGCGGAAGGGGAAAATGGCGCACCCGACACGATTCGAACGTGTGACCTTTGCCTTCGGAGGGCAACGCTCTATCCAGCTGAGCTACGGGTGCGTGGGGCGCGAGCGCCGATCCTGAAACGCCGCTTACAGCATGGCGGCGAGCGGCTCAATGCAAAAGCGCGACGCGCCCAAACGGGGCGGCAGGGTCGGTCTGGAGATCGACGTTATTCCTTCGCGCCCCCTTGACGATAAGGGTCATATCTGACTCAGCCGAGCGGCTGACGCGCTATAAAAGTCCAACAGGTTCAATGCCTTCTGCTAAGGCGGCGGGAAAGCGCAGAAGCGAGACGGGCGGAAAGCTCGACCCACGGCCAAGCTTCTTGGGCGGCCTTCCCGCGAAAATTCCAAGCCGGATTGGGAGTTAGCGGAGTCAAACAATTTAACTGCCGATCCCGCAGAGAATCTGCGTTGACCGGACCCGGCCTCCGCGTAAGTTTTGGCCTCTATCGCACTTCCATCCCGACACGGATGAAGACGGCGCGAGGCCTCGGTCCCGCGTCGGCGGAGATGTCTGTCCAGGAGTTCGGCCCCCCGCCGGAAAGCATCGCTTTTCGGGGCAGGCGCCCTCGTCTCCGGCGCATCCCCGTAAAGGGTGGTGATTTGGTTGGGTTTGCAAGGCGGGTGGACGGAATGATCGGGGGCGGGGCGGCGATGGACCGGACGACGGGCGGATCGGATGTGGATCGGATCTGGAGCGAGGCGTCGCTGCGCCTGCGCGCCGAGATCGGCGACGGGCCGTTCAGCTCCTACATCGCGCCCTCGGCCGTGCGCGTCGACGACGCCGGTCAGCTGATCCTGGTGACGCCCACCGCCTATGCGCGCGACTGGGTGCGCAAGAACGCGCTGCGCCGCATGAACGAGCTGTGGCTGGGCCTGGACGGCCAACATCGCCGGCTGGACGTGCGCTGCCGCGCCGAGGTCGGGTCGCCCGCGCCCGCTCTAGGTCAAGCCTCCGGCGCCAATGTGGTGGACGTGACCGGGCGTCTCGCTGCGTTGGCGCAACCGCATCTGGTGCAGCCGACGGTGGCGCCGGTCGCCGACGGGGCGCGCGCCGTCCGGGCGGCGGGCCTGCAGGACCGGCTGACCTTCGACAGCTTCGTGGAAGGCCAGGGCAACGCCTTCGCCCTGGCCATTGCGCGCCAGGTGGCGACCTGGGCCGACGGGCATTTCAATCCGGTGTTCTTCTGCGGTCCCTACGGCTACGGCAAGACGCACCTGCTGAACGCCATCGCCTGGGAGGCCCAACGCCTGCGGCCCCAGGCCAAGGTGGTCTATCTGACGGCCGAGCGGTTCCTGTCGACCTTTGTCAAGGCGATGCAGGATCGCCAGACCGCCGCCTTCAAGGAAAGCCTGCGCTCCGCCGACATGCTGCTGCTGGACGACGTACAGTTCGTAGGCGGCAAGGCGAGCACCCAGGAAGAGCTGCTGTCCACGCTGACCGCCCTGATCGAGGACGGCAAGCGCATCGTGCTGTCGGCGGACCGCGCGCCCATGGCGCTGACGGACGTGGAGCCGCGCCTGCGCAGCCATCTCGCGGCCGGCCTGACCTGCCCGGTCGAGGCGGGCGACCGCGAGCTGAAGGTGGCGGTGGCGCGCAACCGTCTCAAGGCTCTGGAGGCGCTGGGCGTGGTCCAGGGCGAGGCCCGCATCGAGGTGCTGGAGCAGCTGGTGGAGCGCACCCCCGGTTCGATGCGCGAGCTGGAGGGCGCGGTGAACACGCTCGCCGCCGCCGCCGGATCGCGGCTTTCGTCGCTGACGGTCGAGGAGGCGCAAGGCTTTCTGGGCGCGGCGCTGCGCGGCGGGCCTGAGCGCCGCATCACCGTGGACGAGATCCAGAAGACGGTGGCGGACCATTTCGGGCTGAAGCAGGCGGACCTGCTGAGCGAACGCCGCACCCGCTCGGTCGCGCGGCCTCGCCAGATCGCCATGTATCTGTGCAAGCAGCACACTACGCGATCCTATCCCGACATCGGCCGGCGCTTCGGCGGGCGTGACCACACCACGGTGCTGCACGGCGTACGCAAGATCGAGGAGATGCTGGGTTCCGACGACCAGATCGCGCGCGACGTCGAGGCCCTGACGCGCAAGCTGCGGGGCTGAGCCGGCGCTTGCACATCGGGCGGCGCGCGGGCGTTTGCGCCGGCCGCCTGATCGGCTAGTGTCCGCACCCACTTCTTAGCGGCGCCAGGGGGCGCGCCGCCGCCGGGCGAACTGATATGCAGCTGACCATTGAACGATCCGCGCTTCTCAAGGCCCTGGGCCATGTGCAGAGCGTGGTCGAGCGCCGCAACACCATTCCGATCCTGTCCAACGTGCTGCTGAGCGCGGGCCGCGACCGGCTGGCCTTCGCCGCGACCGACCTGGACATGGAGATGGTGGACGACGCCGAGGCCGTGGTGAACGTCGAGGGCCAGATCACCGCCCCCGCCCACACCCTGTACGAGATCGTGCGCAAGCTGCCGGAAGGCGCCGAGGTGTCGCTGACCTATTCCGGCGACGATCCGCGCCTGGTGGTGTCGGCCGGGCGCTCGCGCTTCAACCTGCCGGTGCTGCCGGCCGGTGATTTCCCGGTGATGTCCAACGATGCGTCCGGCGCGACCTATTCGCTGGCGCGGGAGGACCTGGCGCGGCTGATCGACAAGACCCGCTTCGCTGTCTCGACGGAGGAGACGCGCTATTATCTGAACGGCCTGTATCTGCACGCCGTGTCCGAGAACGGCGCGCCGCTGCTGCGGGCGGTGGCCACCGACGGCCACCGGCTGGCCCTGGCCGAGACGCCCGCGCCGGAAGGGGCGGCCGGCGGCCCCGGCGTGATCGTGCCGCGCAAGACCGTGGACCAGGTCCGCCGCCTGCTGGACGACACCAATGCGCCGGTGCAGGTGCAGGTCTCGGCCCAGAAGATCCGCTTCCAGCTGGGCGAGGCCAGCCTGACCTCCAAGGTCATCGACGGGGCCTTCCCCGACTATCTGCGCGTCATCCCGCGCGGCAACGACAAGCAGGCCGATATCGACAACGCCCTGTTCGCCAAGGCCGTTGACCGCGTCGCCACCATCTCGGCCGAGAAGAGCCGTTCGGTGAAGCTGGCCTTCGACAACGACCGGGTGAAGCTGACCGTGCGCAACATGGAGGCCGGTCAGGCCGAGGAAGAGGTCGAGATCGGCTATTCCGACCAGCCGTTCGAGATCGGCTTCAACGCTCGCTACCTGCTGGACGTCGCCGGCCAGATCACCGGCGAGAACGCCGCCTTCAAGTTCGCCGACCCCGCCAGCCCCACCCTGGTGCTCGATCCGGGCGATCCGGGCGTGCAGTATGTGCTGATGCCGCTGCGGGTGTGAACGGGACCTCCGCCCTCATCACGCTAGGGCTTGCTTGACCCTCGCGTCCCTCGCCCTCACCGACTTCCGCTCCTATGCAGGGGCGCGGCTGGAGATGACCTCCAGGCCTGTGGTGCTGCATGGGCCGAACGGGGCGGGCAAGACCAACCTGCTGGAGGCCATCAGCCTGCTGACCCCGGGCAAGGGCCTGCGCGGCGCGACGGCGGCCGAGATGGGGCGACGCGAACCGGGTGAGGGGAGCGGTCGCGCTTGGGCGGTGACGGTCGATCTGGACGACGGCGTGCGGCTGGGCACGGGGGTGCAGACTGCGGGACCCTCGGCCCGGCGGATCGTGCGCATCAACGGCGACACCGCGCAGCCCGGGCGGCTGCTGGAGTACCTGCGGCCGGTGTGGGCGACGCCCGAGCAGGACCGGCTGTTCTCCGATGCGCGCGCCGAGCGGCTGAAGTTCTTCGACCGGCTGGTGTTCGCCGCCGACCCGGACCACGCCGCCAGCATCTCGGCCTATGAGAAGGCGCAGCGCGACCGTCAACGCCTTCTGAACGACGCTGCGGAGGGGCGCGAGGCCGATCCTGTCTGGCTGGATGCGCTGGAGGCGCGGATGGGCGAGGCGGGCGCGCGGGCGGCCTCGGCGAGGGTCGCGGCCCTGCAGGCCCTGCAGGCCGCAATCGACGCGCGCGCGGACCGGCCTTTTCCGCAGGCCGATTTGGGTTTGGCGGGCGAGGCGGAAGGGTTGGCCGCCGCGGGATCGGAGGAGGACGAGATCGCCGCGGGCGTCCGCGCCGGGTTGCTGCGGTCCCGCGCGCGCGACGGCGCGGCCGGCCGGTCGCTGTTCGGGCCGCATCGCACGGACCTGACGGCTATGCACCGCGAGACGCGCCGTCCGGCGGCGGAAGGCTCCTCAGGCGAGCAGAAGGCGCTGGTGCTGAACCTGGTGCTGGCGCAGATCGCGCGCCTGGCGGAAGACCAGTCCGGCGCCCAGCCGATCCTGCTGCTGGACGAGGCGCCCGCCCATCTGGACGAGCGGCGACGCGCGGCGTTGTTCGACGAGATCGAGGCCTTGCGCCTGCAGGCCTTCATGACCGGCACCGAACGCGAGCTGTTCGCCGGGCTGGATGGACGGGCCCAGTTCGTCGGTGTGCGGGACGGCGCGCTGACGCCCGGCTGAAGCGGCGGAAAGTCTCGCTTTTCGCCCATAATTTCTTATATGTTGCGTCACGGAAGCCGGTCTGCCGCCGGTCTCGACTCGAGCGCCGTCCGTACGCTCGCCTCCCTGTCCCCTGCGGGACTTCAGAGCTGCTGACCCTATGACCGACCAATCCGTCGAACAGCCCGAATACGGCGCCGATTCCATCAAGGTTCTCAAGGGCCTGGATGCGGTGCGCAAGCGCCCCGGCATGTATATCGGCGACACCGACGACGGCTCGGGTCTGCACCACATGGTCTATGAGGTGGTGGACAACGCCATCGACGAGGCGCTGGCGGGGCACGCCGACCTGGTGCAGGTGATCCTGAACGCCGACGGCTCGGTCACGGTGACCGACAACGGACGCGGCATCCCGACCGACATCCACGAGGGCGAGGGCGTCTCGGCCGCCGAGGTCATCATGACCCAGCTGCACGCCGGCGGTAAGTTCGACCAGAATTCCTACAAGGTCTCGGGCGGCCTGCACGGCGTGGGCGTGTCGGTGGTGAACGCGCTCAGCGATTGGCTGCAGCTGAAGATCTACCGCAACGGCAAGCGCCACGAGATGCGCTTCGAGCGCGGCGACACGGTCAAGTCGCTGGAGGTCACGGGCGAGGCCCCGATCCGCGAGGACACCGGCAAGGCGCTGACCGGCACGGAGGTGACGTTCTTTCCGTCGATCACCACCTTCAGCCACATCGACTTCGACCTGAAGACGCTGGAGCACCGCCTGCGCGAGCTGGCGTTCCTGAACTCGGGCGTGGTGATCAAGCTGCGCGACCTGCGCCATGCCGAGCCGATCGACATCCTGCTGCACTACGAGGGCGGGGTGGAGGCGTTCGTGCGCCATCTGGACAAGTCCAAGGCGCCGCTGCTGAAGGACGTGATCGTCATTCGCGGCAAGAAGGAGGGGATCGAGCTCGATCTCGCCCTGTGGTGGAACGACAGCTACCACGAGACCATGCTGTGCTTCACCAACAACATCCCCCAGCGGGATGGGGGCACGCACCTGTCGGCGTTCCGCGCCAGCCTGACGCGCGTCATGGGCGGCTACATCGAGAGCTCGGGCGCGGGCAAGAAGGAGAAGGTCTCCGTCTCGGGCGAGGACGCCCGCGAGGGCCTGACCTGCGTTCTGTCGGTCAAGGTGCCGGATCCCAAGTTCAGTTCTCAGACCAAGGACAAGCTGGTGTCTTCGGAGGTGCGCCCGGCGGTGGAGAACCTGTGCAGCGAAGGGCTGTCCACCTGGTTCGAGGAGCATCCGGTCGAGGCCAAGATGATCGTGGCCAAGATCATCGAGGCGGCGTCGGCCCGCGAGGCGGCCCGCAAGGCGCGGGACCTGACGCGGCGCAAGTCGGCGCTGGAGATCAGCTCGCTGCCCGGCAAGCTGGCGGACTGCCAAGAGCGGGATCCGGCCAAGTCCGAACTGTTCATCGTCGAGGGCGATAGCGCCGGCGGCTCGGCTAAGCAGGCGCGCAACCGCGAGAACCAGGCGGTCCTGCCCCTGCGCGGCAAGATCCTGAACGTCGAGCGGGCGCGGTTCGACCGCATGCTGTCGTCGGACCTGATCGGAACGCTGATCCTGGCGCTGGGCACCGGCATCGGCCGCGACGACTTCAACGCTGACAAGCTGCGCTATCACAAGATCATCCTGATGGCGGACGCCGACGTCGACGGCGCCCACATCCGGACCCTGCTGCTGACCTTCTTCTATCGGCAGATGCCCGAGCTGATCGAGCGCGGGCACGTCTATATCGCCCAGCCGCCGCTCTATAAGGTCTCCAAGGGCAAGCAGAGCCGCTACCTCAAGGATCAGGCGGAGATGGACGCCTATCTGATCGAGGAAGGCTCGTCCGAAGCCGAGCTGGACCTGGAAGGCGGAGAGCGCCGCACCGGCATGGACCTGCAGTCGCTGGTTCGCGAAGCCAAGGCGTTCCGGGCGGGCGTCGATCGCCTGAGCCAGCGCGCGCCCGCCTTCGCCATCGAACAGGCGGCGCTGGCCGGCCTGTTCGGCGAAGAGGTCGGCGATCCCGCCGCGGCGGCCAAGCGCCTGAACCTCTATGCCGAAGAGGGCGACGGCGACTGGTCGGGCGCGACGGGCGAGCAGGGGGCGGTGGTGTTCACCCGCACCCGCCGCGCGGTGTCGGAGACCATCGTGCTGGAGGAGACGCTGCTGCGCTCGCTGGACGCGCGGCGTCTGGCCGAACGGGCTCAGGCGTTCGAAGGCGTGTTCGAGGCGCCCGCCGTCTATCGCCGCAAGGACAAGTCGACCACCATCCGGGGGCCGCTGGACCTGCTGAACGCTGTCTTGGACGCGGGCAAGAAGGGCCTGTCCATCCAGCGCTACAAGGGCTTGGGCGAGATGAACCCCGAGCAGCTTTGGGAGACCACGCTGGACGCCAACGCCCGCACCCTGCTGCAGGTCTCGGTGGACCACGAGGAGGACGCAAACGACCTGTTCGCCAAGCTGATGGGCGACGTGGTCGAGCCGCGGCGCGACTTCATCCAGGAAAACGCCCTGGACGCGGCGGTGGACGTCTGAGGATCAGGGACGATCGCGGCTCGGCAGGGCGGCGACCTGCTCCTCCGACAGGGTGCGGGTGACGCGGGCGCGGCAGGTGCGGGGTCCGGGGCCTGAGGTCGCAAGACCGATCCGCGCATCGTCGCCGACGCAGACCCGGCTGGTTCCGCCGCCGAGATAGGGCGTGATGGTCAGCGCATACTGGCTGCCGATGTCCCAGCAGCCGCCGGCCGAATCCAGCTGGAACACGGTGTTGCGGTTGTCACGGAGGTAGAGGACGTTGTCGCTCGCCGTGCGGAAGTTGCGCACCTGATCGGTGTAGAAGCACTGACGCGAGGCGGTCTCCACGCCGTCGCTGACGCCTGACGGCGTGGGGGCGCAGGCGGCGAGCATGCCGAACAGGACGCCGAGGGGCAGCAGGGTGATCGCACGCATGGTCGTCCGCCTCCGGGTCTGGCCTTCGGTTCAATCCGCCGCCTGTGGGAACGGTTCCGTCCGGCGGGCGAGGCGCGACGGCGACAGGCGCGCGGCGTAGGGGGCCGGCAGCGGCGAAGGCGCGCCCGAGATCACGGCGGCCACATGTTCGGCCAGCAGGGGCGCGACGCAGAAGCCGCGCGAGCCGAGCCCGGTCAGGAGGTGCAGGCCGGGAAGACCTTCGACCTCTCCGCACAGCGGCAGGCGGTCGGGCGTGGTGGCGCGTACGGCGGCGCGGCTGCGGCGGGAATCGGCTTGGGCGACACGATCCGCCAGCTCGGGCAGACGGGCGGCGAGGGTCTGCAGGTTGCGGGCGCTGTCGGCGTCTCGCGACGCGGTGTCGGTGTCGCCCCGGTCGTGGGTGGCGCCGAACAGGAGGCCGTCGGCCGTGGGCGCGAGATAGCCGCCCCAGGCGAGCGGGGCGCGGCTTTCGTCTTGGACCCAGTCGGCCTGGCCCCGCACCGGTCCCATGGGCGGCAGACTCAGGCCCTCCAGCAGCGCCGATGCGCCCCAGCCGCCGCAGATCACCACGACGTCCACAGCCGCGACCTCCTGTCCGCCCGCATCGATCAGGCGCCACAGCCCGTCACCGCGCACGAGACGGCGGACCTCGGCCGATAGAACGTCCACATCCTTCAGCCAGGCGCCGAGCACCGCACGCGGATGCAGGACGAGCGCGTCCGCCATCATCAGCCCGCCGGTGGGCAGGAGCTCTCCGGCCATGGCGGATGCCTGCCGAGCGTCGACCACGGTCATGGCGCTTGGCCGCCAGATCGCCTGATCGGCGATGCGGGCGAAGCGGGCGGCTTCGCGGGGCGCCTGCTCCAGCTGCAGCACCCCTTCCGCCCGCACTGCGCCTTCAATCTCGGTGTAGAGCTGGTGCGCCCGCTCAAGCGCCTGGGCGTGCAGACCGGCGATGAGGGCGTCTCCGGCGTCCAGCCGCGGCGTGACGAGGGCGGCGGGGAAGCCTGATCCGCCGGCGCCCGGCCCTTCCTTGTCGATCAGCACGGAACGGACGCCGAGGCTGTTCAAGGCCCTGACGACCGCGGCGCCCGCCACGCCCGCTCCGATCACGGCGACGCGAGGCGGATCGGCGGGCGGGGACGAGGCGCGGTCGGGCAGGCGGGCCTCCAGCCGCTCGCGCTTGCGGCCGTGACCGGGCCTCTTCTCGACGACGAAGCCATGGTCAGCGAGACCGCGCCGCACCGCACCGGCGACGGTGAAGGTGGCCAGGCGCGCGCCGGGGGCGGACCGCCGCCGCACGAGGCGCAGCACCCCGGGCGACCACATGCCGGGATTCAGCGCGGGCGAGAAGCCGTCCAGGAACCAGGCGTCGGCGCATCCGCTCCACGCGTCCAGCGCCCACTCGACATCCCCGACCGCCAGATCCAGCACGGCGTCGAAGCCGGGCAGATCGATGCGGTGAAAGCCCGGCGTAACGGCGGGCCAGGCGGACAGCAACGCCTGCGCCGCCTCCGACACGTCGGGAAAGGCCGACAGGGCGCGCGCCGCCTCTGGGGCGCTCAGGGGGAAACCTTCCACGGAGAAGACGTGCAGTCGCGAGCCTGCCGGTCTGGTCCGCCGCCATTCCTGCAGCAGGGCCGCGATGTTGAGGCCGGAGCCGAAGCCGAGCTCGGCCACCGTGAACCGGCGCCGTTCCGCCCAGGCCTCCGGCAGGCCGCAGCCGGCCAGGAACACCGCCCGGGTCTCCGCCAGGCCGTCGTCCTTGGAGAAGTAGACGTCGCCGAAGCGGCCGGAGCGGGGCTCGTCCGCCTCCGTCCAATGCAGGCGAGGCGAGAGGTCGTCGGAGGTCATGGCTCGCGCTTACCATTCCGCTCGCCTCGACGGGAGCCAGGCGCGAAAAAGGGGCCGCGAGAACGCGGCCCCTGATACTTGTCGGCGTGGCTTACTGAGCCGGCGCCGGCGTGGTGGTGGCGGGCGACGTGGTCGTCGCCGAGCCGGCCGGAGCCGTCGCGCCCGAGGTCGTGGCCGAACCGGTCATCGCGCCGTTGTTCATGGCGGGATCGGTCATGGCGCCGTTGGCCGGGGCGGCGCCGGCGGCCGAGGCGGCCTCGCC
>JAEYAO010000048.1 GCA_023456105.1 Pseudomonadota bacterium | reverse complement strand
GTTGCGGGGCGTCGACGCCCGCCCGCAAGGCGGCGCCGCGCGCCTGCCAGGTCGCCGCCTCCAGAGCATGGGTCAGGCGCGGCTCGAACAGGCGGCACCGGGCGTCGGCGGCGAGAACGAAGCTGCGCTCGTAGAAGCGTTCGGCCGCGCCATTGGGAGACGCCCCCGCCGGCACGGCGGCGAGCGCCAGCGCCAGCGCGGTCGCGGCGGCTGCGGCTTTGGCGTTGATGGCGAGAGGCCCGGGTCTCATAAGCGGCTTATGGCGCACGCCGCCTTGGTTTCCGGTTTCCGATCAGGGTTACCCATTTGCTGCTGTCCACCGACATCTGGGTGTCGGCCCTGATCCGCCGGGCCGGAATCGAAGGCGCCTACGCCACCGTGGTGCGGCGCGGCGATCCGCGCGGCGGGGCGGTGATCGTCAAGGCGTTCGACACCTCGACCCGCCGGGCGCGGCTGTTCACCGAGGCCTTCGGCCTGGACGGCGAGCGCCAGTGGATCCAGCCGGTCTCAAGCGAGATGGAAGGCGAGCTGGACGCCTATGTCGGGCGACAGGTGGGCTACGACCCCGACCTGTGGGTAGTTGAGGTGGAGGATCGGCAGGGCCGCCACTTCATCGACGGCAAGGTCGCCGATCAGGCCTGAAAGCCCGAGGCGATCGCCGCCGCCATCGGATTGACCGAACCGGCGGCGGTGAAGGGCAGGGGGCTGTCCTTTCCGTCGTCGTTGTCGCCCTGGCGCAGCCAGCTGTCGGTGTCGCGCAGGCCCCAGACGCTGAAGGCGAAGCGCTGCTTCTCCGGCAGGTCCGCGAAGGCGGCGGCCAGTTCGCGCACCCGCCCGGTCTGCTGCGCCAGCCGCTCGGTGTGGGCGCGCAGGTCGATGCGCCGGCCGCTCCGCAGCGAGGCGTCCAGCTCGGACACATGGATCGGCAGGCCGAAGCGCGCTGCCTCGCGCATGAAGGCGGTGATCTGGCCGGGCGGAACCTCGATGTCGAGGTGGGCTTGGGTGCCGATGCCTTCCAGCGGACAGCCGGCCTTGAGCAGCCGCTCCACCAGCCGCAGGAATTGAGCGCCCTTCTTGGGCGTGTTCTCGAGATTGTAGTCGTTCAGGAAAAGGACGGCTTCGGGATCGGCCGCCTTGGCCTTTTCGAAGGCGCGCAGCACATAGCCGTCCGCGCCGTACTCGCGGCTCCAGTGGCAGTCGCGCATGCCGGCGCCGTCGTCGGTGATCGGCTCGTTGACCACGTCCCATGACCGCAGCTTGCCGCGATAGCGGCCGGCGACTGCGGCGACATAGTCGTCGAACACCCGGTCGAAATCAGGCCCGGACAGACCCGCCACCAGATCTTCTCCCTGCGCGTACCAGATCAGTGTGTGGCCGTGGACGGCCATGCCGTTGGCCCGGGCGAAGTCGACGATGCGGTCGGTGCGGTCGAAGCGATAGGGCGCGTTCAGACCGTCGGCGGAGATGTACTCCATCTTCATCTCCCACTCCGGCGTCAGCTGGGAGACGTTGGCGCGGGCGAGTTCGACCCAAGCGGGATCGTCGATGTGCCCGGCCTGGATGCAGGTCCCGAACGGGGCGGGAGAGACGGACTTCAGCGGCGGCGCGCTGACCGGCGGGGATTCAGCCGCCGCCAGCCGGTCGCACGCGGCAAGGGCGGGGATGGCCGTGAGGATTGTGCGGCGGTCGATCATCGACCTTCTCCCGCCTGCGGGAGAAGTGGCCCGTCGATCGCGCTGCGATCCAGGGTCGATGAGGGGAGTTCTCTTCGGGAGACTTCCCCCATCGTCGCTGCTCTCGCTGCGCTCAAGGACGCGACACTTCCCCCTGAGGGGGAAGATCTGAAGAGGCTACACCGCACGCCGGCGCAGGGCCTGTTCGTCGAAGGCGGCGGTTTCGCGCTTGGCCAGCGCCACCAGCCGGTCGAGGCGGGTGGCCTCGGCGACGTGTTCGAACTTCTTCAGCTCCTCGAAGGCGCCGGTCAGGGCCTCGCGGGCGCCTTCCTCTTCGGCGGCCAAGGCGGTCACGTCGCCCTGCGCGGCGGCCTTGCGGTTCTTCCAGCCGTTCAGATAGGCGGACAGCATCAGGCCGGCGTCGGCGTCGATGCGGGCGCGTTCCCGCTCGCCCTCGGCCTCGGCGTCCAGCACAGCCAGCTTCATCTCGGCGGCGGCGCGGCGTTCGTTGATGTCGGCCAGGCGCTTTTGCAGCGTCTCGACCTCATAGTTGGAGATGCGGATCAGGGATTGGGCCCAAGCGGTCATTCTACGTCATCACTCCCTGATCATGCCTTGGTTCAGGATTGCCTCGAGCCGGGTAAAGGATTCGGAAAGAGGCGTGGCGTCGTCCTTGTCCTGCCCAAGGAATCCTTCCAGCGCGGGGTTCAGCGCGATGGCGCGGTCCACGATCGGGTCGGCGCCCGAGCGGTAGGCGCCGATCTTGATCAGCTCCTCCATGTTGGCGTAGGCGCTCAGGGCCTGGCGGGCGCGCTTGTTCAGCTCGCGCTCGGGCGGGGTCTGGCAGCCAGGCAGGGTGCGGCTGACCGACTTCAGCACGTCGATGGCGGGAAAGCGCCCGCGTTCCGCGATCTTCCGGTCCATGACGATGTGGCCGTCCAGGATACCGCGCACCGCGTCGGCGATCGGTTCGTCGTGGTCGCCGCCGTCGACCAGCACGGTGAACAGGGCGGTGATCGGCGCCGCCGTCGTGCCGTCCGGCCGGATCGGCCCCGGCCCGGCGCGCTCCAGGAGCTTGGGCAGTTCGGTGAAGACGGTGGGGGTGTAGCCCTTGGTGGTCGGCGGCTCCCCCGCCGCTAGGCCGATCTCGCGCTGGGCCATGGCGAAGCGGGTGACGCTGTCCATCAGGCACAGCACCTCCAGGTCCTGGTCGCGCAGATATTCGGCGATGGCCATGGTCATATAGGCGGACTGCCTGCGCTTCAGCGCAGGCTCGTCGGAGGTCGCCACCACCACCACCGCTCGGCGTAGGCCCTCTTCGCCCAGCGTCTCCTCAACGAACTCGCGCACCTCGCGGCCGCGTTCGCCGATCAGGCCGACGACCACGGCGTCGCACGTCGCCTCCTTGGCCAGCATCGACAGCAGCACCGACTTGCCCACGCCTGAACCGGCGAAGATGCCCAGCCGCTGGCCCCGGCAGGTGGTGGTGAAGACGTCCATGGCGCGCACGCCCAGGTCCAGCCGCTCGCCCACCCGGCCGCGCGAATGGGCGGCGGGCGGCGCGGCGCGAAGGGGGTAGGGCGCGGGCCCCTGCGGCAGCGGGCCCTTGCCGTCGATCGGATTGCCGAAGGCGTCGATGATGCGGCCCAGCCAGGCGGTGGTCGGCCGCACAGCCGCCGCCGTGTCGATGATGCGGATGTCTGCGCCCGGCGCGACGCCCTCGACCGGGCCGAACGGCATCAGCAGCGCCTTGGCGTCGCGAAAGCCCACCACCTCGGCCGGCAGGGGCTCGGCGCCGCGTCGGCCGATCTCGGCGCGAGCGCCGACGGCCAGGCGCGAGAGGCCGCCGCGCGACTCGATCAACAGGCCGTTGACGCCCGCGACCTTGCCGGTCACGACCAGCGGATCGATCGCTTCGACGGCGGAGATCAGGTTGCGCAAGGGGGAAGGTCTCCGGCCGCGACAGGGCCGTTAACCTTTGGCGGCGTCGTGGTTAACGGCCAGTGAAGCCGGTGTCGGCGGAGCCGTCCTCACGCAAACGGCTTTCGATCTTTCGGAGCACGGCAAGCGTCGTGCGCAGGTCCTGTTCTTCGACCTCATCGAGCAGGTGGTCGCGCAATTCGCCCGCGACCTGATCCAGTTCGGTCAAGTCCTTGCGCCCTTGATCTTCGATGAACACCAGCTTGGCGCGGCGGTCGCCGATCAGGGCCCGGCGGCTGATCATGCCGCGGCTCTCCATACCGTCCAGCAACCGCGTCAGGGTGGCCGGGCTGATGTTCAGCAGCTCTGAAAGCTCGGCTTGGGTGAGACCCTTGGGCGCCTCGGCGAGGTAGTAGAGAGCGCCCATCCGAGCAGTCGTGTTGCCGGATGGTTTGACCAGGTGGGCGAAGCGCGCCTTCCAGCGACGGCCCACCAGCATGATGGAGAAGGCGATGGCGAGCTTCAGCTGCTCCGCCTGCATGTCGGCGACGTCGGTCTTGGTGAATAAGCGGTTAGGCACGTTGGGCTTCTTCGGACTGGAACTCGGCGCAAGCGACGCCGTTTGCGCTGCCTAACACCGTAGTGACCGAACCTTTGCGGTTTCGGATGCGGATAATAGCGCGCTAACCAACCCTTACGGCGTTGGAAGGCGGCCGGGGATAAGACTCTCCGGACAGAAGAATCAGGACCTCGACATGTTCATGTCAAAGCGCCGCACCGCCGAAAACGCTGCGCAGCTCTTGGAACAACGCAGCGTGCTGGATGCGGTTCACCGCTCCCAGGCCGTGATCGAGTTCGACCTCGACGGCGTCATCCGCACCGCCAACCCCAACTTCCTGTCGACGATGGGCTACCGGCTGGAGGACATCCAGGGTCGGCATCACCGCATGTTCATGGACCCCGCGGAGGCTGCGAGCCCCGCCTATGCTGACTTCTGGCGGCGTTTGAGCGCCGGAGAGTTCTTTGTGGACACCTTCACCCGCTACGGCCAGGGCGGCCGCAGGGTGGTGATCGAGGCGTCGTACAACCCGATCCTGGACGAGGCCGGAAAGCCCTTCAAGGTGATCAAGTTCGCCACGGACGTGACAGCCGCCACCATCGAGCGCGAGCGCCGGGCCGAGGCCGACCACGCCGCCGCCGAGCTGCAGACGCTGGTGGTCGTCGAGACGGGGCGGGGGCTCAGCGCCCTGGCGAGCGGCGACCTGTCGCACCGCATCAACGCAGACATGCCGGGCCGCTACGCTCAGCTGAAGGCCGACTTCAACGCCGCCATGGGCCAGCTGGAAGTCGATATCGGCGTGATCAACACCAAGGCCGGCGCCATCCGCGCCGGGGCCGGAGAGATCAGCCACGCCTCCGACGATCTGTCGCGGCGCACCGAGCGTCAGGCCGCCACGCTGGAGGAGACCGCCGCCGCGCTGGATGAGGTCACCGCGACGGTGAAGTTGATGGCGGCAAACGCAAATCGCGCCCACGGCGTGGTGGAGCAGGCGCGGCGGGACGCCGAGGCGAGCGGCGAGGTGGTGGGCCGCACGGTCGCCGCCATGACCGCGATCGAGCAGTCCTCGACCCAGATCAACCAGATCATCGGCGTGATCGACGAGATCGCCTTCCAGACCAACCTCTTGGCCCTGAACGCCGGGGTCGAGGCGGCGCGAGCGGGCGAGGCGGGACGCGGCTTCGCGGTCGTGGCGTCGGAGGTGCGGGCCCTGGCTCAGCGCTCGGCCGAGGCGGCCAAGGAGATCAAGGCGCTGATCTCCGAAAGCGGCGCCCAGGTGAAGAGCGGCGTGGCCCTGGTCAACGAGACGGGCCGGTCGCTGACCGGCATCGTCGACCGCATCGGCGACATCACCGGACTGATGACCGAGATCAACGCCTCGACGCAGGAGCAGGCTACGGCCCTGGCGGAGGTCAACACCGCCGTGAACCAGATGGACCAGGTGACCCAGCAGAACGCCGCCATGGTCGAGGAGGCCACCGCCGCGAGCCATTCGCTGACGCAGGAGGCGCAAGGCCTGGCGCAGCTGATCGAGCGCTTCCGCCTGTCGGACGATGCGCCGGCGTCGACGTCGCCGGTGCACCAGGCGCAGGCGCGGGTGCTGGCCTTTGCTCGCGGCTGACGTGGAAATCTGAAGGGCGGCGACAGAAATCATCGCCGCCCGGCCCTTGCGCCGTGGCCCGAGGCCTTATCTGTTGGCGACACGCAACGCCCGCGGAGACCAAAACGCCATGACCGACGCCGCCGCCCAAGCCAACGTCCACGCCGGGACCGCAGCCGACTACGACGCCTCGCGCCACCGCAAGTCGGGGCGGGGCAAGGTCTATGACTCCATCATCGACACCATCGGCGACACGCCCCTGGTCAGGCTGCCGCGCCTGTCGGCGGAGCATGGGGCCCAGGCGACGGTTCTGGCGAAACTGGAGTTCTTCAACCCCGTCGCCTCGGTCAAGGACCGCATCGGCGTCGCCATGGTCGAGGCGCTGGAGGCGCAGGGGCGCATCGACGCCGACACCGTGCTGATCGAACCGACCAGCGGCAACACGGGCATCGCGCTCGCCTTTGTGGCCGCCGCCAAGGGTCTTCGCCTGATCCTGTGCATGCCCGAAAGCATGTCGATCGAGCGGCGCAAGATGCTGGCGCTGCTGGGCGCCCGGCTGGAGCTGACGCCGGCCGAAAAGGGCATGAAGGGCGCCATCGCCCGCGCGCAGGAGCTGCTGGCCTCGACCCCGAACGCCGTCAGTCCGTCGCAGTTCGAGAACGCCGCCAACCCCGCCATCCACAAGGTCACCACGGCCGAGGAGATCTGGAACGACACGGACGGGGCGGTGGACATCGTCGTCGCGGGCGTGGGCACCGGCGGCACCATCACCGGCGTCGGCCAAGCGTTGAAGGCCCGCAAGCCCTCGCTCCGGATGATCGCAGTGGAGCCCACGGCCTCGCCCGTGCTGTCGGGCGGCGAGCCGGGACCGCACAAGATCCAGGGCATCGGCGCGGGCTTCGTTCCCTCCATCGTCGATCGCTCGGTGATCGACGGGGTGGAGCAGGTCTCCAACGAGGACAGCTTCGACATGGCCCGCAAGGTCGCCCGCACGGAAGGCGTGCCGGTCGGCATCTCCTCCGGGGCGGCCCTGGTCGCCGCCTACCGCCTGGCCGCGCTGGACGAGAACGCGGGCAAGACCATCGTGGTGATCATCCCCTCCTTCGCCGAACGCTATCTGTCGACGGCGCTGTTCGAAGGGCTGTAGGCCCGCATACCGCAGGTTAACCGCCGTCCGTTAGCGTCGTCGACCATGAGCGATGCTGTGGCGGCGACAGGCGAGGAAGGCGGCGGGACCGCCGAGCGCTTCAAGGCGCGTCACGCCCTGTTGAAGCGCCTGGCCGACGTGGTGTCGCTGCCCGCCAGCCGCATCAACGCATTCGAGCGCTCGGTCACCGGCGACCTGCTGGTCGAGATGCTGCGGCTGGCCGCGCCGCAGGAGCGCCGCCGGGTCGCGGCGCGCCTGGCGCCCTTGGCCGAACTGCCCAACAGCGTGGCGCGGATGCTGCTGCGCGACGAGCCCGAGATCGCGGGTCTGTTGATCGAACAATGCGCGTCCCTGACCGACGCCGACCTGGTGTCGTGCGCCCGAGATGCGGGACCGGAGCATCGCTTCGCCATGGCCGGCCGGCGCGGCCTGTCGGAGGTGGTGACCGAGACGCTGTTCTCGTTCGGCGAGACGGCCGTGATCGAGTGCGTGCTGCGCAACACGACCGCCCGCCTGTCGCAGGTGGGATTGGAGGGGGTGGTGGGCGTCAGCCGTCAGACGCCGTCCCTATGCACGGCGCTGCTGAAGCGGCCGGAACTGCGGCCGTCCGGCGCCTATGTGATGTTCTGGTGGTGTGGGCCGGAGGACCGGCGCACCATCCTGCAGCGGTTCGCCGTCTCGCGCGAGGTGATGCAGGAGGTGTCGGAGGACGTCTTCGCCATGGCCGCGCGCGAAGGCTGGGCCGATCCCGTCTCGCGCAAGGCCCTGCAGTTCATCGAGCGGCGCCAGCGCAACCGCGCCGCCATCGCCAAGAGCCCGTTCGACGACCTGGAGGCCGCCGTCGCCCATGCCGGGCAGAACGGCCTGACGCGCGAGACCGCGTCCGAGATCGCTTATCTGGCGGGCATCAAGCCGCTGACCGGGGCCAAGATCCTGGGCGATCCGGGCGGCGAGCCACTCGCCATCCTGTGTAAGGCGACCGGCTTGGGGCGCGCCGATCTGCTGAACCTCTGGCGGTCCATGCGGCGACCCGAAGCAACGGCCGACGGTCAGGTGCATCCCGACTGGGAGCGGGTGCAGGTCACCTATGAAATGCTCGCCGTCGATCGCGCGCAGACCGTTCTGCGATACTGGAACTGGTCGCTGTCATCGGCGCTGACGCCCACGCTTCTTCGCGCGATACGGCAGGGCGAGGACGAGGCGGTGGATGAATATTCCGCGCCCCAGCGCGCGGCGATGATGGCGCTGGCGCAAGACTTCGGACGCTGACCACGCCGGTCGTATAGCGCGAGGATTGCGCCGCCGGTGGGAAACAAGGACTGAAACAGGCGTGATGCGTTGCTTTCATCGACGAACGTCCGTAGAGGGCGAAGTCTTGGCGGCTGATATTCACCAGTCGCACCTTGCAACTCAACAGGTGAGACGATCCGGATGGACGAAAAGCCCGAACTGCTGGAAATGACCGCCGACATCGTTTCGGCCTATGTCGGCAACAATACGGTGTCCGCAGAGACGCTGCCGTCGCTGATCGCCAACATCCACGCCGCCCTGTCGCAAGTCACCACCGGCGCCGTCGAGCCTGAGCCGGAGCCCAAGGAACCGGCGGTGCCGATCCGCAAGTCGATCGCGCCCGATTACCTGATCTGTCTGGAAGACGGCCGCAAGTTCAAGTCGTTGAAGCGTCACCTGCGCACCAAATACGACATGAGCCCCGAGGAATACCGGACCAAGTGGGGCCTGGCCAAGGATTACCCCATGGTGGCGCCCAACTACGCCAAGGCGCGCTCGGACCTGGCCAAGCAGATGGGCCTGGGCCAAGGCGGCCGCAAACCCGCCCGCGCCGCCACGGCCGGCGCCGGTCGCGCGAAGAAGTAAGGCGCGGCAATCTAAACTCCTCCCCCTTGGGGGAGGGGGACCG
>JAEYAO010000027.1 GCA_023456105.1 Pseudomonadota bacterium | reverse complement strand
TCAACGGCAGGCTCCGCGACGAGTGCTTGAACGAGGAGGTCTTCGCCACCCTGGCCGAGGCCCGCGCCGTCATCGAGCGCTGGCGCATCGACTACAACCACGTCAGGCCGCACTCGGCGCACGGGGGATTGACCCCGGAGGCGGTGCGCCTGAACCCTGCGGCCGTTCGGCTGCGCAACTTGATCAGCTCCGCCGCACGGCCGCTCCCGCCGGCGCAGCAGATCCGCTATCAACCCCCTGGGCTCTCACAATGATCGAGGGACCAGAGGGGGGCGCCTCACCAGCAGCACCGCCAGAATGAGCGCGCCGAGCGGCGCCAGGAGCGTCGCGAGGACCGGGCGGATGCTCGCGCCTACGCCCGGTATCAGCGCGCCGAACGCCGTTACAACGCCGGCCGCTATGTCGCCCCGCGCGGCTATCAGGTTCGCCAGTGGAGCTATGGCCAACGTCTGCCGGCAGCTTACGCCAGCCGCGGCTATGTGGTGAACGACTACGGCCGCTACGGCCTGCGCCCACCGCCACGCGGCTACCAGTATGTCCGCAGCGGAAACGACGTGGTGCTCGCCGCGGTCGCCGGCGGGCTGATCACGGCGGTCATTGCGGGGCTGTTCAACTAAGCCCCGGAAAGAAAAGAAGCGCCTCGGAGGTCGTCTCCGGGGCGCTTTCCTGCGTTCTGCATCGGGCCGATAAGGTTCAGCCGGCGCGCGCGGCGATGGAGTGGATGGTTTCGGCCTTGACCGGGAGATCGCCGGCGATCCGCGATGCGACCTCGCGCACGCCAACCGGATAGGCGTCGCCGCCGTCGGCGATGGCCCTGGCCATCTCGGCGGCCTTGAGCAGCGTCTTCTCGAGCTCCACGACCTCTTCAAGCGCCAGGGCGTGCGCCTCGAGCTGCAGACGCTTGACGCGTTCGGCGTTGCTCTCCGGCTTGCGCATCAGGTTGTAGACTTCCGCCTCGGCGGCCACGAGGCGAAGGTCGGGACGGGGTTCGTTGTCGGATTTCGGCTTGGACATGTGGATGTTCCCTCGGTCCGTCGAGAATGTCCCGTTCGAAGCTCTTGATCCAGTCAAGAGCCACAACCGGAGCGGTTGCGGGACGAGTGTGGCGCGCTCGCCTCAGTTCGAGGCGGTGCGCGCCAGGGCGGGAGACGAGACGCCGCCTGAGACCGCCCGCAGCGGCGAGCGAACGGTGCGCAGCACGGCCGGGCTGACAGAGACGCCGTCCTGAGCCGGCGTGACCAGGAAGCCCTTTGCGGCCACGGCGTCGCCCGAGCGCACGCGGGACGTCCAGACCGCGACGGCGGGCGCCAGCAGCAGCGGCAGCACGATGGGCGCGAACCAGGTCGCCAGGTCGGGCCGGACGCACAGGGCGGCCGAGAACAGCACGCCCGCGATCATCTGCCAGCGCATGGCGCGGAAGGCGTCGGACCAGCACAGGCCGTCGCAGTCGCGTTGCTGGGTCGTCCAGCCGGCGTCGTGTCCGGAGACGATCTGGATGAAGGCCTTGGTGTTGGCGACCATCAGGATGGGGGCGAGAATGGCCGACAGGGCGATCTCGGCGGCCATGCCCTTGGCGATGGCGCGCTTGCCGCCGAAGGCCCGCAGTTCGGCCGGACGGCTGATCACCAGGGCCGCGCCCATGAACTTGGGGCCGATCAGCAGCACGCCCGACAGGAAGGACGCCAGCATGAAAGGCGTGAACTGCGGGTTCAGGATGTAGAAGAAGCTGGTCCAGTCCACCGGATAGAACATCTGGATGAACAGGCCGACCATCAGCGACGCCAGCCACAGCGGCGAAGACAGATAAGCCATGCAGCCCATGGCCAGCTGCAGCCGGCTCATCGGCGACAGGCCTTTGGCCGTGATCAGGCCCAGGTGCTGCAGGTTGCCCTGGAACCAGCGGTGGTCGCGGCGGATGAAGTCGGTGATCGAAGGCGGGGTCTCCTCCCACGAGCCGTCCAGCGAGGCGGTGACGTGCACGGCCCAGCCGGCGCGGCGCATCAGGGCGGCCTCGACTACGTCGTGGCTCAGCACATGGCCGCCGAAAGGCTTCTTGCCGGGCAGCACAGGCAGGCCGCAGCAGGCGGCGAAGGCGCGCGTGCGGATGATGGCGTTGTGGCCCCAGTAGCTCGACTCCGAACCGGTCCAATAAGCGAGACCGGCGGCGGCGACGCGGCCGTACAGGCGCACGCTGTACTGCGACACGCGGGCGAAGATGGTGCGCGCCTTGATGATGGTGGGGGCGGTCTGGATCAGGCCGACGCCGGGGTTGCGCTCCATGGCGTCCACCATGCGCAGCAGGGTCTCGCCGGCCATGGTGCTGTCGGCGTCGAGCACCACCATGTTCTCATAGGCGCCGCCGAAGCGACGAACCCACTCGGCCAGATTGCCGGCCTTGCGCTCGACGTTGTCGAGGCGGCGGCGGTAGTAGACGCGGCTGTTGGCGGACAGACGAAAGCCCATGCAGGCTGACAGTTCAGCGGCGGCGGCTTCTTCCTTGGTCGAATCGCTCAGGACGAAGATGTCAAAGGCGGACGAGGCGCCCAGGCGCGCCAGCGATGCGTCGATCGCAGCCAGACGGCCGAAGGAGGCGCGGGCGTCCTCATTGTACAGCGGCATCAGCAGGGCCGTGCGTGTGCGCGGCGTCGCCGGACTGGGCGCGAACGCCAGATCGGCCTGGTCGCGGCCGCGCATCAGCACCCACAGGCCCATCAGGCCGCTGGTGAACCAGCAGGCGATGGCGGTGATCAGGACCATGAAGATGCCGAACGCCAGCATCTCCATCGAATCCCATCCCTTGCGGGCGTAGAGATAGAAGGGTGCGATGGCGCTGAGGCCCGTCAGCACGATCGTGCCGGCCAGCAGCACAAGGCGGCGCGCGCCCACATTGACGGGAGAGGTGGCGGGGAGGGCTTCGGCCACATCCTTGGGCGCGCTCAGCGACTGGCGCGGCATGGCCAGCGGCGCCTCGTCGGGAAGCCAGGCCCAGCGACCGAAGTCGGTGTTCTCGATTTCAACCTGCGTGGCAGGCCGGCTCGCCAGCTTGTTCATGCCGCTCAAGATCTCCCGGTGACCGACGGGGTCCAGGGGAGGCGGACCGGCGCGGCGTGCTGCATCACAGCACCTCGCATCATCGATCACATTCGCGCGATTTTCAATCACGCGATGTTGATGGGAACCAAAAAAGTGGTGGATCGCTAGGGCGCACCGTCGATGAGGCCGAGCGCCGAGGCGCCGAGCGGCGGCTCTGGACGCAGCTTGCGTTCCAGCGCCCAGGCCGCGATCGCGACCCAGCCGACCAGCACGATGGCGTAGGCGCGCTCCCACCATCCGACGTTGGCGTCGTTGACGAGGCCGGCGAAGAGCAGGTGCTTGGTCAAGGCCGTCAGCGCCAGCATCGCCAGGAAGATCAGCAGAAGAAACAGCTTCAGCCGCGGCAGGTCCCGCCGTGAGGACAGGCCCCAGAGCAGCAGCAACGGCGCCAGCTGGATGCCCAGGCCCAGGTTGATCACCATGTGCCGGGGATCAGGCCAGGGGTACAGGGTGGACATCGACAGTCCCGCGCCGGCGATCACGAAGACGACCGCCACCACCACCCCGGCGATGCGCGCGCCGGTGAGCGCATGCACGGCAAGGCCGAAGCCCAGGCCCGCGATCCCCGCCATCAGGCCGGCCAGGAACACCCCGGCGTTGAAGATGATCGGGGTCCGCGCCGTCTCCCCGCCCAGTTCGCTGAGGTACTGGGTGGCGTTGTTGAAGTCGGGATAGGCGAGGGCGGCCACGCCCACGATCGCCATGGCCGCGATCGGTCCGGCGGTTCCGACCCACAGGAGAAGCCGGCGGCGGCGATACGGCGCGGAGGTCCGGGGCTGGGCGGGCGCATCCGGGTCGAGCGGCCAAGGGCGGCCATCCAGTGGCTTGAGCCCCCACCAGGGACGCGCCCAGCCGACCCGCTTGACCGCCTCATAGACGACAAGGCTGCCGATAAAGGTGCTCAACACGAGCAGCAGCGCCTCCAGACCCGCAGGCAGGCCGGCCGGCCGCACGATCCAGACCGCCGCCACCAGCACCGTCTGGTGCGCCAGATACAGCGGAAAGGTCGCCTCGGTCAGATAGGTCAGCACCGGGCTGCGACGGTTCCGCAGATGCCGGCTGCCAAAGCCGAGGACGGCGGTGATCACCGCCCATTGATCGACGCCATAGACCACCGCCCGCGGCATGCCCCAGAAGGCGCCGCCGCCGGGATGGGCGACCTGCGCCATCATGATCGGCAGGGCGACGGCGGCCAGACCCAGGCTGATCCAGCGGAACCGCTCCATCTCCCGCCAGACTCCGTCGCGCGTCACGCTTGCGAAGCCGAACACGAACGCGGCCAGCGACAGGGCGTGATTGTACCAGTCCAGGTGCAGGATGTTGGTCAGACCGAAGAACGGGAACAGCAGCACCCGGATGGCGATCAGATAGAGAATCGGCAGGACCAGCAGGCGCGGCCCCGTGAGATGGCGCTCCAGCCAGTCCTCCAGCCTCGGCAGAACGCCCGGCCGCCGCCACAGGGTCACGGTGATCAGGCTGTAGACGGCGATATAGACGACGAACCACAGATGATTGACGGGAACGCCGTCGGCCAGCCCCGCCCACGAGAACTCGTGCGTCCACCACTGTCCGAAGCCGAGTGCGCCGCCGGGCCAGCCGGCCTTGTCCATGGCCTCGATCCATGACTGGATCGGCACCAGCAGAAGCGCGCCGAAGAGGAGCGGGGGCGCCAGCCGCTCGAACCGCGCGCGCGCCACCTGACGCGGCGTGCGGCGCGCGGTCATGAAACGCAGGGCGGCGCCGGACACCAGAAACAGCAGCGTCAGCCGCCACGGGTTGGTGATCAGAACCGCCTCGCGCATCCACTCAAAGGTGTGGGCGCTGTGCACGTGCCAGTCGTAGGGCGCATAGACCAGGCCCACGTGGTAGAGGATCAGCAGGCCGAACGCGCCCACCCGGATCCAGTCCAGGTCGTAGCGGCGAGCCGAGGGCGAGGCGGGCGGGTTCACGCGGGGTCTATGATGGCGGCCGTGCCGCGACGCAAGGCGTCCGATCGTCGCCTGCGGAACCTTCTGGGATCAGACGATCCCGGCCGTCGCGGGTCTGCGTCCAACGGCGTTCAGCGCCTCGGCCAAGGAGGCGTCCTGTTCGGCCTGGTACAGCGCCATCTCGTCCAACACCGGCCGGCCCAGCGCCTGTTCGAACTCCGCCTTGGCAGGATCGGCCGCGTAGCCGCTGTCGCGCGCCTCGGAACCCAGATTCGACTGGAAGATGCCGGCCGCGCTGACCGGCAGGAAGTCCTCGTAGGTGATCGGCTCGGCCGTGACCGCCCCCGCGGAGATCAGGCCCTCAAGATCGTCGTCCTGCGTCGCCGCAGCCTTTAGATCAGCGCCGTACCGGAACCACGCCAGCCCCTGTCGGCGCAGCGCCGTCCAGTCGTCGGGCAGGGTCGAGAAGTCCCTGGACGCCAGCGCTGCGTCATAGAGCGCCCGACCGGCCTGCGTCAGCGCCGCGCCCCGCTGTTCGATCTCGCCGAAGCGGGCGGTGTGGACGCCGGCCGTCGAGCCCTCGCCGGACGGAAAGGCGATGGCCTCCTCCAGCGCCTTGAAGCTGGTCTGGCGCAGCAGGATCGGACACCGCCGAGCGGGCGGCCCCTCGATGGTCTCCTTGGGCGCGATGCCGCGCGCGGGCATGGCGCCTTGCGCCGCGTCGATGTCCAGGGTGCGCGGGGTCAGGTGGTTGATGTGCGGTCCCTTGAAGCTGACCACGTCGGCGATCAGGCGGTGCGCCCCGACCAGCCGGGCATAGGTCGACGCATCCACCGTCGCCTCGGCGTGCCAGCGGAAGGTCTCCAGCAGCTCGCCGACGAAGCGGTCGGCCTCGGCCTCGTCCAGCCCGCCGTTCCGCTCGGCCGTCTCGACCAGCGCGCGCGCGCCGGGCGTGAAGATGTCGCGTCGAGCCAGCGTCTCGGCCGCCTCTTCCCGCAACGCCGCATCCTCGATCAACTCAAGCCGCAGCAGCGAGCAGAACACCCGAAAGGGATTGCGACGGAGAGCCTCGGGCTCCACCGGCCGGAACGCCGTCGAATGCACAGGCACGCCGGCGGGCGCGAGATTGTAGTAGCTGACCGGCTGCATCCCCATCACCGCAAAGGCGCGTGCGATGGTCGCCAGCTCCTCGGCCGTGCCGACGCGGATGGCGCCGTGCCGCTCTTCCGACAGGCGGGCCAGGTCGCCGGACGCGGCGAGCCGCCGTGCGGCCTCATCGTCACGCCGCAAGACGTCGGCGTTGATGTCGGCGACCAGCGTCAGCAACTCGCCGTACTGCGGCACCTCCGCCCGGTACATGGCCGACAGCGCCGCCGAGAAGCGGCTGCGGATCTCATCGGGATGCACTGGGTTCGCAGGGACGGCGGACATGGGAGGGATCACTCAAGGGCGGCGGTCGCGCCGATGATTAGGCCGGGCGGCGGCGCGTGAAAACCCCGCCGCCCGGCTCCTTGGATCAGGCCTCCACGCCCACGCCGATCGGGCAGGTCACGCCCGTGCCGCCGATGCCGCAGTAGCCGTTGGGGTTTTTGGCCAGATACCCCTGGTGGTAGTCCTCGGCGAAATAATAGGGTCCGGCCGACTCGATCTCGGTGGTGATCGCGCCGCGTCCCGCCGCCGTCAGCGCCTGCTGATAGGCGTCGCGCGACGCCTCGGCCTCGCGCCGCTGCTCGTCGTTCAGCGTATAGATGGCGGAGCGGTAGGTGGTGCCGACGTCGTTGCCTTGGCGCATGCCCTGGGTGGGGTCGTGGTTCTCCCAGAACGCCTTCAGCAGCTCGCCGTAGGAGATCTCGTCCGGATTGAACACCACCTGCACCACCTCGGTGTGTCCCGTGCGGCCGGTGCAGGTCTCCTCATAGGTCGGGTTCGGCGTGATCCCGCCAGAATAGCCGACGGAGGTCACCCACACGCCCGGCAGGTTCCAGAAGATGCGCTCCACGCCCCAAAAACAGCCCATGCCGAAGATCGCCGTCTGAAAGCCCTCCGGATGCGGACCCTTCAACGGCCGGCCGTTGACGTAGTGGACCTCATCGGTGCGCAGCGGCTCGGACCGGCCGGGCAGGGCGGTCTCTCGCGTGGGCATCTCGAGGCTCTTCTTGAACAGCATGGGGCGTCTCACGAAATAATGGCGTCTGCGTATATGGGTATGTCATCGACGCTTGCCCAGCCGCTCTGCGTGTTCTATCAGGCCCGCCTCCCGCTGGATCGACCTCCAGCGCGCGCACGACGGGCGTGAACGGACAGGTGGCGGAGTGGTCGATCGCGCACGCTTGGAAAGCGTGTGTACGTGAAAGCGTACCGAGGGTTCGAATCCCTCTCTGTCCGCCACCCGGTCCTCCGCTAGACGCCAGATCTGCGGGAGCAGGGAAATACCTCCGACATTGCGCAGCGTTAGAGCCTGGGCAGCGCTCATGGCGCGTCTCTGCGCGTCTGCTACCCGGCCAAACTCCGCATCATTATCGCTCGCGTCTCTTGTTTCGAGAGGCCAGTAGGGTTTCGGCCGGGCCCTGTTTACAGGGAAGTACAGGGAAATCCGATCATCGTTCGGCCGTGATCGGCAGGGGAAGGAACGGCAAAAGCCCGGAGGGCCGGGCTTCTGTCGCACAAAGGAGAGCAAACTCCCGTTCAAGAACAGGGAATATGATCCTCGGGATCAGGGACTTGCTTCCGAGGATCAGGGAACTGAGTCGGCCCCAGCAGGGACGAGCCGACCCTTTATCAGGCCGCGAACAGCGTCCGCTGCTCATCCCACTCTAGCGGCAGGCCTCGATGCATGATGGCCTGCAGCGACATTCCCTCCGGCGCGGAGCCATCAAGGATGGCCTGCTTGAGCTCCGGGGCCAGGAACGCGACCCGCAGCATGCGTGCGGCATAGCTCGGATTGAGGCTCTCCTCGACGGCGATCGCGTCCAGGGTCACGCCGCTGTTGGAGAGCAGTCGCCGCTTCCAGGCCTCCGCTCGGACCAGCGCTGAACTAAGCGCCGGGTCGATCGACTGGCGGGTGAGCGCCGCCCCGCCCGCAGGCCCGACCATGGCGATGGAGCCCCCGCGATTGAAGCGAAGGGGGAGGCGCAGGACCGGTGCGTCGCTGTCGCCTTCCAGCTGGTTCAGCCTGAGTTTGCCCTGCGCGGTGACCACGTGTTCACGGCAGCGAGCCTGATCCAGGCGCACCACCAACTCGTGTCGTTGGACCTCGACCCGATCGATGAGGTCGCGCACGATCTCCCACTCGGCTGAGTCCGTGGAGACAGCCAGGAGTGGGGCGACAGCTTCACGCACCATGCTCTCGATCACCGGCGCCGAAACACGCTTGTGCACGCCCGCTTCCTCGGCACGCCCTCGCTGGGCCATGCAGGAGACATAGTAGCGGTAGGTGGCTCCGCCTTTTCGAGGCGCGCTGACCGGCGACATCAGATGACCCGCGCTGTCGTGGATCAGGCCGGTGAGAGGCGAACCCCGATGCGGCGGCCGCGCCTTCCCGGGCTGACGGCGGCGCACGCTCTGATCCAGCAGCGCTTGCACGGCCTCGAAGGTCTCGCGATCGATGATCGCGGCATGCTGGCCCGGGTAGACGACGTCCTTGTGCGGGATCTCACCCAGATAGATGCGGTTCCGAAGCATCTGATAGGCGACGCCCCGGACGATGGGGACGCCACCCATTGGTTCGCCAGCACGGCTGGTCCAACGCTTGGAGAGGACACCGCGCGCCTTCAGTTCCGGGATCAGCTTGTTGACCGACTTGATCTCGAGATAGCGCGCGAACATCCACCGCACGTGCTCGGCCTCGGCGGGGTTGATCGCCAGGGTGCGGCCATCCGGGTCATAGCCAAAGACGGGACGCCCACCCATCCAAAGCCCCTTCTTCTTGGAGGCGGCGATCTTGTCGCGGATGCGCTCGCCGGTGACCTCGCGCTCGAACTGGGCGAAGGAGAGCAGGACGTTGAGCGTCAGCCGGCCCATGGAAGTGGTGGTGTTGAAGGCTTGGGTGACGCTGACGAAGCTGGAGCCCGTGCGGTCCAGCACGTCCACGATCCTGGAGAAGTCAGCCAGCGACCGCGTGAGGCGATCGACTTTATAGACCACCACCACATCGATCTTCTTGGCTTCGATGTCAGCCATGAGACGTCGAAGCGCCGGACGATCCAGGTTGCCGCCGGAGTAGCCGCCGTCATCGTAGATCTCGGGCAGCAGGGTCCAGCCTTCACCCGCTTGCGACATCACATAGGCGGCGCAGGCGTCACGCTGGGCGTGCAGCGAGTTGTAGTCCTGCTCCAGGCCCTCCTCGGTGCTCTTGCGGGTGTAGATGGCGCATCGAATCGTCCGGCCGGGCTGCATCAGGCGGCCTCCTCGCGCAGGCCGAAGAAGCGGGGCCCGTTCCAGCGCGAGCCGGTGATCTGACGCGCGATCGGCGAGAGGCTGGTGAAGGTCTGTCCGTTCCAGACATAGCCGCCGTCGATCACGTCGACCTGGTGGCGCTCGCCCTTCCATTCGCGCTCGAGCCGCGAGCCAGGCTTGAAGGCGGCCGTGCGCACCGTCGGCTTGTAGCCGGTGCGATGACGTCGAGCCGTGGAGGTCAGACGACGCTCCAGGTCCGCACTGGAGCCGTGGGCCAGCATCTGGATACGCTCAGCAAGAGCCCGCCGCAGGACGTCGGCGGACCGGAGGAGCGGAGGCTCCTCCTTCAGCTGATCGCGCCAGATCGCTCGAAGGCTTTCGACCTTCTGATCTTCCAGCGAGCGCAGCAGCGCCTTCACGTCGCTCATTGGTCACCACCCCCTTGGGGCAGGCGCCAGCGGCGGACGCCATCGTGCATGCCGCTGGTCGGCTTGAACCCCTTCTTGCGCAGGGCGCCGGCCATCGCGCCTCGGATGGAGTGCTGCTGCCAGCTCGTGGCGGCGACCATCTGGTCCATGGAGGCGCCATCGGGCGCCTGGAGAAGCGCGATCAGCTGATCGAGTTTGGTGGTCCTCGGCGTCGGCTCGGCCGGCTTAGACGCGGGCTTGTGGGGCTTGGGCATGATATTCCTCAGGCTCGATCAGGGCGGAGCGCCCTACCGAGCCAAGCCCGGCTTGGCCGGGCGGAACATGATCCATAGTGCCTCCAGAGCAGCACTAGTCCAGTCGCTTAAGCAAATTCTTCGAGTTGTTCTTGCGCTGGCTCGAGGACTGCCTAGCTGTTGGCCATCTGGCTGTTCTCGAAGCCATGACCATAGATAGCAGGCAGCCAGTGTAGCCGAGCCTTACTGTCGCTTTCATCTCCCCAACCGGCCTCAGACGTCGTGCGCCCGCTCGCGCTTGATCTCGCGCGCCCCTTAAGAAGGATTTTTGCCATGTCTAGATGGGCGCCGCAGAGCGCTCTAGGAGCGCCGGATCTGCCCGCCTCGCTGAGGCTCGCGATCGAACATCTTCCCACCTCCAGTCTTGCGCCCGCCGGCCGCAAGCTGAGGCTCCACAAGAAGAGCGACATTGTCGCTCTAGCGAAGGCCATCGAGACCTTCGGTTTCCTCGTTCCGGTGCTGATCGATCAAGACAGCAAAATCATCTCAGGCAGCGGTCGCGTCGAAGCAGCGCGACAGCTCGGCATGGCGGAGTTGCCATGTGTCCGCGTCACCCACCTCGACGAGGCCAAGCTGAAGGCCTTCCGCATCGCCGAGAACCAGCTGGGGCAACTGGCCGGCTGGGACACCGAGGCGCTCGGCCTGGAGCTCAAGGAGTTGTCCAACCTCAACCTGGATTTCAGCCTGGAGGTCACCGGCTTCACTTCCGCCCGGATCGACTCCCTCATCCTGGAAGGCGAGCCAGGCGGAGAGAACGCGGACGTTCTGCCCGACCGACCCGCGCAGCCCGTCAGCCGCTTGGGTGATCTCTGGATCCTCGGCGATCACCGCCTTTACTGCGGCGACGCCACCGCGCCGGAAAGCTTCGAGATCCTGCTTCAATGCGAGCAGGTGCGAACCGTCTTCACCGACCCGCCCTACAACGTGGCGGTGGACGGCCACATCACCGGTGATCCTCCCTCGGTTTGGTGGACACCCATGCTAGCTTTTCGGAGCTGGAGAGGAGTGTCTGATGAGTGTTCAACGCCGGAACTTTCCGGATTCTTTCAAGCGCGAGGCCGTTGACCGCGTCGCC
>JAEYAO010000125.1 GCA_023456105.1 Pseudomonadota bacterium | reverse complement strand
CGCGACGGGCGTCGTGGTTGGCCAGGGGCGAGGCGGTCTCGGGCGCCGTGCGGCCAGCGGTCTGGCCGCCGCCCGGTCCGCCCTGGGCGCGCGCCAGCTGCTCCTCGTCCATGCCCGTGGCGACCACGGACACGCGGATCTTGCCGTCCAGCGCCGGATCAAAAGCCGCACCGAAGATGATGTTGGCGTCGCCGTCCACCTCGGCCGAGATGGCGTTGGCGGCCTCGTCCACCTCCAGCAGGGTCATGTCCAGCCCGCCTGTGATGTTGACCAGCACGGCCTTGGCGCCCTTCAGCGAGGTCTCGTCCAGCAGCGGGTTGGCGATGGCGTTCTGGGCCGCCAGCAGGGCGCGGTCGTCGCCCGTGGCCTCGCCCGTGCCCATCATGGCCTTGCCCATCTCGCTCATCACCGCGCGGACGTCGGCGAAGTCGAGGTTGATCAAGCCCGGCAGGATCATCAGGTCGGTGATGGAACGCACGCCCGAATGCAGCACCTGGTCCGCCATGCCAAAGGCGTCGGCGAAGGTGGTGCGCTCGTTGGCAACGCGGAACAGGTTCTGGTTCGGGATGACGATCAGCGTGTCGACGTAGCGCTGCAGCTCGGCGATGCCGCTGTCGGCCAGACGCATGCGGTGGCGCCCCTCGAAGGTGAAGGGCTTGGTCACCACGCCGACGGTCAGTATGCCGCGGTCGCGCGCGCATTTGGCGATGATGGGGGCCGCACCCGTGCCCGTGCCGCCGCCCATGCCGGCGGTGATGAATACCATGTGCGCGCCTTCCAGGTGCGCGTGGATCTCGTCGGCGCTTTCCTCGGCGGCGTTCATGCCGACTTCGGGGTGGGCCCCGGCGCCCAGGCCTTGCGTGATCGTCTCACCCAGCTGGATGCGACGGTCAGTCTTGGCGAAGGACAGATGCTGGGCGTCGGTGTTGGCGACGACGAACTCGACCCCCTCCAGCCCGGCGTCGATCATGTTGTTGACGGCGTTGCCGCCCGCCCCGCCCACGCCGAACACGACGATGCGAGGCTTCAGTTCCGTGTTCTGCGGCCTAACCAACGAGAGCGACATGCTTTACCGACCTTCCGACCTGCCCTGCGACGTCGATGCGAGCCCGCCGATTCGCATCGTTACACGCCCGTTAATGAATCAATGCGCGAGGTAAAGGAAGGGTTAAACATCAGACAGGCCGCATCAGCTGGGGATGCGGCCTGGCCGGAAACGAGAAAGGCGGCCCTGCTGCCAGGGCCGCCTCCATCGCATCGATTGAACCGGCTTAGCGGCGCAGGTTCAGGCCGACAAAGAAGCGACGACCGTAAGGATCGAAGTTGGAATAGACGGTGGTGCCCAAGGCGATCGACTGGTTTTCGTCGAACACATTGACCACACCCGCCCGCAGCGACAGGTCCTCACGAACATTCCACCGCGCCGTCAGGTCGTGACGAGCGAAGTTGCCCGTGTCGGCCAGGTGGAAGTAGCGGCTGTCCGGGTTGTTGATGAAGTCCACCGGCTTGATGATGTCCTGCGAGGACTGCCAGTCCACCGTCCAGTTGACGCTCCACACATCGTTGGGGGTGTAGGTGAGCGACGAGGTGAAGCGAACCCGCGGATAGCCGACCAGTTGGGCCAATTCGGTGAAGTTGGCCGCATTGGTCGAGTCCAGGAAGTTCTGCTGCTCGATCAGGTAGGTGCCCCCGATCGAATAGTCGAGGCGGCCCCAGTCACGACCAAAGGCGTCTTCCATGTCCAGGTTGTAGCGCGCCTTGAAGTCGATGCCGCGCGTGGTCAGGGCCGCGTAGTTGATGGAGCCCTGGATAAAGCCGCCGATGGGATCGTTCTGCGGGGCGCCCAGGCCGAACGGGATGTCCGGGTTGTTGCGGAAGATGGTGTCGCACGCCGAGCTGTTCAGGGTCGGGCCGTTGACGCAGTTGTTGGCGGCCGTCTGAGCCGTGACCGAGGCGATGACGTTCTCGATCTCGATCTCGAAGTAGTCGAACACCAGCGCGAGGTTCGGGATGAAGCGCGGCTGGATCGTCGTCGAGAAGGTGAAGGAGTTCGACTCTTCCGGCTGCAAAGCGGGATTGCCGCCCGATACACCGGAAATGCCCGAACCATAAACAGGGTTGAAGTCATCGACGTTGGTTGCGGTGGCGCCCGCGAAGTCGAAGGTCAGGCCCTGCTGAGCGGCCAGCGCCGTACAGTTGGCGATGCGGTTAGCCCGAATGGTCGCGTCCTGTTGAGCGGCGATGTTCAGCGTGGTGCAAGGATCCACAAAGCCGTTCTGGAACGTCTCTGTGAAGGGGCTGAAGTTCTCGTTCAGATCCGGCACGCGGACCGAGGTGTTGTAGCTGGTCTTGAACGTGATGTCGCGGATCGGACGCCACACCAGATTGACGCCGGAGACGTCGATTTCGCCAACGGTGCTGTAGTCTGCGTAACGGTATGAACCGCTCAGTTCCGCATACTCGCCCAGGATGAAGTCACGGAACAGCGGGATCGACAGTTCGGCGAAGACTTCCTTGCTCTCATAGGAGACTTCAGGGAAATCCGGCCCGGTGTTCAGGAACAGGAAGCGATCGCCGGTGTCCGCGCTGCGGCCGATGGCCGAAGTGCTTTCCTTGCGGTACTCGCCGCCCAGAGCCACGCCGATGGCGCCGGCGCCCCAGAAGTCCCAGAGCTGACCCGAGGTGGTGAACAGCGCCTGTTGCTGTTCATTGGTTTCGCGGACGTTGATCGCGGCGTCGATGTACTCGAGCGCTGCAGCCGACTGGTTGTCCTTGCCGAAGATGTTCAGCGGCACGCACTGACGGATCACGTCCGGGTTGTTGGTGCGCAGGTCGCCGCCCAGGTTGTAGTCGGTGACGGGCAGGCCCTGAGCCGAGATCAGCTGGGCGCGGCAGACGATCTGACCCGGAGTGCCGTTCACCAGGCCGGCGGTGTCGACAACGGCGTCGGACGCCAGCCAGAACCGCTGAATGTCCAGCCCGCGTTCGGTGTTGCGGACCTCGACCTTGCCGTAGGTGTAGCCCAGATCCCAGTTCCAGTCCTTGACAAAGAACAGGTTGTCGCGGTCGCCGCGGAAGCCGGCGACATAGCGCTGGAGTTCGCGCTCGTTGTCCTGGCTGCGATCCGGACCGAACATCGAATGGCGAGCATAGGGCGCGGCCACAACGCTGGTCGCGACGCCGGGGCTGGTCGCCGTCGGCGCCGAATACACGGTGAAGGTGTTGGAGGCGATCGCCGCCTTCACATTCGCCGGCAGGAAGGCGTTGTCGGAATACCGCAGATCAAAGGACGACGAGCTGCGGGCGATGTTCGCCACGTTCGCGCCGTAGGAGTTGACCAGGTTGATGTCGAAGAAGGTCGGCTGCGAAACGTCAAAGGTTTCTTCCTTGACGTACTTGGCCTCGGCATAGGCCGAAAGACCCTCGGCGATCTCGAAGTTCACACCCGTCTGGGCACGGTAGCTTTCGGTCTCGCCGGTGCGCGAGCCGGTGCTGAACAGGGACGGGTTTTCGCCGTCGCCGTTATAGTTGTAGGGGCGGCTCACGCCCGTGTTGCCGATGCGCTGGCCAAAGTCCGCCAAGCGACCGGTGCCGGTGCCGGGATCATACCAGAAGGTCTTGCCGGGCGTGACGCCGTAGCAGTTCGCGCTGGTGAAGCCGGTGCAGGACGCCAGCGCCACATCGGGATCGTTGAGCGGGCTGGGCTGCTGCATGCTGGCCAAGGTCGTCTGACCCCAGCGCGGACGGTCAATACGGCGCAGACCCGTGAAGAAGTCGCTGTCCAGAACGCCGTCGGACACGACATTGGTGGGATCGGCGTCCAGGCCGATCTGGATAGGCGCGTCTTCCAGCCAGCTCACGTCAGTGGAGGTGACTTCGTCAGCCCGCTCGAATTCGCTGTGCAGATAGACGTTCAGACGATCGTCCATGAAGTTCTTGCCGATCAAGGCGGAGACACGCTGCGTCGCCTCGCCGCCGCTGTTGATCTCGCCATAGTTGGCGTCGATCTCCAGCCCCTCGAAGTCGCGGCGCATGATGAAGTTCAGAACGCCGGACACGGCGTCGGCACCGTAGATGGACGAGGCGCCGCCGGTGACGATTTCCACGTTCTGGATCAGCAGACGCGGGATTGACGAGACGTCAACCGCCAGCGATCCGCCGTTGGAGCCCACATGGCGGCGCCCGTCGACGAGCGTCAGCGTGCGGCCCGAACCCAGGCTGCGCAGGTTGGGCAGGTCAAGGCCGCCGTCGCCCAGGCCCGAACCGGTGGTGTCGGAGGGCACCACGGAGTTCGACAGCGCCGGGATTGTCGCCAGGTAGTCGATAACTGTAGTCTGACCCGTCGTCAGGAGCTCGTCGCGGCTGACCGTCGTCAGCGGCGTCGGGGCGTTGACCGGGTCGCGACGGATCAGCGAGCCCGTGACAACGATTTCGCCCAACTCGTCAGCGTCATCCTGAGTCTGGTTGAGCGGCTGGGCGGTCTGCGCGGCGGCGGGCACGGCTGCTAGCAGCAGGCCGGCCAGCACGGTTGTGCCGAAAAGGCGATTGCGGATGGAACGCATGAGTTGAACTTTTCCCCTAGTGACCGACCGCCGCGGATTTGTCGCCGCAGCCTCATCATCGACGCTAGGAGAACTGAGGCTGAGCTCAAGCGAAAAGTGGCGCCTCTATGACAGCATTGCAGCGACCCGTGTTGTTTGGGTCACAGGGATGTCACAGTTGGCATACTAAAGGTTTTCCCGCAGCCAGCCCGCCACGCGGCCGACGACATTGCCTCTGTAGACGCGGGGAGCGTCGGCGGCGGTGATCTGGCGGGCCATCAGCTTGCGGGCGGAGACGGCTTCGCGGGGGCCGTAGGCGGCGCGGAGGAGGACGCCGGCGGAGGCGCAGAAGGCGGGGCCGGAGGCGGCGTCGGCCAAATGTGGCGCGCGTTGGGGCTTTCCGAGGCGGACAGGGCGGTCGAACACACGCACGGCCAGTTCGCGCACGCCGTTCAGCTGGCTGGCGCCGCCGGTGAGCACGAGCCCTGCGCCGGGCTCGAGCCCCACGCCGGCGTTGCGCAGGCGGTCGCGCAGCAGTTCCAGCGTTTCCTCGACGCGCGGGGCGATCACGGTCTTCAGCATGGCGCGCGGCACGATCACGGGACCGGCGGAGGCGTCCTCGCCGCGCGGCGGGGCCTCCAGCATCTCGCGGTCCTCGTTGGCGCTGGCCATGGCCGAACCGTGCAGGGTCTTGAGCCGCTCGGCGCCCGCCTTTGAGGTCGAAAGGCCTCGCGCGATGTCGGAGGTGACGTGGTCGCCGCCGACGTTCAGCGATTCGATGTGAAGCAACGACCGCCCGCCCCAGACGGCGGCGCTGGTCGAGCCGCCGCCCATGTCGATGCAGACGGCGCCCAGGTCCATCTCGTCCTCCTCCAGCGCGGCGAGCGAGGAGACGACGGGGGCCGCGGCCACACCATGGAGGTCGAGGTGCGCCAGCTCCAGGCAGTGGCTGAGAGTGGTGAAGACGTTCTCGGCCATGGACACGACCAGAAGGTCGAGGCCCAGCGAGCCGCCGCGCATCGAGCGTGGATCGTGCACGCCGCGCGCGCCGTCCACCGACCAGGCGATCGGCAGGACGTGGATGGGCCGGCGATTGGGCAGGCGGATCTGGGCCAGGGCCATGCCGATGGCGCGGGCGAGGTCGGCGTCGCCCACCGGATTGGCGCCCAGCGAAACACGGGCCTGCACCCGGTGGCTTGCCATCTGGCCGATGGCGGTGGTGACGATGACGCCGGACACGGGGCTGGAGGCGGCGCGCTCGGCCCGCTCGACCGCGTGGCCGATGGCCTGGGCGGCCTCGTCCATGTTGATGATGGCCCCGCCCTTGACGCCGCGCGACTGGACGTGGCTGGCGCCGGCCACGCGAATGGTGCGGTCGGCGTGGCGCACGCCCTCCGGCTTCATGATGAAGCAGGAGACCTTGGACTGGCCGATGTCCAGCGCGGCCACCACCGGCGCGCGGCCCGTGCGCGGGTCCCCGCCTCGGCCGTGATCGTTGGCTGCGCCGCCGCGTTCCTTGCCGCCCATGACGTGTCTTGTCCTTCTTCTTGTCAGGCGTCGCCGGAGGGCCGCACCGCGACCTCTTCCGGGGTTCTGAGATCGACGCGGGCGAAGCCCAGGTCGAGCAGGCGTTCGCGCTGGTCCAGCGCATCCAGGCGGATCAGGGCCGCCTCCTGGTCGATGGCCGGAAGCTGGATCAGGCTGCCGTCCTTGAGGCGCAGGTCCCAGCGGCGCTCGTCCACCCGCACCAGGGCGTCGACGCGGCCCATCAGGCGCGGACGCTGGGCCAGCAGCGGCAGCACCTCGGCGGCCGCCTGGTCGGCGCCCTTGCCCACCACCAGCGGCAGGCCCGGATAGCGGCCGGCCTCGGCGCCGGGAATCACCTGCCCCTGGCCGTCGATGACCTGGGCGCGGCCGGCGGACTGCCACACGGCCAGGCGGTCGTGCTCGACGACCTCGACGATCAGGGTGTCGGGCAGGAGGCGCACCACGCGCGCCTCCTTGACCCAGCCGACCGCCTGGACCCGCGCGCGCACCGCATCCAGATCAAGGCCGACCAGCGGCTGGCCGGCGTGGAGGCCCAGCGCCTGACGGACGGCCGGCTCGGCCTCGCCCGAGGCGCCGGCGATGTGCACGCGCTTCAGCGAGAAGCCCATGCCGACGGTGACGGTGTCGATCCCGTGCGAGATCGAGGCGCCGATGCGCTCGGCCCGCGCGCCCGTCGCCAGCACGGCGGCCAGGGCCAGAACCCCGGCGGAGAGGCAGACGACGACGGCGCGGGGGGACAGGTCCAGGCGGCCGATGGCCGCCATCTGGCCGGGAATGGGCCCGGCGTTGCGCGAGGCGCCCCCGCGGGCCCGCCCCCTCCCCCCGGAAGAGGCGCCGCGCGGGGAGCCCTGAACACCTTGTCGCCGACCGCCGCGAACTACCGCGGGCATGAGGCGTCCTCCACCATCCAACGCACCAGATCTTCGTAACTCATGCCCACATGGGCGGCCTGCTCGGGCACGAGCGAGGTCGAGGTCATGCCGGGCTGGGTGTTGACCTCCAGAAGAACGAGATCGTCGTTAACATCGTCATAACGGAAGTCGGATCGCGACACGCCGCGGCAGCCCATGGCGGCGTGCGCCCGTTCGGCTTCGCGCAGCGCCGCCTCGAACACATGGGCGGGCAGCGCCGCCGGCAGGACGTGGACCGAGCCGCCGGGCGTGTATTTGGCTTCGTAGTCGTAGAAACCCTTGGTGGGGGTGATGTCGGTCACGGTCAGGGCGCGCGGGCCCGTGGCCTCGCCCAGCACGGCCACGCACAGCTCCTTGCCGGCGATATAGGGTTCGACCACAACCTGCTCGCCGTAGGTCCAGCCGTCGGCGCCCACGGCCGCGACCGGCGACTCGTCGGCGGAGCGGACCAGATAGACCCCTACGGAGGAGCCTTCGGCGTTCGGCTTGATGACGTAAGGCGGCGTGACGACGTGGCGGCTCGCGACCTCGCGCCGGTCGAACAGGCCCCCGCCCGGCACCCGCACGCCGGCGGCGCGCAGCACGGACTTGGACTTCTCCTTGTCCATGGCCAGGGCCGAGGCCAGCACGCCGGAGTGGGTGTAGGGGATGCGCAGCGTCTCCAGCACGCCTTGGACGCAGCCGTCCTCGCCCCAGGCGCCGTGCAGGCAGTTGAGCACCACGTCCGGACGGATCAGACCGCCCAGCACATTGGCGAGATCTCGGCCGGCGTCGATGCGCGACACGCGCGCGCCCTGCGCCTCCAGCGCCCGTGCGCAGCCCTCGCCCGAGTTCAGCGACACCTCGCGCTCGGCCGAAATCCCGCCCATCAGGACGGCGACGTGCAGGTCTGAAAGAGGGCGGTTCATGCGCGGCTCCGGGAAGCCTCCCTGAATGCCGCCGACGCGGTTAACAGCGCGTCAACCAAGACGGCGGATGTCGGCGCGCCCACGGCGGGGTGACGAGCGCCGGGCTTGCGTTCGGGTGATGGCGAGGGCATGGAGGCCGCCGTCACCTCGGACCCGGCCTCACGCGAGAGCCGGGTGGCTATCCCGGCCGCCGATCCGCCGGGAAACCGAGCCGCATGCGTCGGCTCATCCAGATGAACCCCAAATGTCTCTTATCGCCTCAGCGCGCCGGCAATGGCTCGCGAACCCGCGCCGCGATCTGCTGGCGGGAACCGTCGTCGCCCTGGCCCTGATCCCGGAGGCGATCGCCTTCTCCATCATCGCCGGCGTGGACCCGGCGGTCGGCCTCTACGCCAGCGTGGTCATCGCCGTGACCATCGCCTTTGCGGGCGGGCGGCCGGCCATGATCTCGGCCGCGACGGGCGCCATGGCGCTGCTGATGGTCGGGCTGGTGCGGGACCACGGTCTGGAATACCTGTTCGCGGCCTCGATCCTGTGCGGCGTGTTCCAGATCGCGATCGGTCTGCTGAAGCTCGGCCGCTATATCAGGTTCGTCAGCCGCAGCGTGATGACCGGCTTCGTCAACTCGCTGGCCATCCTCATCTTTCTGGCCCAGATGCCCGAGCTGATCGGAGCGAACTGGCAGACCTACGCCCTGGTCGCCGCGGCCCTGGTCATCATCTACGGCTTCCCACGGCTGACGACGGCCGTGCCCTCGCCGCTGGTGGCGATCGTGCTGATCAGCCTCCTGGTGATGGCAACGGGACTGGATGTCCGCACCGTCGGCGACATGGGCCAGATGCCGACGACCCTGCCCGTGTTCCACCTGCCAGCCGTTCCCATCAACTGGGAGACGCTGACCATCATCGGACCGGTCGCCTTGACCTTGGCCTTTGTCGGGCTGCTGGAAAGCCTGCTGACCGCCAATCTGCTGGACGACATGACCGACACCCCGTCGGACAAGGACCGCGAGACGCGCGGCCAGGGCATCGCCAACATACTGTCGCCCCTGTTCGGCGGCATGGCCGGATGCGCCATGATCGGACAGTCGGTCATCAACGTCAGCTCGGGCGCGCGCGGTCGGCTGTCCACCCTGTGGGCCGGCCTGCTTCTGCTGTTCCTGATCCTGGTGCTTCAGGACTGGGTGGCGCGCATCCCCATGGCCGCACTTGTCGCGGTGATGATCATGGTCTCGGTCGGGACGTTCGACTGGGGCTCGGTGCTGAAGCTGCGCGCCCTGCCCCTTCAGTCCTCCATCGTCATGGTCGCCACCACGGTCACGGTGGTCGTCACCCATGACCTGTCCAAGGGCGTGCTGCTGGGGGTGCTGCTGTCGGCGGTCTTTTTCATGCGCAAGGTCGGCAAGACCATCGTCGTGACCGAGGTCGGCACGGCCGAGGACGGGGTTCTGCGCTATCGCGTATCCGGCCAGCTGTTCTTCGCCTCGGCCGACCTGTTCGCCGCCAGCTTCGAGCATCACGGCCATCCCAAGCGCGTCGAGATCGACATGTCCGACGCGCATCTGTGGGACCTGACCGGCGTCGCCGCCGTCGACAAGGTGGTGTTCCGCTATCGCAAGCAGGGGGCGGAGGTCGTCGTCACCGGCATGAACGAGGCCGGGCGCACCCTGGTCGAGCGGGTCGGCCGCCACGACAAGGACCACCTGCCGGCCGGCCTCGCCCACTAGCGATCGAGCGCTGTGTCAGGCGGATCGCCCGATCCGCCTGATCTCCCAATCCAACTGAATGCCGGTCTTGGCCAGCACGTCCGACCGAACCGCTTCCCCCAGGCCTTCGATGTCGGCCGCGGTGGCGTCGCCGGGGTTGATCATGAAGTTGGAGTGCAGTTCGCTGAACTTGGCGCCGCCGCCGGTCTCGGCGTGCAGCCGGCCGCGCCAGCCGGCCTCGTCCACCAGCTTCCATGAGGAATGGCCGGGCGGGTTCTTGAAGGTTGAGCCGCCGGTCTTCTCGCGGATCGGCTGGGTGGTCTCGCGGCGGGCGGTGATCTCGTCGATGCGCGCCTGGACGGCGGCGGGATCGTCGTGGGCGCCGCGGTAGGTCGCCTCGATCCAGATGATGTCGGCCGGCGCCTGCGAGTGACGATAGGCATAGCCGAAATCGGCCAGCGCATAGTCCACCCGCTCGCCGCCGCGCGTCAGGCCCCAGGCGGAGACCAGCACGTCCTTGGTCTCCGAGCCGTAGCAGCCCGCGTTCATGGTCAGGGCGCCGCCGACCGTGCCGGGGATGCCGGCGTAGAACTCCAGCCCCGCGATGCCCGCCTTGGCCGAAGCGCGGGCGACCATGGCGTCCAGCGCGCCCGCGCCGGCCGTGATCCTGTCGCCGTCGGCCGCCACGCCCGCGAACGATCGGCCGGCCAGCCGGATCACCACGCCCTCCACTCCGCCATCGCGCACGATGACGTTGGAGCCGACGCCCAGCACCGTGACAGGGACGCTAGGGCCCAGCGCCTTCAAAAAAGCGGCCAGATCATCCGGGTCGGCCGGGATAAACAGCACGTCGGCGGCTCCGCCCACCCGGAACCAGGTGAACGGCGCCAAAGGCTCGTCGCGCAGCAGCCTGCCGCGGACCGGCGGCAGGTCGATCACGACAGCGCCTCCAGTTGAGCCGGCAGGGCGTAGGCCCAGGCGGTGATGTCGCCGGCGCCCAGCAGCACCACCAAGTCGCCGGACTTGGCCTCTTCGCGGATCAGGCGCGGCAGGACGGCTGCGTTCTCCAGCGCCTGGACGTGGCGATGGCCGTAGCGGCGCACGCCGTCGACAAGCGCGTGCTTGTCCACGCCCGCGATGGGAGCCTCGCCCGCCGGATAGACGTCGGCGACGATCACGCTGTCGGCGTCGGAGAAGCTGGTGGAGAACTCCTCCAGCAGGTCGCGCAGGCGGGTGTAGCGGTGCGGCTGGACCACGGCGATGACGCGCCCGCCGTCGCTGGTCGCGGTCACCTGGCGGGCGGCCTTGAGCACGGCGGCGATCTCCACCGGATGATGGCCGTAGTCGTCGACGATGCGCACGCCGTCCACCACGCCGGTGGTGGTGAAGCGCCGCTTCACTCCGCCGAAGGAGGCCAGGCCCGACTTGATCGCGTCGTCCGCCACGTCCAGCTCGCGCGCCACGGCGATGGCGGCCAAGGCGTTGGAGACGTTGTGCCATCCGGCCATGGGCAGGTGCAGCCCCTCGATCCGGGTGGTTTCGCCGTCCTGGATCACCACGTCGAAGCGGCAGCCATCGGCGGCCATGTCGCAGTTCTCGGCCCGCACCATGGCCTGGGGATTGAGGCCGTAGGTGACGAGGCGCCGGTTGTCGACGCCGGCCACCAGCTTCTGCACCTCCGGGTGGTCCAGGCAGACGGCGGCGAAGCCGTAAAAGGGGATGTTCTCGACGAAATCCACGAACGCCTGCCGCACCCGGTCGAAGTCGCCGTAGTGATCGAGATGCTCGGGATCGATGTTGGTGACGATGGCGACGGTCGACTTCAGGCGCAGGAAGCTGCCGTCCGACTCGTCGGCCTCCACCACGATCCAGTCGCCATCTCCGACCTTTGCGTTGGTGCCATAGGCGTTGATGATGCCGCCGTTGACCACCGTCGGATCCAGACCGCCCGCGTCCAGCAGCGCCGCCACCATGGAGGTGGTGGTGGTCTTGCCGTGCGTGCCGCCGACCGCCACCGAGAACTGCAGCCGCATCAGCTCGGCCAGCATCTCGGCGCGACGAACCAGGGGGATGCGTCGCGCCCGCGCGGCCTTCATCTCCGGATTGTCCGCCTTGACGGCGGTGGAATAGACCACAGCCGAAACCTCTTCGCCCAGATGCGCGGCGTCGTGGCCGATGAAGATGCGCGCGCCCAGCCGCTCCAGCCGCTCGGTGTTGGCGCTGCTCTTGGCGTCCGAGCCCTGAACCGAATAGCCGATCTTGAGCATGATTTCGGCGATGCCGCTCATGCCGATCCCGCCGATGCCGATGAAGTGGACCGGACCGAGGTCGAACGGAATGGGACGAAGGCGCGCGATCATCGTCGCGCCTTAGCAAGGCTTTACAGTGATTGCACGATCTCAGATGCGGCGGCCGGCGGGCGGCGCATCGGCGGCGGTAAACGACGGCGTTGTCACCTGCGTGACCTGCGCGGCGAAGCGCGCGACCGCCTCCACATAGACTTCGTTGCGCTCCACCGGACCCATGTGACCCGCCTCCGGGATGCGGACCAGGTTCGCGCGCGGGATGGCCTGGGCGATGAACTCGCCCGCGTGATCCTTGGTCACCACGTCGCGGCCGCCGACGAGCACCAGCGTGGGAACGGGGATGCCCGGCAGGCTGTCGGTCACCGACCAGCGGATCATGGCCAGGTTGCCATGAGCCTGCACGGCCGGCGATGTGAGGGTCGGCAGGCGAGCGGTCAGGTCCAGCTGCGCGCGCGTCGGCCAGGCGCCGAAGCCGGCGATCCGCATGGCCAGATGGGTCGAGCCGCTGAGATAGCTTTGCCAGTTCATCAGCCAGACAAGCGGCGACAGGATGATGTCCAGCCGCATCATCAGCTCGATCAGCGGTCGCAGCGCAGTCACCAGACCGCTCATGATCATGGTGCGCAGGGGATTGTGGTGGGTGGTGTTCTCCAGCACCACGCCGGCCACCCGCCCGTTCAGCATCTCGGGATACCGGGCGCAAAAGGTCTGGGTCGTCATGCCGCCGATGCTGTGACCGACCACCACGATCGGCCGATCCTCGGGCAGGCGGTCGATCACCGCCTTCAGGTCGTCGGCGAAACCTTCGATCGACCATCCCCGCGTGGGCCGCGTGGAGAGGCCCGCGCCCGGCAGATCCCAGGCGGCGACGCCAAACCGGTCGGACAGAGAGGCGCGGGCGTCGGCCCAGATGCGCGAGGACATGCCCCAGCCGTGGGTCAGCAGCAGGATGGGACCCTCCGTGCGTCCCTCGATCTCCAGCCGCAGGCGCGATCCGTCCGCGCCATCGACCATGACGCCGTCCCGCCGCTTGTCCGACGCCATGCCGCCGCCGCGGCCCAGAAGCAGCAGGACCAGGAAACGACCAAGGAAGGAAAAGGCCAGCAGGCCCAATCCCCAGTAGAGCCGATCGTTTGACGGGTCTGCGAAGCCCAGCGCCTCCGCCTCCCGCTCGCGATCCCACCAGCTCCAGATCAGCCAGCCGGAAAGACCCAGGATGGCTAGCGAGACCAGGGCGAACAGACGCTGGAGAAGAGCAAAGAGGATCATCGGAACGCCTGACAGGAGTGTTCGGGGCTAACCGCTGCCCCGCGCCGCCGTTCCGCACCGCCGGAAATAACCCCGCCTTAACCGTAAGGATTCACCATCCCGGCATCTGAGTTACGGGGCCGCCTTCCATGTCCGAGTTGAACACCGACGTCATCCATCGGGGCGACTGCATCGAGGTGCTGCGCGCCCTGCCCGACGCCTCGGTCGACATGGTGTTCGCCGATCCGCCGTATAACCTGCAGCTGGGCGGCGACCTGCTGCGCCCCGACAACTCCAAGGTCGATGCGGTGGACGATGATTGGGACAAGTTCGGGTCGTTTGCGGAATACGACGCCTTCACCCGGGCCTGGATGGCCGAATGCCGCCGCGTGCTGAAGCCCGACGGATCCATCTGGGTGATCGGCAGCTATCACAATGTGTTCCGGCTGGGTTCAGCCATCCAGGACCTGGGGTTCTGGGTGCTGAACGACATCGTCTGGCGCAAGTCCAATCCCATGCCGAACTTCAAGGGCACGCGCTTCACCAATGCGCACGAGACGCTGATCTGGGCCGCGCGCAGCCGCGACCAGAAGCGTTACACCTTCAACTACGATGCGCTGAAGGCCTTCAACGAAGACGTGCAGATGCGCTCGGACTGGACCTTCCCCCTGTGCACCGGCGAGGAGAGGATCAAGGACGCCGACGGCAAAAAGGCGCATCCGACCCAGAAGCCCGAGGCGCTGCTGCACCGCGTGCTGCTCAGCGCCACCCGGCCCGGCGACGTGGTTCTGGACCCCTTCTTCGGCACCGGCACGACCGGGGCCGCAGCCAAGCGGCTGGGCCGGCGCTACATCGGCATCGAGCGTGACCAGACCTACGCCCAGGTGGCCGAGACCCGCATCGCCTCGGTGATCCCGGCCCTTGCGGAAGACCTGCAGGTGATGGGCTCCAAGCGCCACGAGCCCAAGGTGCCGTTCGGCGCCCTGGTGGAGGCGGGCCTGCTGCAACCCGGCGACCGCCTGTACTGCCCCAAGGGCCAGCGCGAGGCGCGGGTGCGCGCCGACGGCTCGCTGATCTCGGGCGACCTGACCGGCTCGATCCACAAGCTGGGCGCGCTGCTGGAGAACGCACCGGCCTGCAACGGCTGGACCTACTGGCGCTTCAAGTCCGACCAGGGCTTCAAGTCCATCGACGCCCTACGGGCCGAGGTGCGGGCGGGCATGCAGTAGGCTTCCGCTACGGCACTTTTGACCGGCGCGGTGCGGAACCTCGCCGGCCGAAAGACATTCATGCTCACGGCCGCGCTTGGGCGGGTCGGAGCACACACATCATGAAGATCGCGCAGGTCACCCCGCTGTACGAGGCCGTGCCTCCGAAGCTGTATGGCGGCACCGAGCGCGTGGTCGCGCACCTGACGGACGCCCTGGTCGATCTCGGGCACGACGTGACGCTTTTCGCCAGCGCCGACGCCGAGACCAAGGCCCGTCTCGTGCCCGTGCGCGACCAGGCCATCCGCCTGGATCCTTCACCGCTGAAGTCGGACCTGGCCGCCCACATGACCATGCTGGCCGAGGTGCTGGACCGCGCCGACGAGTTCGACGTGATCCACTTTCACACCGACATGATCCACTTTCCGTTTTTCCGGAACTGCGCCGACAAGACCTTGACGACCCTGCACGGCCGGCTGGACCTGAAGGACCTGCCGGAGGTGTACCGCCGCTGGAGCGACTTCGGCCTGGTGTCGATCTCTGACGACCAGCGCAAGCCGCTGGCCTTCGCCAACTGGACCGCCACGGTTCACCACGGCATGCCGGGCGACCAGTACCGGTTCAGCCCCAAGTCGGAGGGCTACCTCGCCTTTCTCGGCCGCATCTCGCCGGAGAAGCGGCCCGACCGCGCCATCGAGATCGCCACCAAGCTGGGCAAGCCGCTGAAGATGGCCGCCAAGATCGACGCGGCCGACAAGCGCTATTGGGAAGAGACCATCCGGCCGCTGGTCGAGGGCAATCCGTTGGTGGAATTCATCGGCGAGATCGGCGACCACCAGAAGTCGGACTTCCTGGGCGGGGCCGAGGCGCTGCTGTTCCCCATCGACTGGCCCGAGCCCTTCGGCCTGGTGATGATCGAGGCCATGGCGTGCGGCACGCCGGTTGTGGCCTTCCGTTGCGGCTCGACGCCTGAGATCATCGAGGACGGCGCGACCGGCTTCCTGGTCGACACCATGGAGCAGGCGATCGCCGCCGCGGGCCGCGCGCACCTGCTGGACCGCGAGGCGATTCGGGCCCGCTTCGACCTGCGCTTCTCGTCGGTCGCCATGGCCCGGCGATATGTGGAGGTTTACGGCGACCTGATCGCGGCGCGTCGGCCGAACCTGGGCGCGGGGTTGAACCTCGGCCTCAACGACGACGTGTCCAAGCTGCGCCGCATCGGCGAAGACCGCTCCTTCGCCGTCTCGGCCTGAATGGCGTCCTGAGCATTTCGCAGGCGGCGGGGTGAACCCTCGCCGCCTGTTTTCATTAGATTCCCCAAGACGATCCCGAAGGCGGCGAACCGGCGCCGCATTCGCATAGGACGTTCCAACGGCCTCGAACTCTCAAGGAGACCTCATGGACGACGCCTATACGACCCAGATGGCCGCCGCTGAATCCGCGGAGAGTTCAGGCCTGGCCGAACTGATGGCGCTGAAGGAAGGCGACGCCTTTCTGGTCGCCGATCACTGGGGCGACCTGAAGGGCGGGGCGGACGGCCTGTTCGCCGGCGACACCCGCATGCTGTCGCGCTGGATCATGACGGTGGGGTTAGCCCGCCCGTCCAAGCTGAGTTCGGGCGTCTCTCAGGACAACGTCTTCTTCTCGTGCCACACCACCAACCGCCCGCTGCCGCCGATGGGCGGACGCTCGGCGCCGGCCGGCGTGCTGCACATCGAGCGTCGGCGCTTTCTGTGGAAGCGGCGGATGTTCGAGCGGGTCCGCATGGTCAACCACGGCGTGGAGGACGTGCTGCTGCCGCTGGCGTTCGACTTCGCCGCCGACTTCGCCGACATCTTCCAGGTCCGCGGCACGCCGCGGGCCAAGCGCGGAACGGTCGAGACCCCGACCACCGACGGCCGCCGCGTCTCCTTCCGCTACCAGGGGCTGGACGGCGTCGAACGGCGCAGCTGCCTGGCCTTCTCCGAGCCGCCCGCCCGCCTGACCGGGACCCGCGCGGAGTTCATGTTCAGCCTGCCCAAAGGCAAGGAACTGGATCTGTTCATCGAATGCGGCGTGGACGCCTGCGAGACGCCGGACCGCGGCCGCTGGCGGCTGAACTCGGTCGAGGCGAGGCTGGCGATGCGGGCCAAGCGGCGGCGCGGCGCCTCCGTTCGCGGCCCGCGCAGCCCTCGGTTCAACGACTGGCTGGACCAGTCCCGAGCCGACATCGCCCTGTTGACCACCGATCTGCCGACGGGCCCGTACCCTTACGCGGGCACGCCCTGGTTCTCGACGCCGTTCGGACGCGACGGCATCATCACGGCCTGGCAGATGCTGTGGCTCGACCCTTCACTGGCCGAAGGGGTCCTGACCTATCTGGCCATGCGCCAGGCGACCGAGACCAGCGCCTTCCAGGACAGCCAGCCCGGCAAGATCATGCACGAAACGCGCGGCGGCGAGATGAGCGCATTGGGCGAGGTGCCGTTCGGCCTCTACTACGGCGGGGTCGACACCACCTGCCTGTTCATCGCCCTGGCCGGCGCCTACGTCCGTCGCACCGGCGACTACGCCCTGATCCGTGGGCTGTGGCCGAACCTGATCGCCGCGGCCGACTGGATGCGCGACTACGGCGACAGCAACGGCGACGGCCTGATCGACTATCAGCGCGGCGCCGACACGGGTCTGTCCAACCAGGGCTGGAAGGACTCCGAAGACTCCATCAGCCACGCCGACGGCCGTTTCCCCAAGGGCCCGATCGCGCTTCTGGAGGTGCAGGGCTACGCCTACGCCGCCTGGAAGGCGATGGGCGAGTTCGGCGAACACCTGGGCGACCCGCGCGCCGCGGAGTGGCGTGAGCGCGCCGAGACGATGCAGGCCCTGGTGGAGGAGCGCTTCTGGATGGAGGACGAGGGCTTCTACGCCATCGCGCTCGACGGAGACGGCGAGCCGTGCCGCTCCATCGGTTCCAACGCCGGGCATCTCCTGTTCACCGGCCTGCCGCTGGCGACGCGGGCGCACAAGGTGACGCGCCGGCTGCTGTCGGCCGAGTTCCGCACCGGCTGGGGCGTGAGGACCCTGGCGCATGGTCAGGCGCGCTTCAATCCGATGAGCTACCACAACGGCTCGGTCTGGCCGCATGACACCGCGCTGGCGGCGGCCGGCATGGCCCAGTACGGAGAGCGCGACGCGGTGGCCCTCTTGCTGGGCGAGATTTACGCCGCCGCCGCCCACTTCCACCTGCGTCTGCCCGAACTGTTCTGCGGCTTCACCCGGCAGCCGGGCGAGCCGCCCATCGCCTATCCGGTCGCCTGCCTGCCCCAGGCCTGGGCCGCCGGATCGGTGTTCCTGATGCTTCAGGCGTGTCTGGGTGTCCAGGTGGACGCGCTGGAAGGCGTGGTCACGGTGGATCGTCCGGTGCTGCCGGCCGGCATCGACCGTCTGACCATCTCCAACCTGCAGGTCGGGGAGGCGACGGTGGACCTGGCGTTCCAGCGGGTGGACGGCCACACTGTGGTGATGCCGCGCAACCGGCGCGGCGACGTCTCGGTGCGCTCCCTTCGTTAGGCCAGCGCCCGGTCCAGCGCCTTCTTGAACACGGTGGGCAGGGCCGCGCGCGCCTGATCCGCCGGGCGCCAGTCGAACGGCCCCTTAGCCGTCGCCTCCATCACCCGCAGAGTCAGGGCGAAGTGGGTGAAGACGTGCTCGACCGCGCCGGCGTCGCGCCACTCGGCCGCGACGGGCGGATCCAGCGGCGGCGGCTCCGAAGTCCACTCCGAAGTCGGCAGGCCGGCCATGCCGCCCAGCAGCCCCTTGTCCGGCCGCCGTACCAGCGCGACCCGGCCCTCGCCGTCCCGCAGCACATAGGCGATCCCGTGCCGATGCGGGCGTTCGGCCTTCTTCGCCTTCAGCGGATACCGCTCGGGCGCGCCGGAGCGGTAGGCCTGGCAGGCGAAGGGGACGGGGCACAAAGGGCACAGCGGCGACTTCGGCCGGCACACGGTCGCGCCCAGGTCCATCACCGCCTGCGCCCAGTCGCCCGGACGCGCCTCCGCGACCAGGCCGCCGGCCAGCCGCCGCAACTCAGGCCGGGCGGCGGGCAGCGGCGTCTCCACCGCGAACAGGCGCGAGACCACCCGCTCCACATTGCCGTCCACGACGTTGGCCGGCTGGTCAAAGGCGATGGCCGCCACCGCCGCGGCGGTATAGGCGCCCACGCCCGGCAGGCTCAGCAGCCCCGCCTCGGTGTCGGGAAAGACGCCGCCGTGCTCGTTCGCCACCGCGCGTGCGCAGGCCAGCAGGTTGCGCGCGCGGGCGTAGTAGCCGAGCCCCGCCCAGGCCGCCATGACGTCGGCGTCCTCGGCCGCCGCGAGGTCCTCGACCCTAGGCCAGCGCTCGGTGAAGCGCAGGAAGTACGGCGTGGCGTGCGCCACCGTCGTCTGCTGCAGCATCACTTCCGACAGCCACACGCGATAGGGTTCGGTGCGTTCGGCCGCGCCCGGCGGGCTGCGCCACGGCAGGACGCGCGCGCCCGCGTCGTACCAGTCGAGCAGGGCCTGTCGGAGAGCGGAGACGTCGGACATCGGTCAGGCTATATAGGGCCATGCGCCGCCCCCTGCCCACCGACGCCGAGGTCCGCGAAATCCTGTCGCGCCGCAGGACGCGCCCCGCCCCGCGCCCCGCGCCCCGCGCCGGCCGTGCGCTGCAGCCGCTGATCAAGAAGCTGGACGAGACCTTCGGGCGCGGCGCGGCGGCGCTGGAGCCGCGCTGGGTTGAGATCGTGGGCGAGCGGCTGGCCCGCGTCTGCCGCCCGCAGAAACTGACCAAGGGACGCGGCGGCCAGCCCGGCGTTCTGGAGCTGCGCGTCGTCGGCGCAGCGGCGCTGCTGGTCCAGCACCAGTCGGCCGAGATCCTGTCGCGCGTGAACCTGTTCCTGGGCGCAGGAACGGTGGATCGCCTGCGGATCGCCCAGGGTCCGGTGAAGCCCCTGCCCGTCCCCGCCGCCAAATCCACCACCGCACGGCCGCCTCTTCCGGCCGCAACGGAGGCCGAACTGTTCGCATCGCTGGCGGACGCGCCCGACGCGCTCAGGACCGCCCTGCACGCGCTGGGCCGCTCGGCGATGGCGCGCGACGCCGAGGAGCGTTGACAAACCTTCGCCGCACCTGTTCTCGATGATGAACAAGGACGCGCAGTTCCGGGGGAGCCGCGCCGCCGACTAGACGCCAAAGGAAGCCCCATGCGCGCTGAACGTCCGTCCCGCCTCGCCCAGATGAGCCGCCGAGCGGCGATCACCGGAGCGGCGCTCGCCGCCATGGCCCTGTCGGCCTGCGGCGGGAACAAGGGCGGATCGGCCGAGGGCGACATGGCGCTGGGCGCCGCCGACGGCGCCAAGGTCACGGTGGTGGAGTACGCCTCGGTCACCTGCGGCCACTGCGCCCTGTGGCAGCAGAACACCTGGCCGGCCTTCAAGGCCAAGTACGTGGACACCAACAAGGTCCGCTACGTGTTCCGCGAGCTGCCGACGCCGCCGGTGGACGTGGCGACGGCCGGTTTCCTGGTCGCGCGCTGCGCCGGCGACGCCAAGTATTTCCAGGTCGTGCACCAGCTGCTGGCCACCCAGCAGGAGATGGTCACCGGCTCGCCGCGCGACTGGCTGCTGCGCACCGCCCAGGCCGCCGGCATGAACGAGCAGCAGTTCGCCGACTGCGTTTCCGACCGGGACGCCGTGGCCGCGCTGGAGAAGCGCATCCAGCAGGCCCAGGCGCAGGGCGTCACCGGCACGCCGGCCTTCTTCGTCAACGAGCAGGAAGTGATCACGCCGGGCAGCAGCGAAGGGCCCAGCCTGGCCGACCTGTCCACCGCCATCGACGCCGAACTGGCCAAGTGAGCCCCATGCGCCGTCATCTTCTGGCGCTGGCCGTGCTGGCGACGACCGCCTCTTCGGGCTCGGCCTTGGCCGCCGACGTGCCGCCGGTGACGGCGGCGGACCGGGTGCTGGGCCGCGCCGACGCACCGGTGACGGTGATCGAATACGCTTCCTTCACCTGCTCGCACTGCGCGGCCTTCCACAACGAGGTGCTGCCGGCGTTCAAGGCGCGCTTCATCGACAGCGGCCAGGTTCGGCTGGTGTACCGCAATCTGCCCACGGCGCCCGTCAATGTCGCGGCGGCGGCCTCGGCCGTCGCCGTGTGCGCGGCGCCTGACCGGTTCTTCGACGTCGCCGACGCCTTCATGAAGGGTCAGGCGGGGCTGTCGACCACGGGCGCCAAGCCCTGGTTCGACGCCGGCGTCGCCGCCAGCGGCCGAACGCGCGAGCAGATCGAGACCTGTCTGGAGGCGCCCGCCACGCGCCAGACGCTGGAAGCGCAGATCCAGGGCGCGCAGGACGCCGGCGTGGACGGCACCCCCACACTGTTCGTCAACGGCAAGCGCGTCACGGATCACTCGCTGGCCGCCCTCAGCGCCGCCGTCGAGCCGCTGCTGACCCGGTGATCCGCTGATCCCATGCAGTTCCAGCGGCTGCGGATCGTCGGCTTCAAGTCCTTTGTCGACGCCGCCGAGGTGCAGATCGAGCCGGGCCTGACGGGCGTCGTCGGTCCCAACGGCTGCGGCAAGTCCAATGTGCTGGAGAGCCTGCGCTGGGTGATGGGCGCCAACTCGGCCAAGGCCATGCGCGGCCAGGGCATGGACGACGTGATCTTCGCCGGCGCGTCCGGCCGCCCGCCGCGCAACCACGCCGAGGTCCAGCTGACCATCGACAATGCGGAACGGCGCGCGCCCCAGCCGTTCACCGACGCCCCCGTGCTGGAGGTGTCGCGCCGCATCGACCGGGGCCAGGGCTCGACCTACCGCATCAACGGCCGGGCGGTGCGGGCGCGCGACGTGCAGTTGTTGTTCGCCGACGCCTCGACCGGGGCCAACTCGCCCGCGCTGGTTCGGCAGGGCCAGATAAGCGAACTGATCGCCGCCAAGCCGCAGAACCGGCGCCGCATCCTGGAAGAAGCCGGCGGGGTCGCCGGCCTGCATACGCGCCGCCACGAGGCCGAGCTTCGTCTGCGCGCCGCCGAGGCCAACCTGGAGCGGCTGGACGACATCGGCAAGGAGCTGGAGACCGCGCTGAACCGGCTGAAGCGCGAGGCGCGTCAGGCCGAAAAGTACAAAAAGGTCTCCGCCGACATCCGCGCGCTGCAGTCCGCCCTGCTGTTCGCGCGCTGGAACGATGCGCGGATGGCCGCCGAGGCCGCGGCCGCCGATCTGCGGGAGGCCGACCGCATCGCCGCGGAGACGACGCAGGCCGCCGCTCGCGCGTCGACCGAGGCGTTGCGGGCCCAGGAGGCGGTCAGACCCGCGCGGGAGGAGGATGCGGTCGCCGCCGCCCTGCTGCACCGCGCGACGCTGGAGCGCGACCGGCTGGACATAGCCGAGCAGGCCGCCCGAGCCGAGGTGGAGCGGCTGCGCGCGGAAGTGGCTCGTCTCGCGGCCGATCAGGGGCGCGAGGCGGCAGGCGCCGCCGACGCCGGCCGCGAACTGTCGCGCATCGACGC
>JAEYAO010000072.1 GCA_023456105.1 Pseudomonadota bacterium | reverse complement strand
GCGCGGCAGGGCGTCCCAGCGCATGGTCAGACACGGGCCGGCCGAGGCCATCTCGCCGTCGCGGCGCAGGCGCTCGCCCGCCGCCACCTCGGCCGGGGTCAGCCAGGGACGACCCGAGGCGTCCTTGCGGCGCGCCAGCCACAGGATCGGCGACTCGCCCAGATTGGCGCGGCGAGCCGCAAGACGGCCATCCGGCTGCATGACCAGGCGCTCGCCTTCGATCACGCCCGGACGACCGGGCGGCGTCGCAGGCTCGACCGTCTCTTCCAGCCTGCGCGCCCGCCAGCCGCCGCCGTCGCGTACGCGCAGGCCAGGCGCCGCGGCCAAGGCCCTGAACTCGGCCTCGTCCAGGGTGGTGGTGATCCGCGCCCGCCGATCCCGCCCGATCCGCAGAAGATAGCGGCCGTCCGCACCGTCCAGCCAGGCGCCGGGCCGCACGATCAGGCCGCGCAACCGCGCGATGCGGTGGGCGGCCTCCCTGTCCGCCCCGTTCACGCTGCGATCTCCACCCGCGCGCCGGCGACCACGGCCTGGATGCAGGCCTCGAGCTCGGTCAGCAGGGCGTCCATGGCCGGGCGGTCCCGCTCGTCCTCGGCCCAGCGGCAGGCTGTGCTGGCGGTGGCGCGGTTCAGGCCAAAGGCGTGGGCCACATGCTCCAGGCTCCAGCCGAAAGAGACATGCGTCAGGTACATGGCCAGCCAGCGCGTGCGGCAGCCGCGCGGGTCCAGCCGGCCCCGGCCGGTCATCCGGGCGGGTGCAGCCCCCGTGCGCGCCCCCACCATGTGCAGCGCCAGCCCCGCCATGGTGCGGTCCGCATCCGACACCGGAACACGATAATCCTCGATCACCCCTTCAACTCCCTGCGCGTGTGTTCGACGACGCCACCCTACCTCGGCGGCATCGATACATAGGAATGTTGTCCTATGTCGCGTCAGAAGCGGTCGACTCGGCAGGCCAGGGGCGGCGTTGAGACACTGAGGTTCCGAGCGCCGTGCGCGATCCAAGAGCGCGCCGGCGGAAAAAGTTAACGGCGACTCCCGCACCCCTCGACGCCGATTCGCAAATCAGCCTACGATTCGCCTTATTGGAGTGGCGTTAACCTTTCTTAAGGTTTTCCAGCCTTAACGTCGGAACAAGGTTACCCGGTCGTAGGCGCGGGTGGTTACCGTCAAGCTTTGCCTGGAGGGGCATGAATGCGCGTCCTGTTGATTGAAGACGATCACGCGACTGCCCAGAGCATCGAACTGATGCTCAAGTCGGAAGGCTTCAACGTCTATACGACTGACCTGGGCGAGGAAGGCATCGATCTGGGTAAGATCTATGACTACGACCTTATTCTTCTGGACCTGAACCTGCCGGACATGAGCGGCCTCGAGGTTCTGCGCCAGCTGCGCGTCGGCAAGGTCAACACCCCGGTGATGATCCTGTCGGGCAGCCACGAGATCGAGACCAAGGTCAAGACCTTTGGCGGCGGCGCCGACGACTACATGACCAAGCCCTTCCACAAGGACGAGCTGATCGCGCGCACCCACGCCGTGGTCCGTCGCTCCAAGGGTCACTCGCAGGCGATCATCACCACCGGCGAGATCGCGGTGAACCTGGACGCCAAGACGGTGGAGGTGGACGGCCACCGCGTGCACCTGACCGGCAAGGAATACCAGATGCTGGAGCTGCTCTCGCTCCGCAAGGGCACGACCCTGACCAAGGAAATGTTCCTGAACCACCTGTACGGCGGCATGGACGAGCCCGAGCTGAAGATCATCGACGTCTTCATCTGCAAGCTGCGCAAGAAGCTGGCCACGGCCGCCGGCGGCAAGCACTACATCGAAACCGTCTGGGGTCGCGGCTATGTGCTGCGCGACCCGTCGGAAGGCGCCCAGAGCGTCGCCGCCTGATCGGTCAAGCGGGACTGAATATTGAACGCCCGCTGGATCGATCCGGTGGGCGTTTTCCGTTCCGGACCATAACCCCTCCGTCACGAGGCTTGCGCCTCGCGCCACCTCCCCAGCGCTTCGCGACAGGGAGGAGAAGGCGGACGTCTCTCCTCCCCATCGCAGATGGGGAGGTGGATCGACCGCGAGCCGGCGAGCCGGAGGGGTCCCCTCCCGTCCCCTCCTGCTCTAAACACGCGCCATGACCGACCTCCCCGCCCCCGCCGTCATTCTCGACAAGCCGCAGCTGGCCGAAAACATCGGGGCGGTGGCGCGGGTCATGGCGAACTTCGGCCTCCACGACCTGCGGCTGGTCAGCCCGCGCGACGGCTGGCCCCAGGACCGGGCCTGGGCCACCGCCTCCGGCGCCGACTGGGTGCTGGACGCCGTCACCGTGTTCCCCAGCGTGGCCGAGGCGATCGCCGACCTTCACACTGTCTTCGCCACCACCGCCCGCCCGCGTGAGACGCGCCAGCCCGTGCGCACGCCGCGCGAGAGCGCCCGCATCCTGTATGACGACACGGGGTCCGGCCTGAAGACCGGTGTGCTGTTCGGCGGCGAGCGGGCCGGACTTGAGACGACCGACATCGCGCTCTGCGCCGGCATCACCACCATTCCCATCGATCCGCGACACCATTCGCTGAACCTGGCGCAGGCGGTGGCGATCAACGCCTATGAATGGCGCACCCTGGTGCTGGACGCACCGCCGCCGCGCTTCCGCGAGGGCGAGCCGCCGGCCCCGGGCGCCCTGCTGCTCGGCATGTACGAACACCTGGAGACCGAACTCGAAGCCGGCGGCTTTTTCCATCCGCCGGAGAAGAAGCGCTCCATGAGCCAGAACCTGCGCGTCATGCTGGGCCGCGCCGCCTTTACAGAGCAGGAGGTGGCGACCTTCCGCGGCGTGATCCACGCTCTGTCAAAGGGACGCGGCCGGGTGCTGGCCAAGCTGGCGGCGCAAAAGGAGGCGGCGCGCGAGGCCGAGGAGCGGTGAAGACCGCCCTGATCTATCCGCTGGCGGCCCTGGCCGAGATCGCCGGCTGCTTCGCCTTCTGGGCCTGGCTGAGGCTCGACCGCTCCCCGCTATGGATCGCGCCCGGCGTCCTCAGCCTCATCGCCTTCGCCTGGCTGCTGACGCTTACGCCCAGCGACGCGGCCGGCCGCGCCTTCGCAGCCTACGGCGGCGTCTACATCTGCGCCTCGCTGGTGTGGATTGCGGTGGTGGAGAAGACGGCGCCGGATCGTTGGGACCTGCTCGGCGGCGCGGCGTGCCTGATCGACGCGGGCGTCATCCTTTTTGGCCCGAGAAGTTAAGGCCTCCTAGCACCGGCCAGCCCCGAAAGCGTCAAGTGAAACTTGACACTTTATAGCCGACTCACCATTCTCGCCCTGTGGAGATCGCCAGCATCAGGCACAAGGCTTTGCGCCAGTTCGCCGAGACCGGGAATGCAAAGGGTCTGCCGGGAAACCTGCTCGGAAGGCTCCGCAACATGTTGGCCTACCTCGTCGCGATCTCCGCCGAGGAGGAGTTGCTGGTCCCGCCGAACTTCGGCGCACACAAGCTGACGGGAGATCGACAGGGCGAGTGGTCGCTGACGGTCACCCGCAACTGGCGGCTCACCTTCATCATCAACGAAGCCCTCGCGATCGAGGACATGGATCTGGAGGACTATCACTGATGGCTATCCGTCTTCATTCCTCATTCGCCGTTCATCCCGGCGTCTGGGTGCGGGAAGAGATCGTCGCGCCCAGAGGCCTCAGCGTCACAGCGCTCGCAGAGGCGCTGAACGTAACGCGTCAGGCGACCAGCAGCCTCTTGAATGGACGCGCAGGTCTGTCCGCTCAAATGGCCATTCGTTTCGAGAAACTGTTTGGTGTCAGCGCCGACACCCTGATCCGCATGCAGGCGGCGCACGACCTTGCTCAGGCCCGCGCGGGCGAGAAGTCGATAAAGGTGCGTCCGCTGGCGGCCGCCTGATTGGGCGATGAGGAGACTAAACGCGCCGCTTGCGGTCAGGTACAGCCCGTGATCCTCTCCAGCAGCATCGGGGAGGATGGATGATGCTGGCTTGGGTGTTGATGGCGTCCCTTGCGGCGGGGGACCTGTCGCAAGCAGCCAGGCGGCCCTGCGGCCGTTGACCGACGCGATCCGCGAGGCCCGGTCCAAGCAGGCGGCTCTGCCTCCGGACGCCGCTCCGAAAGAGCAGTTGGAGGCGGTTCTTGCATTGGACCAGCGCCCGCTGATTGCGATGCACCATGTTGATCTGTCCGGTCTGTCGCCGGAGGACCGCACGGCCGCCCGCGCCGAGGCGGACGCCCAACTGAAGGCTATCAGCGATGAGACCGTCCGCACCGTCCTGTCGCTTGTGCCGGAAGACGGCTGGTTCTCGGGCAAGGTGTATGGCGAAGAGGCCGCTCAGGGCGCCTTTCTGGTCGTGCAGCATGCGGACACGGCCCTGCAGAAGCGGTTCCTGCCCGCTATCCAGGCGATGTCTGAACGTGGCGAGACGCCGAGATGGCAGTACGCCATGATGCATGACCGGGTCGCCGTCGGCGAGGGACGGCCGCAGCGTTGGGGCACCCAGATGCAGTGCGTGAACGATCGCATGGTCCCGGCGCCGACCGAAGACCCGGATCGCCTGGAGGAACGCCGCGCCCCCATGGGCTTCCGCTGGCCGAACTACGAGGCCTATCTGGCGAACTTCGGGGCTTGCTGAACCCGCCGGTTCTCCCCAAAGGAGAGCCGTTATTTCAGGAGCCCGCCATGAAGACCCGCGCCGCTGTCGCATTCGAAGCCAAGAAGCCGCTGGAGATCGTGGAGGTGGACCTGGAGGGCCCCCGCGCGGGCGAGGTGCTGGTCGAGATCAAGGCCACGGGCATCTGCCACACCGACGCCTATACGCTGGACGGCCTGGACTCGGAGGGTATCTTCCCGAGCATCCTGGGGCACGAGGGCGCGGGCGTGGTGGTCGAGGTGGGGCCGGGCGTCACCTCGGTCGAGGTCGGCGACCACGTGATCCCGCTCTACACCCCCGAATGCCGCCAGTGTAAGTCGTGCCTGAGCCGCAAGACCAACCTGTGCACCGCCATCCGCAGCACGCAGGGCAAGGGCCTGATGCCCGATGGCACCTCGCGCTTCAGCTACAAGGGTCAGGCGATCGCCCACTACATGGGCTGCTCGACCTTTTCGAACTACACGGTGCTGCCCGAAATCGCGGTGGCGAAGATCAGGAAGGACGCGCCGTTCGACAAGGCCTGCTACGTCGGTTGCGGCGTGACTACGGGGGTCGGCGCGGTAGTGAACACCGCCAAGGTCGAGCCCGGCGCCAACTGCGTCGTCTTCGGCCTGGGCGGCATCGGCTTGAACGTCATCCAGGGGCTGAAGATGGTCGGCGCCGACATGATCGTGGGCGTGGACATCAACGACTCCAAGGAAGAGTGGGGCCGCCGCTTCGGCATGACCCACTTCGTCAATCCCAAGAGCATCGGCGGCGACGTCGTGGCCCACCTGGTGGAGCTGACCGGCGGGGGCGCCGATTACACCTTTGACTGCACCGGCAACACCACGGTGATGCGCCAGGCGCTGGAGGCCTGCCATCGCGGCTGGGGCGAAAGCATCGTCATCGGCGTGGCCGAGGCCGGTAAGGAGATCGCCACCCGCCCCTTCCAGCTGGTCACCGGCCGAGTGTGGCGCGGCTCGGCCTTTGGCGGGGCGCGCGGCCGCACCGACACGCCGCGCATCGTCGACTGGTACATGGACGGCAAGATCGAGATCGATCCCATGATCACCCACACCCTGCCGCTGGAGCGCATCAACGAGGCATTCGATCTGATGCACGCCGGCGAAAGCATCCGCTCGGTGGTGGTGTTCTGAGGCTGCACTGGCAGGGATGATAGCGGCATGCTAGCATGCATCCATGGCTCAAGTTCTCGTTCGTGACCTAGACGATCGGATCGTCTCCCGCCTGAAGGTGCTGGCGAAGGCGCAGAACATCTCTCTTGAACAAAAGTTCAGGGACATGGCCGCGCGCGAAGTTCAGGGGGTCGAGGACCGTTTTGAACGTGTTGCGGCGCGGATTCGCGAACAGACCCGAGGATCACCGCTCGACAGCACGGCCCTGATCCGCGAAGACCGCGATCGTTGAGCGTCGCCGTCTTCGACGCCAGCGTCGCCGTCAAATGGTTCGTCGCCGACGATCTGCTGGCGGCGCCGGCCTTGGCGGCGCGTGGCGAGTTCGAGCCCGCCGCTCCCAGCTTAATCCAGATCGAAGTGGCGAACGCCTTGTGGAAATACCTGCGGGCGGGGCGGGTGGATCTGGACGACGTCATCGAGAGCGTGGAAGTTCTTGGCAAGATCATGGTTCTTTACCCCGACGATGATCTTCTGGCCCCCGCTCAACGTCTCGCCGCCCAACTGACGCATTCGGTATACGACTGCCTGTATCTATCGCTCGCCCAACGGCTGTCCTGCCCCCTTGTCACAGCGGACCGCCGCCTCGCCGAACGGGCCGCTCACCTCGGCGTGTCCACCATGCTGATCGCACCGGAATGACCCTGCAGACCACCAAGACTCACGCCGTCCATGGCGGAACCCTGCGCTATCAGAAGCACGACAGCGCGGTCACCGGCACGCCCATGACCCTGTCGGTGTGGACGCCGCCGGGTCAGGGGCCGTTTCCGGTGGTGATCTGGCTGTCGGGACTGACGTGCACCGAGGACAACTTCACCACCAAGGCGGGGGCGTATGAGGCCGCGGCCGAGCACGGCGTGATCGTGGTCGCGCCAGACACCTCGCCGCGCGGAGAGGGCGTCGCCGACGATCCGGCCTATGACCTGGGCCAGGGCGCGGGCTTCTATCTTGATGCGACGCAGGCACCCTGGGCGGGGCATTTCCGCATGGAGAGCTACGTCACGGACGAACTGATCCCGCTGATCGACGCAGAGTTCCCGACCACAGACGTGCGCTCGATCTTCGGCCATTCGATGGGCGGGCACGGGGCGCTGACGCTGGCGCTGCGCCATCCCGACCTGTTCCGCAGCGTCTCGGCCTTTGCGCCGATCGTTTCGCCCACGCGATGCCCGTGGGGCGAAAAGGCGTTCTCCGCATATCTGGGCGACGACCGCGCCGCATGGGACGCGCACGACTCGGCCCGGCTGATCGAGGGCGGCGCGGCGCGCGGCGTCTATGACGACATCCTGGTGGATCAGGGCGACGCCGACCCGTTCCTGCAAGACCAGCTGAAGCCGAAACTGCTGCGGGCCGCCGCCGCCGCCGCCGGCCAGCCCCTCACCCTGCGGATGCAGCCGGGCTACGATCACTCCTACTTCTTCATGGCCAGCTTCATCGCCGACCACATCGCCTTTCACGCCGCCCGACTGAAAGCCTGACTGCCAATGACCACTACCGCCCCCGACTACGACGCCATGTTCGCCGCCCTGTGCAGCGAGGTGGGGTTCTGCCTGCACGACAAGGGGCAGAAGCGGGTGATCGAGGCGCTGCCGAACGGGCTGGATGCGGCCGTGCGCGCCGTCTTCAAGGCCGAGGGCGTGGACGAACCCAATGCACCGGGCGACCTGAAGCGGGCGGTGCGCGACTGCATCAAGGCGCATGTCACAGGGTCGGCGCAGACGGCTTAAGGCTGTTGGTTTCGATGAACCACCGTCGTGGCGGTCGTCGCCGCCTCTGTTCTGGTTGAGCCGTGGGAAAAGGAGACCGTGCAGCCGGGGGCGCCCACCCACTCGCCGTTGCTGGCGTGGCAGTTGGAACGAGTGTCGATCTTCTGCGGAAAGGCGTCGGCCTGCTCAAACAGTCGCTGAGCGCCGGCGCAGCCTGAAAGTCCGGCCGTGACGATCGCCGTCAGCGCCACAGCAGCCCATTGATCCCGCATCGTGCGCCCTTCCCCGTCCACGCGCGCGCAGCTTCCTTCACAGCGACGTCAGGCGCAAGCGACGTGTTCCGAGGCCTAGCCGGGAACGAAAACGGCGGCCCCGGCTTGGGTTCGGCGATGGCCTCTCCTAGATGAGGCGGACCCGCAAAGCTTTGACCTGAAGGAGCATCTCCCATGGCCTTTTCCCTGCCGCCCCTGCCCTACGCCTATGACGCGCTGGAGCCGGCCATCGACAAGGAGACGATGACCTTTCACCACGACAAGCACCACCAGACCTATGTCGACAACCTGAACAAGGCGGTGGAGGCGGACTCCAGCCTGCAGGGCAAGTCGATTGAGGACCTGCTGGCCAACGTGTCGTCCGCGCCCAAGGCCGTGCGCAACAACGGCGGCGGCCACTGGAATCACAGCCTTTTCTGGGAGCTGCTGGCCCCCGAAGGCCAGACGGGCGAGCCCTCGGCCGAGCTGGCCGCCGCCATCGACAGCGATCTGGGCGGCATGGACAAGTTCAAGGAAGACTTCAACGCCGCCGGCGCCGGCCAATTCGGCTCGGGCTGGGCCTGGCTGATCGTCCAGGACGGCAAGCTGAAGATCACCTCCACGCCGAACCAGGACAATCCGCTGATGGACGTTGCCGATCAGAAGGGCGACGTGGTGCTGGGCGCCGACGTGTGGGAGCACGCCTACTACCTGAAGTACCAGAACCGCCGCGCCGACTACCTGAAGGCCTTCTGGTCCGTGGTGAACTGGAACAAGGCCAACGAACTGTTCGCCGCCGCCAAGCGTTAAGCGGGCGATCCGACGCCCGCCGGAGCTTTCGGCGGGCGTCTTCTGTTTCACCGGAGGCGGCTGTGCGCGCATTTTCGATCCTGACCACCAGCGCGGCGGCCGCCGCCCTTCTGGCGCTGGGCGCCTGTTCGCCCGAACGCGAAACCACCCACGGCGGGAACATGGCTGACCAGGGCCAGGCCAGCGCCAGCCAGGCCAAGCCCGCGCAGAAGCCCGCCTATTGGTTCAAAATCGGCGACGTCGACGCCATCGCCCTGGCGGACGGCGAGAACCCGGTCCCCAACGACAACAAGATCTTCGGCGTGGGCCAGACGCCCGAGGCCGTGGCCAACGTCCTGACCGCCAACGGCGAGCCGGGCGACACCCTGCGGCTGGAGGTGCATCCGCTGCTGGTGCGCGCCGACGGGCGCACGGTGCTGTTCGACGCCGGGCTGGGTCAGTCCCAGGGCGGCACGCTGATGCAGTCGCTGCAAGCCGCCAACATCGATCCGGCCAGCATCACCGACGTTCTGATCTCCCATGGCCACGGCGACCACACGGGCGGGCTGGTGCTGGACGGCGCCCTCGCCTTCCCCAACGCCGCCATCCGCATGTCCGAGACCGAATGGGCCGCGGTGCGCGCGAACCCGCAGATGGCGGATCTGGTGCGGGTGATCACGCCCAAGGTCCAGGCCTTCAAGCCGGACGACGAAATCCTGCCGTTCGTGGAGGCGCAGGACACCGCGGGGCACACGCCAGGGCACACCTCCTATCTGATCACCTCGGGACCGAACCACCTGCTCTACACCGGCGACCTGATGCACCACTTCCTGGTGTCGGTGGAGCATCCCGAGTGGAACAACGGCTATGACGCCGACCAGAACGCCGGGCGCGAACGGCGCGAAAAGGAAGTGTCGGCCCTGCTGGCTTCGGGCGCCCATATCTACGCCTATCACTTCCCGTTCCCCGGCGTCGGCCGACTACAGAAGCGCGGCGGTCGGGCCATCTTTGTGCCGGAAGCGCAGGCGGTTCCCCAAGGCGGAAACGGCATGGCCACGCCCACCCGCAGCATCGGCGGCGCACCCCAGGGCGGGTGAGCCGCCCGCGCCGTCAGACCGACAGGTCGAAGCGGCCGCCGGTTCGGTCGCACATGCGCTGGCGGTGATGGTTGCGGACCGCGCGCCGCTGGCGCAGCATCTCGTGAATGCCGTCGGCGAGGTCCAGCAGTTGCTCGTCGCTCAGCGGCTCGACCAGATCCACCAGTTCGCGGCGCAGCGCATCAAAGGCTCGCTCGGTCACGCCGGCGGACGGATCAGACGTGGCGCGCACCATGAAACCTCCGGGGCATGACAGGCGGCGATCGCTTGCTGCGAATGAAATGAGCGGAAATCGCGCGTCGTTCCGCCAAATGATGCTTAACGCCGCGTTCGGCTTGACTCTGAGAGGTCTGGAGAGGATAAGCGCGCCCTTCCCGCATCCGCCCCAGGCGGAGGCGCGAAGCCACTACGGACGATGCGTGGACCGCCGTTGAGATCGTCTCTTCATTCGGGAAGAGACCGGGCCGCATCACTGAAAAGAGAACAGAATGTCCAAGCGCCACAGCGCCAAGTACAAGATCGACCGCGCCATGGGCGAAAGCCTGTGGGGCCGCGCAAAGTCGCCGGTCAACAAGCGTTCGTACGGCCCCGGTCAGCACGGCCAGCGCCGCAAGTCCAAGGTTTCCGACTTCGGCCTGCAACTGAAGGCCAAGCAGAAGCTGAAGGGCTACTACGCCAACATCACCGAAAAGCAGTTCGCCAAGACCTACGCCGAGGCCGCCCGCCGCAAGGGCAACACCTCGGAGATCCTGATCGGCCTGCTGGAAGCCCGCCTGGACGCCGTCGTCTACCGCGCCAAGTTCGTGCCGACCCCTTGGGCCGCGCGCCAGTTCGTCAACCACGGCCACATCCTGGTCAACGGCAAGAAGGTGGACATCGCCTCCTACCGCGTGAAGGCCGACGACGTGATCTCGGTCAAGGAGAAGTCGCGCAACATGGCCCTGGTGCTGGAAGCCCAGCAGTCGGGCGAGCGCGACGTGCCGGACTACCTTGAACTGTCCGACCGCAGCTTCTCGGTGCGCTTCGTGCGCGCCCCGGAACTGGCCGATGTGCCCTATCCGGTGAAGATGGAGCCGAACCTGGTCGTCGAATACTATTCTTCGTAAGCGAAGCGACCACGATGTTCAGAAGGGCCCCGGATGCGTCCGGGGCCCTTCGTTTTTTCCAGGCCCTGTTCTTCGGAGACGAACAGGCGCATCCTCCGTGTGCGGAGGCGAGATCGGAGGGGCGTTCGGTGGAACGGCTGACGACTTTGACCAGGAACGGGCTGGCGCTGTTTGTAGCGGCCGTCATGCTGGCGTCCTGCGCCGGCACGCCCGCACAGGACGACCTGCCGACGGCCTCCACCGCAGGCATGCCCGGCGCCCTGGAGCCCGTGCGCGCCGCCGCCTTTACCCAGGACCAGGCCGTCTTCTGGGTCACCTCCAACGGCTGCACCGAAAAGGAAGACCTGCTGCCGATCGTCAGCCTGCAAGGCGGCAAGGCGGTGATCACCCTGCGCCGCATCGACGAGGACACCTGCAGAAGGCCGCAGGACGAAGGCGTCGAGCTGAAATGGTCGTTCGACGAACTGGGCCTGCCCGCCGGATCGCCGGTGGTGGTCAACAATCCGTACCAGCTGCCTTCGGGCGGCTGAGGGCGTCCGGGCCCCCTCTCCTCCCCATCTACGATGGGGAGGTGGCGCGAGGCGAAGCCTCGTGACGGAGGGGGTCGGCTCCGACACAAAGCCCCCCCTCCGTCTCGTCGGCTCTCGCCGCCGAGCCACCTCCCCATTCGCTAAGCGAACAGGGAGGAGAGCCTCCACCTTGACTTTCCGGCAAGAAGCGCCCATCTGCCCACCCGTCGCACCTTCGCGGCTTCCGGCGTCTCCAGCGCGTGTGGGCTTTTCCAAAGCCTGTCTGTAGCAGCCGCCGGCCTTTCCAGTTCATTCGCTGCCCGGACACGCGGGGCGGCGCCCGATCCATCTTCGGCCCTCCCCGGTCGAACTGGCGGCGCTGCTTTTTTCGGCTTTTCAGCCGGCCGCGTCGCGCATGCGAAAGACGATACGTTGAGCACCACCTTTGAATCCATGGGCCTGAACAAGGCCCTGCTGACCGCCCTCGCCGCCGAAGGCTACGTCAAGCCGACCCCGATCCAGGAAAAGGCCATTCCCGACGTCATGCTGGGCAAGGACCTCCTGGGCATCGCTCAGACCGGCACCGGCAAGACGGCGGCCTTCGCCCTGCCGATCCTGCACCGCCTGGCCGAGAACCGCACCCCGCCCGTGCCGCGCACCACCCGCGCCCTGATCCTGAGCCCCACGCGCGAACTGGCGACCCAGATCGGCGAAAGCTTCAAGGCCTATGGCAAGCACCTGGGTTTCCGCACCGCGGTAATCTTCGGCGGCGTGAAGTACGGCGGGCAGGAGCGCGCCCTGCAGCAGGGCCTGGACATCCTGGTGGCCGCGCCCGGCCGCCTGCTGGACCACATCCAGCAGAAGACCTTGGACCTCGCCTCGACCGAGATCTTCGTGCTGGACGAGGCCGACCAGATGCTGGACCTCGGCTTCATCAAGCCGATTCGCCAGATTGTGTCGCGCATGCCGGCGCGTCGCCAGAACCTGTTCTTCTCGGCCACCATGCCCAGCGAGATCGGCAAGCTGGCGGGCGAACTGCTGAAGGATCCGGTCAAGGTCCAGGTGACGCCCCAGGCCACCACGGTGCAGCGCATCAGCCAGTCGGTCGTCCATGTCGAACAGGGCAGGAAGCGCGCCCTGCTGACCGAGCTGTTCAGCGACCCGGGCTTCACCCGCTGCCTGGTGTTCACCAAGACCAAGCACGGCGCCGACAAGGTCGCGGCCTATCTGGAGGCCGGCGGCGTCGAGGCGGGGGCCATCCACGGCAACAAGAGCCAGCCGCAGCGCGAGCGCGCGCTTGAGGCGTTCAAGACCGGCAAGCTGCGCGTGCTGGTCGCCACCGACATCGCCGCGCGCGGCATCGACGTGGACAAGGTCACCCATGTGGTGAACTTCGAACTGCCCTTCGTGCCCGAGGCCTATGTGCACCGCATCGGCCGCACGGCGCGGGCGGGCGCGGACGGCACGGCCATCAGCTTTGTCGCCGGCGACGAGATGAAGCTGCTCAAGGACATCGAAAAGGTCACCCGCCAGAAGATCCCGGCGATCGACCGCCGCAATGACAAGGCCTTGGCGGCGCTGGACGCCTCCATCATGGCCTCGGGCGTCGGCAAGAAGGCGACCCTGCCGGAACGCGAAGGCGGCGAGCGCGGCGACGGCCGGGGCGGTCGCGGCCGCCGCAATCCGCACCGCGACGGCGTTCGGCCCGAGGGCGGCGGACAGCCGCACCGCCAGCGCAAGGGCGGCCGTGCGGGCGCCGAACGCGCAGCCCCCGTGCGCGAGTATAATCCGATGAGCGGCGAGCGTCCGCGCCCGGCGGCGGCGCCCGCCTCGGCCCCTGCCGTGTCCGCCGAGCCGCGCCCGGAAGGCCAGATGAAGCGCCGTCCGCGTCGCCGCCCGTCCAACGGCGGCAAGGGGTACGCCCAGCAGGGGTAAGAGTCTTCCCCCGCTTGTCGGGGGAAGTGTCAGCTCGTGGCGCGGAGCGACACGGCTGACGATGGGGGAAGTCGACTGTCGAAGAAGACTCCCCTCACCGACCCTGGACCGCTTCGCGGTCAACGGGCCACCTCTCCCGCAGGCGGGAGAGGGTCTTGAATAAAAAAACGGCGGCTCGGGAAGGAGCCGCCGTTTCCGTTTCAGCCGTGGCTGAAAGCCTTAGAACGCCCAGCGCAGGCCGGCCGAGAAGCCGACGCCGTAGCCGGTCGCCTCGCCGCGCAGGTTGGAGGTGATCAGACCGTTGCCGTAGACGTCACGGTCGTCCGAGATCTCGCTGTCGTCGATGCCGATGTAGGTCACCGCGCCGTCAAGCATCATGCCGGGACGGATCTCCTTGGTCAGGCCGCCCGAAACCAGGAAGCGGTCGCCGTCCGGGATGCGGGCGGTGCGCTGGCCGTCCGGGGTCGGGGTCGGATCGAAGCCCACTCCGCCACGGACCGTCAGGGTGGGGTCGATCTTGTAGTCGAAACCGATAGCGCCGGTGGTCACGTCGTCGTAGTTCTGTTCGATCACGCTGTCGCGGGTGGAGTCCACGCGGATGGCGTCGAACTCGCTCCAGCCGATCTGGTTGACCTGGGCGTTCAGGGTCAGACGATCGTTGACGTGGTAGCGGGCCGACAGGGTGGCGAACCACGGCGTGTTGAAGCTTGCGGTGCCGCCGGCGCTGAAGTTCGCGGCCGCCAGGGCGCCCGCGAGACCCGAGACGGTGACTTCGCCGTCCAGCTCATGCTCGATCTCGGAGCGATAGGAGACGCCGAGGTCCAGGGCGCCGAAGTGCATCTGCGCACCGGCGTTCCAGCCGTAGTTCCAGCCGTCGCCCTTCAGCGAGTTGAAGCCGTCGGTGGTGGAGGGAATGAAGCGCGCCGTCAGGCCGCCCGTCGGAACCACGGTGGGCAGGTTAGGCAGGGCCGAGGTCAGCTCCGCGTCGGCGTATTGGGCGTCGAAGCCCACGCCGACGTCCAGCCACTCGGTGACCTGCATGGCCACCACGGCCGACAGGTTCACCGACAGCAGCTTGGACTTGATCGCGTCGTAGCGGGCGAAGTCGTCGGCGTCGTATTCGGTGGTGAAGTTGTAAGGCGCCTGGGCGGCCAAGCCGACGGTGAAGCGATCACCGACCGGCAGGGCGACGGCGAAGTTCGGCACCACGCCGCTTTGCACCACTTCGTGGATGTGCTGGTCGCCGCCAACGGGGGCGCTTCCGCGGAAGATCGAGCCGGCCGGGAACGGCGGGGTCGGCGCAGGCAGGGCGTACGTCAGGGTCGAGCCGGTGTTGTCGACGTCGGAATCGACGATCAGGCCGTGGGCGCCGAGGTAGACTTCGCGGCCGCTGCGGGCGATCGAGGCGGCGTTCCACCACAGGGAGGACGCGCCCATGTCGGCGCCTTCGCCCGAGTTGGCGCGGCCGATGCCGCGCACCGACTGTTCCTGCAGATAGAACGAGCCGGCCGAAGCGGGCGCGGCTATGGCGGCGGCCGAAGCGGCGAGCAGGGCGGCGGCGCTGACGCGGCCGAGGATCCTGGGGGTCATGTTTCTCTTACACCTAAGATAAAGCGCGCCGGGCCTCATGGACCGGGCTGTCGGGGAGCGCTCGCACAGCGTTCATGGCGGTGAAGCGTTGCTTGCGGGGCTGGTCTCGGACCGGTTTCTGGCGAAACTGTGTCACACAGGACGCAGGAGATCACGGCTGCGAGAGGTGACGCAGCGGCATGTTCGTGCCGGAAACCATCCGTTCCCCAGGCTGATATTTGCGCCACACCCTCGACCCCTCACCACGGGCGACGGGCTTGAGCTTTCGTGCTAGGCTCTCCATCTTACGGCCGCATCACGTCTGCATCCGAGTCTCCATGTACGAAGTTTCCGACCTCGAATCCGACCGCCCCGTCCGCTCCAGCGAGATCCGCATCTACGGGCTGGACGAGTTCGAGGGCATGCGCCGCGCCGGCCGCATGGTGGCCGAGGCGCTGGACATGATCGCCGAGCACGTGAAGCCGGGCGTCACCACCGGCGAACTGGACGACCTGGTCCGCGAGTGGACGCTGGCCCAGGGCGCCAAGCCCGCCTGCCTGGGCTACAAGGGCTATGAGAAGACCACCTGCATCTCGATCAACCACGTCGTCTGCCACGGCATCCCCGGCGAACGGGTGCTGAAGGAAGGCGACATCGTCAACATCGACCACACGGTGCTGCTGGACGGCTGGTTCGGCGACTCCAGCCGGATGTATTCGGTCGGCGCCGTCAATGCGCGCGCCAAGAAGCTGGTCGATGTGACCTATGAGTCGCTGCGGCTGGGCCTGGAGCAGGTGAAGCCCGGAAACACCTTTGGCGACGTCGGCTTCGCCATCCAGAAATACGTCGAAGCCCAGCGCATGAGCGTGGTGCGCGACTTCTGCGGCCACGGCATCGGCCGGGTGTTCCACGACACCCCCAACGTCCTGCATTACGGACGACGCGGCGAGGGCGCGGTGCTGAAGCCCGGCATGATCTTCACCGTCGAGCCGATGGTGAACCTGGGCAAGCCGCAGGTGAAGGTGCTGTCGGACGGCTGGACCGCGGTCACCCGCGACAAGTCGCTGTCGGCCCAGTGCGAGCACTCGGTCGGCGTGACCGAGGACGGCGTGGAGATCTTCACCCTGTCCCCCGCCGGCCTGTTCCGCCCGAACTGAACCGGAGCCGCCGCCCGGGCGCTTGGGACGGTGAGACCCATCGTCACGGAGCCCCGGAGTGACCAAGGCCGCCCTGTTCGCAACCGCCCTTTCCGCGCTGACGCTGGCCGCCTGCGGCCGGCAGGAGCCTGAGCCTGCGCCCGCGCCGCCGCCGCCCGCGCCGATGACCGGACAGGCCGCCTTGCCCGCCATACCGGCCGAGCCAGCCGTGTCGGCCGCGCCGGTCCTCGTCGCTCCCACGCCTGCGGCTGTTGCACCCGCCTCGCCTGCTCGCCCGGCGGCGGCGGCGCAGCAAACCAGCCCGTCCTTGGACGCCTGCATGGAAGGGGCCAGCACAACGGCGCAGATGCGCGAATGCGCCGGAGCCGAGTACAAGCGCCAGGACGATCGGCTGAACGCCGAATACGGCGCCGCGCAGGATCGCCTGACGGGCGCCCAGTTCACCGCTCTGCGCAATGAACAGCGTGAATGGCTGCGTCGCGGCACAGGCTGCAGGCAGGGCGAAGGCACCATCGCTCCGGTCGATTTCGCCCTGTGCCAGGCGCGCGAGACCGGCAGCCGCGCCGACTACATCGCCAGCTATCGCGGCTGATCGACTTCGCGGTCAACTAAGAGGTTCACCGTGAGTCGTGCACCGAACTCCCCCGTCGCGACACGCTTGCGAAGCAACACCTCAGAGCCCGCGCTCTGATTCCTGAATAACGCCTCGCTCCACTCCGTCTCGTCACCGCTCTTCCAAGTTGGCGAAGGAGGAGCTCCGGCGAGGATCGCCAACTGACGATAAACAGCGTCAGAGAACGCGTGCCCTTCAGCGAGCCGCTCGTCATCGAAGTATGCGCTGCAAATCAGTCGCCAAACCACACCTTCCGGCTTGGTTCGGATGCAATCGACGAATCCGGCACCTGCCGGGACGGCTACACCGAACAAATCTTCCATCATAGCTGACCCCATTGTCTCCCAAGGGGGATCGGAAACCGTCTGGTTGCTGACCTCAGCGAGGAAGGCTTGGAGGACCACGGGCTCGATAGGAACGCGCTCGCGCGCTTCGATGGAGTCGGCCAGAGCCATCCAGTCCCGAAGTAGGGCGGCCGTGGGGTCGGCGCGCGTTGCGCACCCTCCTAGGATCGCCGCTAGAGCAGCCGCGATCATGGCTCTGGAACATGTCATGTCGCAGCCTACCTGACGCAGCTTGCAAGTTGATCTTCCGTAAATCCTTGCCTTTCCTCTCGCAATCAGCCGATCCTCACATAGTCACGGGTTCTGGGGAGGATCGGATGCTGGACGATGCGACGACCTCACCTGGAGCGAAAGCTAAAGCGACGCCGCGTCATGGCGGCCACCGCGATCGGCTGCGCGAGCGTGCGGCCAAGGGGGGCCTGGGCGCCCTGCCCGACTATGAACTGCTGGAACTGCTGCTGTTCCGCAGCGTGCCCTACAAGGACACCAAGCCGCTGGCCAAGGATCTCCTGGCGCGCTTCGGCGGGCTGGAGGGGATCGGCGCGGCCAGCCACGAGGCGGTGGAGGACGTGGTGGCCCGCTCGCTCGGCTACCAGCCCGGCAAGGCCACGCGGGCGGTGGCGCTGGACCTGCAGCTGATCTTTGACGTGACCCGCCGCATCGCCAGAGAGCCCACGCAGAAGCGCCAGGTGATCTCGTCCTGGTCGGCGCTCTTGGCCTATGTGCGCGTCGCGCTTCAGCACGAGCCGCGCGAGCAGTTCCGCGTGCTGTACCTGGACAAGAAGAACCAGCTGATCCTGGACGAGGTGCAGAACCGGGGCACGGTGGATCACGCGCCCGTCTATCCGCGCGAGGTGGTCAGGCGCGCGCTTGAGCTGTCGTCCAGCGCCATCATCCTGGTGCACAACCACCCCTCGGGCGACCCCACGCCCAGCCGCGCCGACATCGAGATGACGCGCCAGGTGATCCAGGCCTGCCTCCACCTGAACGTCGAGGTGCACGACCACCTGGTCGTCGGCCGCCACGGCGTCGCCAGCTTCAAGCAACTGGGCCTGATGTAGCCGGGCATTAAGCTTTTGCGGCCATGCTGGGCGGCGAACGAGCCGAGTTTTGCCCCATGCCCATGTCCGCCGAAGCCCTGCACGCCGATCTGGCCGACGCCTTTCCCGACGCCGAGATCGCCATCGACGACCTGGCCGGCGACGGCGATCACTACCGTGCGCGCATCGTCTCGGCGGCCTTCGCCGGCCTGCCGCGCGTGCGCCAGCATCAACTGGTCTATGGGGCGCTGAAGGGCAAGATGGGCGGCGAGCTGCACGCGCTGGCGCTGGAGACCTCCGCACCGGCGAAGGAGGGCTGATCCCGATGCGCTATCGTCCGTTCGGGCCCTCCGGCGCCGCCGTTTCCGCCATCACCCTGAGCGTCGGCGCCGACATGCTGGCGCGCGGGCGCGAGGCGGCGATGTCCCTGCTGTTCGCCGCACTGGAGCAGGGCATCAACAGCTATCGCCTGGAGACCGCCGATCCGGTGGTGGCCGAGGTGCTGGGCGAGGCCCTGTCGCACCTGGACCGCAAGCTGGCGCTGGTGTCGCTGACGCTGGGCGAGGTCGATCCCCGCCGCCAAGTGCGCGACTTCACCTCCGAAGGCATCACCGCCGCCGTGGACCGGGTGCTGCACTATTCCGGCCTCGGCTGGATCGACGTGGCGGTGCTGGACGCGCCGGGCGAGCACGAGTTGCGCTATGCCGGTCTGAACGCGCTGAAGACCATGAAGCGGACCGAGCGGCTGCGCCTGGCGGGAGTGGCCGGCGACGGCGAGGCCATGGACGCCTTTGTCTCGACCGGGGCCTTCGACGTTCTGGTGACGCCGTGCAACGTGCGTTCCGACTGGAAGGTGCGGGCGCGCATCCGCGCCGCGCGGGAACAGGACATGATAGTGTTCGCCACCGACACCTTCCCGCAGGCGCTGCTGCGTGAGCCGGAGAGCGAAGGCGCGCCGGTGCGGCGCGGCCTGTTCGGCCTGGGCGCCAAGGCCGCCGCCCCGCCGCCTGCGGCCAACCCCTACAGCTTTCTGACGCGCACGGCCCGTTGGACGCCGGAGACCATCTGCCTGGCGCACGCCCTGACCGATCCGGCCCTGACCAGCGTGATCGTCCAGGCCCGGGACGCCCAGCACCTGGAAGCCCTGTCCGAGACGCCCGAGCGCGACCTGCCGCCGGGCCTGGCCGCGCAGATGGAGATGGCGCGGGTCGACGCGGCGGCGTGACGCCGCGCGCCCTTGACCCCGGCTGGGGCGGCGCCTAGCTGACGCGCAAACGAAAGGGTCCCCCATGACCGACGCCACCGTCCAGTCGACCAGCCAGACCACCGACCAGGCCGCCGACCCCGTCCACGCCTTCATCGCCTCCACGCTGGCCGAGCACGACGTGGTCCTGTTCATGAAGGGCACGCCGGACCAGCCGCGCTGCGGCTTCTCGTCCCTGGCCGTGCAAATCCTCGATCACGTGGGCGCGCCGTTCGTCGGCGTGGACGTGCTGCAGGACGAGACGCTGCGCGAAGGCATCAAGAGCTTCACCGACTGGCCGACCATTCCCCAGCTCTACGTCAAGGGCGAGTTCGTGGGCGGATCGGACATCGTGCGCGAGATGTTCCAGGCCGGAGAGCTTCAGGCGCTGATGACCGAAAAGGGCGTGGCGCTCGGCGAGGCCTGATCCGTGGCGCGCCCGCTGCACCAGCCGCGCGAGGACCGCGAGGTCTTTGTCGTGCCGCTTGAGGTGCGGCCTGAACACATCGACGCCAACGGCCACGTCAACAACGTGGTCTATGTCGGCTGGCTGCAGGACGCGGGCACGGCGCACTGGAACGCCCGCTTTTCCGAGGCGGACCGCACCCGCTGGTCCTGGGTCGCCCTGCGGCACGAGATCGACTATCTGCGCGGCATAGAGCCGGGCGCGCGGGGCGTGGTCGCCCGCACCTGGGTCGGCGAGCCGCAGGGCCCGCGCTTCAACCGCTATGTGCGGATAGAGGACGCCCAAGGCCGCGTCTGCGCCCAGGGCGTCTCCGAATGGTGCCTGGTCGACGCCGAGACCTTGCGGCCCCAGCGCATCCCGCCGTTCATGCTGGCGGTGTTCGACACGGTGGCGGCGGCCTCTGAAGACCAGGCGGACGATGCGGAGCAGGCTGCACGGCGTTGACGCTTTCCACCGGCGACGCCAAGGTCTCCGCCTGAACAGCGACCAGGAGGCGCCGTCCTGAAGATCAAAGCCGCACCAGCGATCCGCCAGATGTACTGGTGCGACTTCTGGACCGACCATCGCATTCCCGAGATGGGCAAGAAGCGGCCGGTCGTGATCGTGTCGTTCAAGAACACCCTGCACGGCGTATCGCTGGTGGTCCCCACGTCGACCGACCCACAGGAAGGCGCCAGCGCGCGATGGGCGCACAAGCTGTCGATCCAACCTGACGGGCAACGCCAGTCGTGGGTCGTGTGCAACCACCTCTACACGGTCAGCAACGCCAGGCTGGAGCCTTTGCAAGGCGCAGTCATCCCGCGGCTGTCGGAGACCGAGTTCAACCAGATACTCGCCTTGATCCACGCCTGGTTACCCAAGGCGCCTGAAGCAGCCGGCTGACTTGACTCCGGCGACTATCGACTCCATCTTGAAGCCACTCGCGGCCTCGAAAGAGTGTCCGTTTCCCGAAAGGGAGTGACTGGCGAAGGGCGTCCGAAAGGACGCCCTTTCGTTCTTTCTACTTCAGTGGATTGAGCACGCGCACGGGCGCGCCCGGCTCCAGCCCCAGGTCGGCGTAGGTCCAGCGCAGTTCGACGCCTTCGGCCAGAAGGGCGCGGCAGTTGTCGGGCTTGGTTCGCTTCAGCGTGACCTCGGCGGGTTCGCCGTCCGTCACCGCCAGTTCGAAGTCCGAGGCGCTGGTGCAACCGTTGGAATCGACACGCACCACAAGCGAGCCGTCGTGGACATAGGCGGTGCGGATCGCCTCGGCGGGCGCGGCGTCGCGGTCGTTGACCTGCACGGTGACGTTCTCGCCGCCGGTGCTGTCATAGACCACGCAGGCGGCCAGCAAGGGCGCGGCGACGGCGGCGACCATCAGGCCCTTCAGAGCGCGGCCGATCATTGAGCAGCCGGTGCGGTGACGACGCGGGTGGTCGGCTTTTCCGTCGAAATGACGATGCATCCGCTGAGCAGCGGCGCGGCGACGGCGATGGCGATGGCGAGACGCAGCATTGGTGTTCCCCATGATTGAAGCGTTGCCGTCTTGTGACGCGCGTCCGTCGCGAAAACACGTGAATAATCGGAAAGGCGGGCCTTGATCAGAACCGCAACCGACATAGGTGCTCACGCCTCCTCCCTCCCCGGATACGACTTCATGAGCCAGCTCTTCTCCCCCGTCGCCATCGGTCCCCTTCAGCTGAAGAACCGCGTCGCCATCGCGCCTATGTGCCAGTACTCGGCCGTGGACGGCCTGCCCCAGCCCTGGCACGTGCAGCACATCGGTCGGCTGGCGATCTCGGGCGCGGGCCTGACGATCATTGAGGCGACGGGGGTGGATGCGCAGGGCCGCATCACCCTCGAGGACACAGGCCTGTGGAACGACGAACAGGAAGCGGCTTTCAAGCGCATCCTGACCGACATCCGCACCTATTCGGATCAGCCGATCGGGGTCCAGTTGGCGCACGCGGGCCGCAAGGCCTCGACGCACGCTCCCGCCAAGGGCGGCGAGGCGCTGGGTCCCGATGAAGGCGCCTGGGAGACGCTGGCGCCCTCGGCCATCCCGTTCAAGGACGGCTGGCACACGCCCAAGGCCATGGACGAGGCCGACATGCAGCGGGTGGTCGACGCCTTTGTGCAGGCGGCGGAGCGGGCGGACCGCGCGGGCTTCGACCTGGTCGAGCTGCACGCCGCGCACGGCTATCTGCTCAGCGAGTTCCTGTCGCCGCTTTCAAACCAGCGGACGGACGAATACGGCGGCTCGCCCGAGAACCGCATGCGCTTCCCGCTGCGGGTGGCGCAGGCGCTGCGGGACGCCTGGCCGCGCACCAAGGCGCTGGGCGTGCGGTTGAACGGCACGGACTGGATCGAGGGCGGAGTCGCGCTGGAGGAGGTCACCGCGTTCGGCCGCACGCTGCACGAGATGGGCTACGACTATCTGCACCTGTCGTCGGGCGGAAATGTCGCCAAGGCGCAGATTCCGGCCCGCGAGCCCGGCTATCAGCTGCGCTTCGCCGAGGCGGTGAAGAAAGCCGCGCCGGAGGCGGTGGTCATGGCCGTGGGCATGATCTTCGACCCGCAGCAGGCCGAGGACATCGTGGCGAACGGCCAGGCCGACATCGTGGCGATCGCCCGCGCGGCGCTGGACGACCCGCACTGGCCCCACCATGCGGCGGCGGCGCTGCACAGCGACGAGGATTTGCCGGTGCAGTATTTCGGCGCGTCCAAGGGGGTTTGGGCCGGCTACCGCGAGAAGGCGCCGGCCTGACCCGAAGCTCCGGGCGAGGACCTCAGTCCTCGCCCACCATGGCGATCCACGGATCGGCGATCCCGGCCTCGACCTCGGCGACCTTGACCGCGGGCCAGCCGACGGAGGCCGTGGCGCTTTCGGCCCAGGCGGCGACGGTCCAGTCGCGCAGTTCGGCCGCGCCGGCGACCAGGCGCTCGGTCACAAAGGCCGCGCCGCGGGGGTCAGTCTCGTTGAAGCCGCCCTGCTTCTCCAGCCGGTAGAACGGGATCACCGTGGCCAGGGTGGTCTTCAGATAGCCTACGGTGCGCGCCTTGACGTCGAAGCCGTCGGTGCGGGCCGCGGGCATGGCCGCCTCGACCATGTCCAGCCGCGCGACGCGGGCGGTGAAGGCGCCCTCGAACACGCCGTGGGTCTGGCGCGAGTTGGTGAAGCCTTCCGGGTTCGGATAGTCGCCCCAGCCGTTGTAGTGGATCGAGGTGTGGTGCGGCTGGGAGCCGTCGCCGACGTAGTGGGCGAGCACGCCCAGGTCGCGCAGGATCAGCGCCTCGCGCCGCTCGCGATCCACGCGGTACCAAGCCTTGCGCTCCATGTCGGTCTCGCGCGCCTCCTGCGCGCTCAGCACGCGCCAGTAGGCGAAGTCGCGCACCAGCTGCTGCCAGCCGTCCATCATGGCGTAGGGCAGGTAACCGGCGTCGTCGACGTCCAGGCCGGCCTTGTTCAGGGCGGCGTCGTATTCGGACTTCAGGCGCGGCAGGGCGTCGATGCTGGGCCCCTGGGCGGTCATGGCGTAGCCGGCGTCGTCCAGGTCGATGAAGTGGGCGGTGTCGCGCTCGCGGTCATGCGGCTGGCCGCCCCCCTTCCAGCGATCGGGCTCGCGCGCCAGCTCGCCGATGTCGGCGACGGCGGCGGGGCTGCGCAGAAAGGCGGGCAGATCGGCCGGAAGCGCCCGCATGGCGGCCACCCCGATCAGCCGGTGCCCGCTCGATCCCCAGGCCTCCACCTGCACGGCCGGCAGGGCCAGGACGACGGCGGCGACGGCCGCGGCGACGATGCGTTTCATGAAAGAGATCCGGTGACGGGGACCGCGCTGATCTAGCCGATCCGGTTTGCGCGGGCGACGGAAATCCCTAAGTTCAGGAAACTTCTCGCGCTTCTTTCCGTTTAGAGGCTCCACTCCGCGAGAAGCGGCGACGCTTGTTCTTCCCCGCGTTGTCCGTGGATGCTCGACCAGAAGGAAATCCGCCATGCGCGCCAACCGTCTCGCCGCCGTCCTTTCTATCGCCGCCTTCGGCGCCGCCGGCGCGGCCGCCGCGCAGGACGCTCCGGCGCAAACCGCGCCCGCCCAAACGATGCCCCCCCAGACCCCGGCCGCCGCGGCCTCGGCCTCGGTCGAGACGCCCGTCGCCGGTGCGTTCACCGACGCGGAGCTCAAGAGCTACGGCGCGGCCCTGCCCCGCGTGCGCGCCGTGTCCGAAGCCCTGAACGGCGGCCAGCCGAACGCCGAGCAGACCGCCGAGCTGCAGGCCGCTGTGGCCGCGACGGGGCTGGAGACCGAACGCTTCAACGCCATCGCCCAGGCCGCGGCCGGCGATCCCGTGCTGCAGGCGCGCATCGCCGTGACCGCAGCGCCCGCCTCCGCCGCCGGTTCGGTCGGCGCCAGCGTCACGGAAGACGAACTGAGCAAGTTCGCCGCCGCCAACCAGCGCCTCGGCGCCATCGCCCAGTCGCTGAACGGCGCCCAGCCGACGCCGGAGCAGGCCACCGAGATGCAGACCATCGTGGCCGAGTCCGGCCTGGAGGTGGAACGCTTCAACGCCATCGGCCAGGCCTCGGCGCAGGACGAGTCGCTGCGCGCCCGCGTGGCGCTGGCTCAGGCTCGCGCCGGCGAATAAGGCTTCAGGCCGCCGGCCCGTCCGCGACAGACGCGGGCGGGCCGGCTTCGTCCTCGTTCAGCACCCGGCCCTCGCGGCGTGGCGTGATGTAGGGTGCGGGTTGCGGCGTCGGCATGTTGCCGCGCGTCAGCTGCTGACCCGCCTTCAGGCCCCCCGTCAGTTGCAGGTCCAGCCGCGCCTCGTCGCGGCGGCGCACGTCGGCGATGGTCTCGGCGGCCTCTCGGTCTTCCAGGCCCAGTTCGATCAGGGCGCGTTCGCCGAACCTCAGCGCCGACTCGAACGTCTCCCGCACCTGATAGTCCACGCCCGCCTGGATCAGGCGGATCGAATGGCCCCGGTCGTAGGCGCGCACCAGGACCTTTGTCAGCGGGAACTCCGACTTCACCAGCTCGACGATGCGGTCGGCGATCTCCGGTTTGTCGACGCACACCAGCACGGCCTCCGCCGTCTCCGCGCCCGAGGCGCGCAGGGTGTCCAGCCGCGATCCGTCGCCGTAATAGACCTTGAAGCCGAAGGTGGCGGCGGCCTGGATCATCTCCACGTCGTTTTCGATGATGGACACGTCCACGTCGCGCGCCAGCAGCGGCTGGGCCACGACCTGGGCGAAGCGGCCGAAGCCGATGATCAGCACCTGGCCGCGTAGGCCGTCGGCGGCGTCCACGTCGTCGGCGTGGTCGGCGGTCAGCGGGCGCGCTGGAGCCAGGCGCCGCAGCAGCAGGGTGGTCAGCGGCGTCAGGGCCATGGACAGGATCACGATGGCCGCCATCATGGCCGCCACCCGCGCATCGAACAGGCCGGCGGCGAGCGCCGCGCCATACAGCACGAAGGCGAACTCACCGCCTTGCGCGAAGAGGGCCGAGCGGTCGACCGCCTCATGGTGCGAGGCCTTGAACAGCCGCGCCACGCCATAGATGCCGACCGCCTTGACCACCATGAAGGCCAGGAGCCCGCCCAGCACGATCCGCCAGTCGGCCGCCACCACCGCAAGGTCCAGCGACATGCCCACGCTCAAAAAAAACAGGCCCAGCAGGATGGCTCGGAAGGGCTCGACGTCGGCCTCCAGCTGGTGCCGGAACGAGGATTCGGACAGCAGCACCCCGGCCAGGAAGGCGCCCATGGCCATGGACAGGCCGCCCAGGCTCATCGCCCAGGCCGCGCCCACCACGACCAGCAGGGCGGCGGCGGTCATGACCTCGCGCCCGCCGTACTTGGCGAGGAGACGGAACAGCGGATTGACCAGCCAGCGCCCCGCCGCCAGCACCCCGGCCACTGCCGCGAGCGCAAAGACGATCGTGCGCCACAAGGGCGGCGCGGCCTCGTGCGACGCGCCCGTCACGCTGGCCAGCACCGCGACGATGGCGAGCAGCGGCACGATGGCGAGGTCTTCAAGCAGCAGGATGGACACCGCGCGCTGACCCGCTCCCCCGGCGAGTTCTCCGCGCTCCTCCAGCATCTGCATGATCACGGCGGTGGAGGAGAGCACGAACCCCATGGCGGCCACGAACGCCACCGGCGCCGTCACGCCTGCGGCCATGGCGGTCAGGGTCAGCAGGCCGCCGCACACCAGCACCTGCGCCGCGCCGAGGCCGAAGATGTCGTGACGCAGGCCCCACAAACGCCGGGGGCGCATCTCCAGGCCGATGATGAACAGGAAGATGACCACGCCGAACTCTGCGACGTGCAGAATGGTCTCCGGCTCGCGGAACAGGCCGAGACCGAAGGGGCCGATGGCCAGGCCCGCCGCCAGATAGCCCAGCACCGACCCCAGTCCGATCTTGCGAAAGATCGGCACGGCGATCACGCCGGCCGCCAGCAGCGCCGCCGCCGCGCCCAGATCCAGTCCCGCCGCTTCGGCCATGCCGCCGCCCCCAATATCAAGCTGAGCGGTGAAGGTGGGGCGCCTTGTCGCAGATTGCGAGCCTCTGATGGAAGGATGTGTCCGACATTGAAGCCCCCTCCGTCTCGCCGGCTATCGCCGTCGATCCACCTCCCCGCCGCCTGCGCGGCAGGGAGGAGAGATGCGTGATCTCTCCTCCCCATCAGAGATGGGGAGGTGGCGCGAGGCGCAAGCCTCGAGACGGAGGGGTTGGACATGGCGCGAAGAACGCCTCCGTCTCGCCGCCTGCGCGGCAGGAAGAAGAGACCTATACCTCGGACCAGCGGCGCAGCAGGTTGTGATAGACGCCGGTCAGTTCGATCACGGCCTGGTCCTTGGGGCCCTTGTCCGCGGCCACGCGCTGGGTGGCGACGTCCAGGCGGAACAGCATCTCTCGATCGCCGTCGTCGCGCACCAGGCTTTGCAGCCACATAAAGGACGAGACGCGGGCGCCGCGCGTCACCGGCGTAACGCGGTGCAGGCTCTTGGACGGATAGAGCACAAGGTCGCCGGCCGGCAGCCTGATCGACTGGCGGCCGTACATCTCTTCGACGATCAGCTCGCCGCCGTCGTAGTCCTCGGGCTCGGCCAGGAACAGGGTGGCGGACAGGTCGCTGCGGATGCGGATCGGGCCGCCCCGTTGCTGACGGATGGCGTTGTCGACGTGCAGGCCGAACTCGCCCCCGCCCTCGTAGCGGTTGAACAGCGGGGGAAAAATGGTGTGCGGCAGGGCCGCCGCCACGAACATCGGATTGGCGTGGAGCGCCTGGACAATCAGGCCTGAGACCTCCTTGGCCTCGGCGCTGTCTTCGGGAAGTTGCAGGTTGCGCTTGGCGGTCGCGGACTGATGGCCCGAAGTCATGTTGCCGTCGGCCCACGGACCGGCGTCGAGCCGCTCGCGCAACGCCTGGACCTCGGCCTTGGTGAAGACTTCCGGGATGTGAAGCAGCATGTCCGCGTCTCCGCTTTTCAGAACAGCCGAACGGCCCCGCCGAATGGATGGGCCGTTCGTCTTCAGCTTAGGGCCTCAAGCCGCGCCCTAGAACCGCAGGTTCAGCGTCAGGCTGGCCGAGCGGCCCGGCGCCGGATCCGCGTGGTGAACGCCGTTGGTGCGCAGGATGTAGCGCTCGTCGCCGACGTTCTGCACGTTGAGCTGAAGCGAGGCCCGGTCGGTCACGTCATAGGACGCGAAGGCGTCCACGCGGGTGTATTCGGGCGCATAGATGCGGTTGGCCCCGCCGCCCGCCCCGCCCTGGTTGCCGCCGAAGCTGTCGGACACATAGTAGACGCCTCCGCCCAGCGTCAGCCTGGGCAGCAGACGATAGGTGGTGAACAGGCTGGCGGAATGTTCCGGCGTATTGGCCAGCGGCAGGCCTTCGAAGGCGTTGGGGACCACGACGGGCGGCGTGCCCGTCGTCGTCACCGCGCCGCGCACCAGTTCGGAGTCCTGATAGGTATAGCCGCCGAACACCTGCCACAGCGGGGTGATGTTGCCGGAGACGCCGAGCTCGATCCCCTGAACCTCGACCTCGCCCGCCTGTTCGTACACGCCCACGTCGACGAGAATGGCCGCATTCCTGCGGGTCAGGTGGAAGGCGGCGGCGGACAGCGCCAGACGGTCGCCGAAGACGTTGGCCTTGCCCCCGATCTCGAAGCTTTCGCTTTCTTCCGGGTCCAGGATGGTGTCGGCCAGGTTGCCCGTGCCTTGGCCTGTGGACGCCGTGTTCTGATCGCCGGCCGAGATCGTGGGCGGCGTCGAAGAGGTGGTGTATGAGACGTAGAGGCTGGAAGCCTCGGTCGGCTTGAACACCAGTCCGGCTTGGTAGTTGACGAAGTCCCACTTGCGCTTGGGGACCGGCGTGCCGGTGATGACGCCGGTTCCGGCCGCTTGGGCCAGGTTGGTGCCTTCGGTCTGATAACTGTCCCAGCGCACGCCCAGGTTCAGCAGGATGCGGTCGGTCAGCGAGATGCTGTCAAAGGCGTAGGCGCCCACCGTCTCGGTCACCGAACGGCTGGCGGGCCCACGCACGATGGTTCCGCTCCAGGGGTCGTCGGGATTGGGCGCATACAGCGGCGTGCAGTCAAAGCCTCCGATCTGCGCCGGGCACGCCGTGCCGCCGGTGGTGGTGATGGTGTAGCTGGCGTTGCGGTTCGTCTCGCGCGTCAGCTCGAAGCCCACGTCATAGCTGTGCTCGATCCCGCCGGTGGAGACCTTGCCGAACACGTCGGTGACGTTGGCCAGGGTGCGGGCGGGGTTCCAGCGGTTCTTCAGCCCGCGCTTCATCCACCAGGTGTCGCCGACCAGCACCGCGGCGCCGCCGTCGCCCGGATTGGTCACCACATAGTCGTTCAGGGTGTTGGACAGGCGGCTGACGTTGCGGATGGTCACCGCGTCGCTGAACCGATGAGTCCAGTCGAAGGTGAATGTGTCCACCTTGTTGTTCAGGAAGTCGCGGGCCTTCAGGCCGTAGAAGGCGCTGTAGTCGACATCCAGCACCCCGGACGGATCAGGACGCGCGGCCGTCGCGCCCCCGCGCTTGGTGTAGAGCGGGACGCCGTAGTCGGGCATCTGGTTGCTGTCGAGGTGGTAGTAGCTGGCGACGATCGTGCTGTCGGTCCCAAGACCCGCCGCGAACGACAACGCAGCGCCCCACTTGTCGTAGTCTACGGCGTCGCGACCCGCGACCTCGCCTGAGGCGCCCATCAGGTTGAGGCGCAGCGCCGCCGTCCCGCCCAGCGGCATGTTGTGGTCCACCACGCCGCGCAGATACTCGTCCGTGCCGACCCCGGCCGAGACGTTGGTGAAGGGGTTCAGCTTGGGCGACTTGGACGACAGGTTGATGCTGCCGCCGCCCGAGCCACGGCCGGAATAGACTGAGTCCGGTCCCTTGATGACCTCGACCTGCTCGAGGTTGAAGACCTCGCGCTGCTGGCCGCCGGTGTCGCGGACGCCGTCCACGAAGATGTTGTTGCCCGAGGACTGCCCCCGGATGAACGGCCGATCGGCCAGCGGCTGGCCGCCCTCGCCCGCGCCGAAGGTGATGCCTGGCGAGGTGCGAAGCAGATCCTGCAGCGAGGTGGCGGCCGTCTGTTCGATGATCGCTTGCGGGATCACGGTGATGGAGCGCGGCGTGTCCACCAGCGGCGCGACATATTCAGGCGAGTGAGGCGCAGGCCGGCGCACCTGGCCGGTGACGTCGATGGCGCCGAGGTTGGTCGACTGCTGGACCACGTCCGCGGTGACGACGACTTCCGGCTCCTCGGCCACGGCCGGGGCCGCGCACAGCATGCCGGCGGCGCTGGAGGCGAACAGAAGCGCGCGGAGGCAGGCGGCGCGGGAGTCGGACATTGCGGCAGGACCTTGGCTGCGAGATGCGATGCGCTCGCAATATCACCGCGACCTATGGACGCAATAGCTTCTGCGAATAAATCTCAGTTGCGACGCCTAGTGGTCACGCTTGTAGCTTAGGCGGCGACAGACTTCATCGAGACGCCGGGGTTGGATAGACGCGCCCGATCAACGGCGGCGCCCTTACCGATCAACTGCTTGCCCGCCATGAACTCGGGCGGGGCGTTCACGGCCTCGACGCAGACGATACGGTCGCCAGACAGGTGGAAGACGGCGAAGCTGGACGTGCCCGGATCGCCGCGGACGATCTGACGGTCGGCGTTCAGCGGCAGGCCGGCGATCTGCAGCTTGAGATCATACTGGTCGGACCAGAACCACGGGACCTCCGGCGCGGGTTGAGGCCGGTCGGTGATGGCGGCGGCGGCCTGCTTGGCCTGTTCAAGCGCATTGGGCACGCTTTCCAGTCGCCAGGACACGCCGCCCAGAGCCGGGATCGGCCGCCGCGTCATGTCGCCGATGGCGAAGATCGACGGATTCTCTGTGCGGGCCTCCGCATTGACCACCACCCCGTTGTCGCAGGCCAGCCCGGCCGAGATCGCCAGCGCGTCGCATGCAACGGCGCCGACGCCGACCAGCACCGCATCGGCTTGGACGGTCGCGCCATCGAACAGGGTGACGCCGTTCGCCGCCACGGACCGGACTTCGGCGCCGGTCAGGATCTCGACACCCTTGGCGCAATGGCGGGCGGTGAAGAAATCGGACAGGGTCTGCGAGGCGACGCGCGCCAGCACGCGCGCCTCCCGCTCGATCACCACGGCCTCAGCGCCGAGCGCACGGGCCGAGGCCGCCGCCTCCAGCCCCACATAGCCGCCGCCCACGACCGCCAGTCGCTTGCCCGGGCCCAGCACCGCCTTCAGCCGCTCGGCGTCGCGCAGCGTACGCAGCTCCAGAAGCTCGGAATCGTCGCCGCCCGGGACCGGCAGCTTTCGCGCGGTGGAGCCCGTCGCCAGGATCAGGATGTCGTAGGTCTCCCGGCCGCCGTCGGCGAAGCTCACGGACTTCGACACCGCATCGACAGCGACGGCGGTGACCGACCGGCGAAAGTCGATGCGGTGCTCGGCGTAGAAGCTTTCCGGGCGCAGCAGCAGGGCGTCGAGGTCGGCCTCGCCCTTCAGCCAGGCCTTGGACAGCGGGGGGCGCTGGTAAGGCGGCGCGGCCTCCTGGCCGGCCAGGACGATGGCGCCCGTAAAGCCGTACTGTCTCAGGAACGCGGCGGCCGAACCGCCCGCATGGCCTGCGCCGATGATCACAACCTTGGTCATGAGGCGCTAAATAGAGCGGCGTGCGGCGGGTGGCGAGTGGCGGGCCGTCTTCTCTCCTCCCCATCGCGGATGGGGAGGTGGCGCGAGGCGACGCCTCGTGACGGAGGGGTTGTGTCAGCGATGCAGAACCCCTCCGTCTCGTCGGCTTCGCCGCCGATCCACCTTCCCGTTCGCTGCGCGAACAGGGAGGAGAGCGCGCTCGCCACTTCCTCTGTTGACCGTTTCATCGTTACAGCATAATGGAACACACCATGCCGCCCTCGCCCGCCCGCACAGCCCTGCACGACGCCATTCTGTCCCTGACGACGCGCGAGGAGGTGGAGGCGTTCATGGCCGACCTGTGCACGCCGGCCGAGCTGCGCGCCTTCGCCGAGCGCTGGCAGGTGGCGCGGCTGCTGGACGGCGGCGGCAAGTCCTACCGCGAGATCGCCGCCGAGGCGCAGGCCAGCCCGACAACCGTGGTGCGCGTCGCGCGTTACCTGAAAGACATGCCGCATCAGGGCTACCGCCTGGCGCTGGATCGGCTGAAAGCCTGAAAGACCTCCTCAAATGAGCACTGTTCAGGGACGGCTCCGCATCGCCGTCCAGAAATCCGGCCGTCTGGCCGACCGCAGCCTTGACCTGATCCGCGACGCGGGCCTGAAGTGGGTCAAGGGACACAACGACCTGCTGTACCGGGTCGAGAACTATCCGATCGACCTCTTGCGCGTGCGCGACGACGACATTCCGACCTTCGTGGCGGACGGCGTCTGCGACCTAGGGATCGTCGGCGAAAACGTTCTGGAGGAAGGGCGAAACGGCGGGCGCGACGCCGAGATCGTCATGCCGCTGGGGTTCGGCCGCTGCACGCTGAAGATCGCGACGCCGCCCGCCCTGCCCTATGAAGGGCCCGGATCGCTGGAGGGGTTGCGGATCGCCACCTCCTATCCGGCCATCCTGCGCCGGTTCCTGGGCGAGAACGGCGTGCAGGCCGACATCGTCACCATGCGCGGCGCCGTCGAGGTCGCGCCCCGGCTGAAGCTGGCGGCGGCGATCTGCGACCTGGTGTCGACCGGCGCGACGCTGGAGGCGAACGGGCTGGGGGCCAAGGACACGGTGCTGGAGAGCCAGGCGGTGCTGATCCGCTCGCCGGTCGCGCCTGAGCCGGAACTGACCGAGCTGCTCCACAGCGTGATCGAGCGGATGAGCGGCGTGGTGTCCTCGCAAGGGGCCAAGTACGTGATGCTGAACGCCCCCGTTGCGGCGCTGGACCAGATCACGGCGCTGCTGCCGGGCGCCGGCTCGCCCACGGTGATGCAGTTGTCGGGGCGCGAGGACGCGGTGGCCGTCCACGCGGTCTGCCAGGAGGCGGTGTTCTGGGAAACGCTGGAGAAGCTGAAGGCGGCCGGCGCCTCGGCCATCCTGGTCCTGCCGATCGAGAAGATGATGTGATGCGGCGCATCGACTGGAGCAGCCTGGACGCCGCCGGCCGCCGCGAGGCTCTGGCCCGTCCCGCGCGCCGGACGGCCGGGGACGTGACCGACGTAGTGCGGCGTATCATGGACGACGTGCAGGCGCGCGGCGGCGCGGCGGTCGCGGACTGGGCGGTGAAGCTGGACGGCCACGCGCCGCGCCGCATCGCCATCACGCCCGAGGTGGTGGCGGAGACCCGAAGCGCCCTGCCCCCCGCCGACACCCGCGCCATCCGCATGGCGGCCGAGAACGTACGCCTGTTCCACCAGGCGACGAAGCCGGAAGACACCCCGTTCGTGGAAACGACGCCGGGCGTGCGGTCCCGGCTGGCGTGGCGGCCCATCCGGGCGGCGGGCCTGTATGTGCCCGGCGGTTCGGCGCCGCTGTTCTCCTCGCTGCTGATGCTGGCGATCCCGGCGGAGGTCGCGGGGGTGGACCAGCGGATCGCGGTGACCCCGCCGTCGAAGGAGGGAGGCGTCCACCCGGCCATGATCCTGGCGGCGGCCGAGAGCGGGCTGGACGCCCTGTGGCTGCTGGGCGGGGCGCAGGCGGTCGCGGCCCTGACGTTCGGGGCCGAGCTGGACGACGGCGCTATCGCACCGTGCGACAAGCTGTTCGGACCCGGCAACGCCTATGTCGCCGAGGCCAAGAAGCAGGCTGCGGCCCGGCCGGGCGGGCCGGCCGTGGACATGCCGGCGGGACCGTCGGAGCTGATGGTCATCATCGACCGCGACGCCGCCCCCGAGATTGCCGCCGCCGACCTGCTGAGCCAGGCCGAGCACGACGCCGACGCCCAGGTGATCCTGGTCTCCACCAGCCGCGCCACCATCGACTACATCCTGACGGAGGTGGAGGCGCAGGTCTCGACCCTGCCGCGGGAGGCGATCGCCCGCGCGTCACTGGAAGAGGCGCGCGCCGTGCTGGTGCGTGATCTGGATGCGGCCTGCGAGGTCGCCAACCTTTACGGTCCCGAGCACCTGGCGATCCAGGTGGACGATCCGGAGGCGCTGGTCCCCTCGATCCGGGCGGCCGGGGCGGTGTTCGTGGGGCGGCACGCGGCCGAGACGCTGGGCGACTACGCCGCCGGCCCCAGCCACGTCTTGCCGACCGACGGCGGCGCGCGCACGCTGGGCGGGGTCACGACCGCCAGCTTCATGACCTCCATGTCCGTCCAGGTGGTGGACGAGAAGGGCGCACGGGCGCTGGCCCCCATCGCGGCGCGTCTCGCCCGGCTGGAGGGGCTGGAGGCGCATGCGCGGGCGGCGGACATGAGGGCCGAGCGATGAAGTCCGGGCAGCCCCTCCCCGCCCCCTTTGCGCCGCTGGTGTCCGGCGGCGACGGCTTGGAGAAATATCCGGGCGACGCGGCGGCGCTGCGTGCGCGGATGGCCGAGGTGTATCGCACCGCGCCCGAACAGGTGCTGCCGGTGCGCGGGCTGACGCATGGACTTGAGCTGGTCTGGCGGCTGGCGGCGCGCGATGGCGGGTCGGTGGAGGCGCCCAACGGAGAGCCGTTCGAACAATTGTCCGCCATCTATCCGGCGCGCGGCGCGACCGTCGCCACGGTGATCCGCGGCCTGGGATCGCCCGAGGCGGTGACGGAGATGGCGCAGCGGGTGGCGCCCGCCTTGCTGGTGGTGGACGAAGGCCTGGTCGAGTTCTCGGACGCGGCCTCGGCCGTCGCGCTGATCGAACAGCTGCCGAACCTGGTGGTGCTGCGCAGCCTGTCGCTGGCCTATGGACTGGCGGGCGCGCGGGTCGGAGCGGCGGTCGCGCAGGCGCAGGCCCTGGCGCGGCTGGACGAGGTGATGGAGCCCTACGCCTTGCCGGAGCCGGTCATGCGGCTGGCCCTGCAGGCGTTGGACCCCTCGCGGATGCTGGAGACGAAAGGCCGGATCGCCATGGTGCGCGCCGAACGCGAGCGGCTGGCGCGCGAGATCGGCCGGATCATGCCGGTGGAGCCGGGCGTCGGGCCCATCCTGGTCGCGCGACCCCAGGATGCGCACGCCGTGCTGGCCGAGCTCAAGGCCTATGGCGTCGAAGCCGGACTGACCGGCGAACGGCTGCGCCTGCCCGTATCGCTGAAGACCGACACCAACGACCGGCTGCTGGCGGCGCTGGGACTGGCGGGTTCGAGCCGGCGCGCCGCCCGCACTGGCCAGGCCGTGCGCGACACCAAGGAGACGCGCATCGTCTGCGCAGTCGATCTGGACGCGGCCGGGCCGGTGTCGATCCACACCGGCGTCGGCTTCTACGACCACATGCTGGAGCAGATCGCCGCGCACGGCGGGTTTTCGCTCAGGCTGTCCTGCGAGGGCGACCTGCACACCGACCCGCACCACACCATCGAGGACAGCGCCATCGCGCTCGGCCAGGCGCTGAAGCAGGCGCTGGGAGAGCGCAAGGGCATCGCCCGCTACGGCTTCGTGCTGCCGATGGACGAGGCGGAGGCCAAGGTGTCCATCGACCTGTCGGGCCGGCCCTATCCGGTGTTCGAGGGGACGTTCGAGACGCCCTTCATCGGCGACTACCGCACCGACCTGACAGCGCACGTGTTCCGCTCGCTGGCCGAGGCCATGGGGGCGGCGGTGCACATCTCGGTGACGGGCCGGGACGACCACCACAAGACCGAGGCCTGCTTCAAGGGCTTTGGCCGCGCGCTGCGCCAGGCGATCCGGGTGGAGGGCGACGCCGTGCCGTCCACCAAGGGGGTGCTGTGATGGTCGATCGATCCTCCCCCCTCGGGGGAGGAGCTGATGCGCGAGGTCACGGTGATCGCCTACGGCGCCGGCAACGTCGCCTCCGTGCAGTTCGCGCTGGAGCGGCTGGGCGCGCGGGTGCGGCTGACGGACGAGGCGTCGGTGGTGGCGCAGGCCGAGCGGCTGATCCTGCCGGGGGTGGGGGCCGCCGCCTATGCGATGAGCCGGCTGCGCGCGCTGGGGCTGGTGGAGGCGATCCACGCGTTTCAGCGGCCGCTGCTGGGCGTGTGCCTGGGCCAGCAGTTGCTTTTCGAGCGCAGCGAGGAAGGCGCGGGCGACGACCTGCTGGGCTTCATCCCCGGCGTGGTGACGCGGCTGGAGCCCGGCCCCGCCCTGCCCGTTCCGCACATGGGCTGGAGCCGGCTGGAGCGGGTGCGCGACGATCCGCTGCTGGAGGGCGTGGGGCCCCGGGATTACGCCTATTTCGTGCATGGCTACGTCTGCCCGGACGGCCCTGCGACGTTGGCGCGCGCAGACTACGGCGGAACGGTGCCGGCGGTGGTGCGTAAGGGGAACCGCTGGGGTTGCCAATTCCACCCAGAGCGCTCGGCCGGGGCCGGCGCGCAGATCCTCAAGAACTTCATCGAACTGCCCGAGACCGCCGCATGCTGATCTATCCCGCCATCGACCTGAAGGACGGCGTCTGCGTGCGCCTGCTGCACGGGCGGTTCGATGCGGTGACCCGCTATGACGAGCAGCCGGCCATGCGGCTGGCGACGTTCGTGGCGGAGGGCGCGGAGTGGATCCACATCGTCGATCTGGACGGTGCGGAGGCCGGGCGCGCGGTCCAGCACGGCCTGATCGGCGAACTGGTCAGCGCCATCGACGTCTGCGTGCAGTCCGGCGGCGGCGTGCGCAGCGCCGATGACGTGGAACGCCTGCTGGAGGCAGGCGTGCACCGGGTGGTGATAGGCTCGCTGGCGGTGACCCAGCCGGATGCGGTGCTGAGCTGGCTGGAGCGGTTCGGGGCCGACCGCATCACCCTGGCGCTGGACGTCAAGATGGAGGACGACGTGCCCGTCCCCGCGTTGAAGGGCTGGACCCAGTCGTCGGGCGTGGACCTGTGGACGGCGCTGGACCGCTATCCTCGGGGCGTCGCCAAGCACCTGCTGGTGACCGACGTCGGCCGCGACGGGGCCCTGACGGGGCCGAACCTGCAGCTTTTGTCGGAAATCCGCCTGCGCCGGCCGGACATGGTGGTGCAGGCTTCCGGCGGCGTCTCGTCGCTGGACGACATCGCGGCGATCAAGGCGCTGGGCTGCAACGGCGCCATCGTTGGGCGCGCCCTTTATGAAGACCGTTTCACCCTGCCCGAGGCGATCGCCACGGCCAAGCGGACGTGACCGCCCGGCGGATCATCCCCTGCCTGGACGTCAAGGACGGCCGGGTGGTCAAGGGCGTGCGCTTTGTCGGCCACACCGACATGGGCGACGCGGGGGGTCTGGCCGCGCGCTATCGCGACGAGGGGGCCGACGAGCTGGTCTTCTACGACATCACGGCGAGCCCGGAAGGTCGCACGCTGGACTACGGCTGGATCCGCGACATCGCCCGGCTTCTGGACATCCCCTTCTGCGTGGCCGGCGGCATCCGCAGCGTCGAACAGGCGGCGCGCTGCCTGGATCACGGGGCCGACAAGGTGTCGATCAACTCGCCCGCGCTGGAGCGGCCCGAGCTGATCGCCGAGATGGCCGAGCGGCTGGGCTCGCAGTGCGTGGTGGTCGGCGTCGACAGCCGCCTGGAGGACGGCGACTGGGTCGTCCACAAATACACCGGCGACCCGGAGGCGCGGCGCAGGGCGGGCAAGCGCACGCTGGACTGGCTGGACCAGGCGCAAGGCTTGGGCGCGGGCGAGATCGTGCTGAACTGCATCGATCAGGACGGGGTGCGACGGGGCTATGACGTGGAGCAACTGGCCGCCGCCCGCCGCCGCCTGACCATTCCGCTGATCGCGTCGGGCGGCGCCGGCGCGCCCGAGCATTTCCGGGACGTGTTCGAACAGGCGGACGTCTCGGGCGCCCTGGCGGCGAGCGTGTTCCACACGGGCGCCATCGGCATACCGAACCTGAAGCGCTACCTGGCGGACGAGGGACTGGAGATGCGGCTATGATCGATCCGTCGACTCTCGACTTCGACAAGGGCGGCGGGCTGATCCCGGCGGTGGTGCAGGACGCCGACACCCTGCAGGTGCTGACGCTGGCCTATATGGACCGGGGGGCCTTGAACGAGACGATCGCCAGCCGCGAGGCGACCTTCTTTTCACGTTCGCTCGGCGGGCGGTGGAGAAAGGGCGAGACCTCGGGCGATCGGCTGCATGTGGTCGCGATCACGCCCGACTGCGACAACGACGCCGTGGTGCTGTCCGTCAGGCCGGTCGGAAACGCCTGCCACCTGAACCGCGTCAGCTGCTTTGGCGAGGCGGACGCGCCGGGACTGGGCCGCATCGCGCGGCTGGAGAAAACGATCGCCCAGCGCGCCGCGGCCGATCCGGACGAAAGCTGGACGGCTCGCTTGCTTCAGCAAGGCCCCAAGCGCATCGCGCAAAAGGTCGGCGAAGAGGGCGTGGAGACGGCGCTAGCGGGCGTTGCCGGCCCCGATGCGGAACTCGCGAGCGAGGCGGCGGATTTGATCTTCCACCTGCTTGTCCTTCTCCATGCCCGTAACATGGTGTTTCAGGACGTGCTGGACGTGTTGGCCGAACGGGCCGAAGCGGGCAAAGGCGCGGGATAGGCCAAGCACGGCCGTTGTCCCGGGATCTGGGACCATCCGGGAGACGACATGGCGGCACTCATCCTGTTCGGCGGCGGCGGCGACCTGGCGATGCGGATGCTGCTGCCGTCGCTGTATTTCCTCGAGCGGGACGGACTGCTGGCCGAGGGGCTGAAGATCATCGGTGCGGCGCGTTCGGACGAGAGCCGGGACGACTATGTCGCCAAGATTCGCGAGGCGGTGGAGCCGCGCGCCCGGAGCGATCAGGCCTGGGATGAAGCCGCCTGGGACCGGATGGAGGCTCGGCTCGACTATCTGGCGGTGGACGCGACCGACCCCGAAAGCCTGAAGCCTCTGAAAGCCAAGGTCGGCGACGACGAGATCACCTCGTTCCTCGCCGTGTCGCCGTCGCTGTACGGCCGCATCGTCACGGCGATGAAGACGGCCGGTCTGGCCGAACGTAACAGCCGGCTGGTGGTGGAAAAGCCGGTCGGGCGCGACCTCAAGTCGTTCCGCGAGATCGACGACGCCATCTCGCACGCCTTCCGAGAAGAGCAGGTGTTCCGCATCGACCACTATCTGGGCAAGGAGACGGTGCAGAACCTGATCGCCCTGCGGTTCGGCAACACCATTTTCGAGCCGCTGTGGAACAACCTGACGGTGGACCACGTCCAGATCACGGTGGGCGAGACCGTCGGGGTGGGCGATCGCTGGCCCTATTATGACGAGTACGGCGCACTGCGCGACATGCTGCAGAACCACCTGCTGCAGCTCTTGTGCCTGGTGGCGATGGAGCCGCCCAGCGACCTGGACCCCGACTCGGTGCGCAACGAAAAGGTCAAGGTGCTGCGGTCCCTGCGCCCCATCACGCCCGAGGAAGCCGAACGCGTCACCGTCCGCGGCCAGTATGTGGCGGGCGAGCTGGAGGGCAAGCCGGTCAAGGGCTACGACGACGAGCGCGGCGAGGACTCCGACACCGAAACCTTTGTCGCCGTGCGCGCCGACATCGACAACTGGCGCTGGGCGGGCGTGCCCTTCTACATGCGCACCGGCAAGCGGATGCCGGAAAAGCGCACGGAGATCGTGATCCAGTTCAAGTCGGTGCCGCACTCCATCTTCGCCAGCGGCGATCGGGGCGAGGTCTGCGACAACCGGCTGGTGATCGAGCTCCAGCCCGAAGAAGACATCTCGCTCTCGGTCATGAACAAGCGCCCGGGTCTGGAGCGCAGCATGCAGCTGCAGCCGATCAAGATGTCGCTGTCCTGGGGCGTGGATGACAAGGACGCCCGCCCGCCGCGCCGGCGCATCGCCTATGAGCGGCTGCTGCTGGACGCGATGAATGGCGACAACACTCTGTTCGTGCGCCGCGACGAGGCCGAGCAGGCCTGGAAGTGGGTCGATGAAGTGTCCGAAGCCTGGCAGGACGCGGCCTTCAAGCCGCACGACTATCAGCCCGGAACCTGGGGCCCGGACGAGGCCGAAATGCTGCTGGCCCGCACCGGCCGCAAATGGAACACGACCGATGCGTGACCTGCCCGTGATCGAAACCTTTTTAACCCGAGACGCCTGGGCCGAGGCCTGTGCCGCGCGGATCATGGAGACGCTGGTCCAAGCCGCTGAGGCCGACGGCAAGGCCTTTTTCGCCGGATCGGGCGGGTCGACCCCCTCCCCCATCTATCGCCGCATGGCCGCCATGGGCGGCGTCGACTGGAGCCGGATCACCACCACCCTGATCGACGAGCGCTATGTGCCCGAGACCTCGCCGGACTCGAATGCGCGGCTGCTGAAGGAGACGCTGTTGACGGGCGAAGCGGCGCAAGCCCGCTTCATCCCGCTTTACAGCCCGCAGGTGACGGTGGACCGGGCGGCGCTGATCGCCTCGCACGCGCTGAGCGCGGTCGGACGGCCGCTGGACGCGGTCCTTTTGGGCATGGGCGAGGATGGCCATATCTGCTCCATGTTCCCTGAGAATCCCGCACTGAAGCAGCTGCTCGCCCCCGACAACCCGCCGCGCGTGCTGGCCGTGGGCAAGAGCCGCTCGACCTCCGCTCCGCCGCAGGACCGGCTCAGCATGAACATCCCCTGGCTGCGGGGCGCCCGGCGCAACATCCTGGCCATCACCGGCGAAACCAAGCGCCGGGTGTTCGAGGAAAAGGCGCTGGGCGATCCCACCGACACGCCGATCGCCGCCTTGCTGCATTCGGGCGCCGAGCTTGAAGTTCTCTGGACGGAGGCCGCCTGAATGGCCCTGCACCCCACCATCGACGCCGTCACCCGGCGGATCACCGAGCGCAGCCGCGAGACGCGGTCCGACTATCTGCGCCGCATGGACGCCGCCCGCGACAACGGCGTGGCGCGGGCCAAGCTGTCCTGCGCCAACTGGGCCCACGCCTTCGCCGGCCAGACGGTGGCGGACAAGCTGACCGCCATGACGGGCTCGCAGCCCAACGTCGGCATCGTCACCGCCTACAACGACATGCTGTCGGCGCATCAGCCGTTTGAGCGCTTTCCCCACATCATCCGCGAGGCCGCGCGCGAGGTCGGCGCCACCGCCCAGGTCGCCGGCGGCACGCCCGCCATGTGCGACGGCGTGACCCAGGGCCGCCCCGGCATGGAGCTGTCGCTGTTCAGCCGCGACGTGATCGCCATGTCCACGGGCGTCGCCCTGACGCACGACGCCTTCGATTCCGCCATCATGCTGGGCGTGTGCGACAAGATCGTGCCCGGCCTGTTCATGGGCGCGCTGGCGTTCGGGCACCTGCCGGTGGTGTTCGCGCCGGCCGGTCCCATGCCTTCGGGCATCCCCAACAACGAAAAGGCCCGCATCCGCGCCCTCTACGCCCAGAACCAGGTGGACCGGGCGACCCTGCTACAGAGCGAGGTCGGCTCGTACCATTCGCCCGGCACCTGCACCTTCTACGGCACCGCCAACTCCAACCAGATGATGATGGAGGTGATCGGCCTGCACATGCCGTCCACCGCCTTCGTCCACCCCGAGACGGGCCTGCGCGACGCGCTCACGGCGGCGGCGGGCAAGCGCGCGGTGGAGCTGGCGCGAACGGGCGAAAGCCGCATGGCCGACGTGGTGGACGAAAAGGGGATCGTCAATGCGATCATCGCCCTGCTCGCCACCGGCGGCTCGACCAACCACGCCATTCACCTGGTGGCCATGGCGCGGGCGGCCGGCATCATCATCGACTGGACCGACATGGACGAGCTGTCGTCGGCGACGCCGCTGCTGGCGCGGGTCTATCCCAACGGCTCGGCCGACGTGAACGCCTTCCAGGCGGCGGGCGGCGTGGCCTTCGTGGTGCGCGAACTGGCGGAGAACGGCCATCTGCACACCGACGTGACCACGGTCATGGGCAAGGGGCTGGAGCCCTATTATCAGGAGCCGTCGATGGTGGACGGCCAGCTGGTCTGGCGCGACGGCGTGTCCGAGAGCCTGGACCCCGACATCGTGCGCCCCGTCTCCAACCCTTTCCAGAAAGACGGCGGCCTGCGGCTGGTCAAGGGCGACCTGGGACGCGCGGTGATCAAGGTCTCGGCCGTCAAGCCTGAGAACCGCATCGTCGAGGCGCCCGCCGCCGTGTTCGAGACGCAGGAAGACGCGCTGCAGGCCTTCCGCGACGGCAAGCTGAACCGCGACGTGGTGGTGGTGCTGCGCTTCCAGGGCCCCAAGGCCAACGGCATGCCGGAACTGCACAGCCTGTCGCCGGCCTTATCGGTGCTTCAGGACAAGGGCTTCAAGGTCGCCTTCGTCACCGACGGCCGCATGTCAGGCGCCAGCGGCAAGACGCCCGCCGCAATCCACGTGTCGCCCGAGGCCTTGGCCGGCGGTCCCCTGGCGCACGTTCGGGACGGCGACATCATTCGTCTGGATGCGGAGGCCGGCGTGCTGACCACCGTGGGCGCAGGCGACCTGTCCGCCCGCCCGGCGGCGCACAGGTCGCAAGCGCATGCCGACGCCTCGGCCTGGGGCTATGGGCGAGAGCTGTTCGGGGCCTTCCGCCATGTGGTGACCACCGCCGAACAGGGCGCCACCGTCTGCTTCGCCTTTCCTCCCGGCGAGCCGTCGCCTACGGATACGCCCGCCGATCCCAACTTCGTCGACCGGACCGTGGACGCCTGATCCGCCGAACCGAGCGCAGGAAACGACCAGATGAATGACAAGACCCTTCTCGTCGGCGACGTCGGCGGCACCAACGCCCGTTTCGCCGTCGCCCGCATGGTCGACGGCCGGCCGGTGCTGGAGCACCACGAAAGCTTTCCGGCCGAGCGCCACCCGACCTTTCTGGAAGGGGTGCGGGCCTTTATCGACGGCTGCGAGGTCAAGCCCAGCGGCGGCGTGATCGCCGTGGCCGGGCCGGTGACGGACGGCGCCATCGACCTGACCAACTCGCCCTGGCGGGTGTCGGAGGCCGAGCTGGGCACGCTGGGCCTGCAGCCCGTCAGGCTGATCAACGATTTCGAAGCCCTGGCCTGGGGCGCGCCCGTGGTGCCTGACGACCAGCTGGAAAGCCTGGGCGGCCCGGCGCAGGGCGACGAGGACGCCGCCATCGCGGTGCTGGGCCCCGGCACCGGCTTCGGCGTCTCGGCCCTGGTGCGCGACGCCCATGGACAGCAGATGGCCATGCCGTCCGAAGGCGGGCACGCCTGCTTCGCGCCCGGCGACGCGGTGGAGGACGAGATCCTGCGCATCCTGCGCCGCCGCTATGACCGGGTGTCGATCGAGCGGCTGATCTGCGGGCCGGGCCTGTTGAACATGCACCGGGCGCTGGCCGAGATCGAAGGGCGCGAGACCCACATCGACGACCCGGCCGAGATCACGCGCGAGGCTCTGGAAGAGGCCAACAGCCCGTGCGGCCACACCCTGGCGCGGTTCTGCGCCATCTTGGGGGCCGTGGCCGGCGACATCGCCCTGACCACCGGCGCGCGCGGCGGCGTCTACATCGCCGGCGGCATCGTTCCGCGCATCCTGCCCTTCATCAAGGCCAGCCCGTTCCGCGAGCGGTTCGAGCGCAAGGGCCGCTTCGCCGACTACATGGCCGCCATCCCGACCAAGGTGATCATGCACAAGCACGCGGCGCTGCTGGGATCAGCGCGCGTGGCCTTCGCCGAGGCGGGCTGAGCCATATAGTCACGAGCGCGTGAACCGAAGCGGCGCTGTGGCGTTCTGGAAGCTCCACAATGGAAGGGAGCATCCCATGAAGAAGATCGCCATCGCCGCCGCCTCGCTGTTCGTTCTCGCCGGCGTCGCCGCCTGCGGCGAAAGCGCGACCGACCGCGCCGCCGAGCAACAGGCCGACGCGGTCGAAGCGCAGGGCGAAGCCCGCGCCGACCAGCTGGAGGCGCAAGCCGCCGCGACGCCGAACGAGCAGCAGGAAACCGCTCTCAACCAGCAGGCCGATCGCGTCGAAGAACAGGCCGACCGCCGCGCCGACCAGATCGAGCAGCAAGGCGGCAACGCCGACGGCGGCATGACCACCGGCAACACGCCGTCCGCGCACTAAGCTCGGCCGGCTTGCAGAAAGCCCCCGTCGCGATGCGGCGGGGGCTTTTTCGCGCCTTCTCCTCCTCATCGCGCAGCGATGGGGAGGTGGATCGGCGGCGATCAGCCGACGAGACGGAGGGGTTCTGGACGACGGAACCCACCCCTCCGTCACGAGGCTTCGCCTCGCGCCACCTCCCCATCTGCGATGGGGAGGAGAGATCAGCGGTTGTCAGTCGATGCAGATACCAACGCCGACCTTGCCGGCCTCGACCGAGGTGTGACAGCCGAAGTTGTCGCTGTCGGCCTGACAGACGCCGGCGACGGAGGCGTTGGGCGCGGGCGGGGTCGTGCCGCCCGGCAGGCGGCAGTCGCCCTGGCACTGGTCGCCGTCGGTGCAGCGCTTTCCTGCGTCGGCGTAGTTCAACACGCACTGCCAGCTCTGCAGGCGGCCCACCTGCTTCAGGGTTCCGCCGCGCTGGGTGCAGGCGGAGGCTTCGACGCTTCGCACCGGGCCATCCGTCGTCGGGGTCCGCGTTTGCGGCGCGCAACTGGCCAGCAGCAGGGTGGCGGCAAGCAAGGTCGGGCGGATCATGGAGGCTCCTAGGGCGGGCGTCTTCGAAGAACGGTTGAGGGCGTCAAAGCGGCGGCGCTGAGGCAACGGTCAAGCTGGCGGGAGCGTTCACCGTGCGAAAGGATTTCCCATGACCTATGTGACGCGCGGCGTATTCGGCGCCGCCAGTCTGCTGCTGCTGCTGTCGGCCATGGGGCTGGTGGCGTTCGGGGTCGAGGACGCCTGGCGGCAGATGCGGGCGCCGGACGCCTCGGGCGCCGAGGCCATCCTGGATCTCTTGGGCTACATCATCGTGGCCATCGCTGTATTTGACGTCGCCAAATACCTCTTCGAGGACGAGGTGCGGCGCGGCAACGAAAAGCGCAGCGCGGCCGAGGCTCGGCGCAGCCTGACCAAATTCCTGTCCACCATCGTCATCGCCCTGTTCCTGGAAGGGCTGGTGGCGGTGTTCAAGACCGCGCGCGAGGACGTGGCCCAGCTGATCTATCCCACCGCCCTGGTGGTCGCCTCGACCCTGGTGCTGGTGGGGCTGGGCGCCTATCAACGGTTCTCGGCCACCGTCGAGGAGAAGGTCGGCCACACCGACAAGGCCGAAGAGGCCAAGGAGGACGCCCGCCGCGACGGCGACTAGACCCGCGTCGGCAGGAAGGGCGAAAAGGTGATCACGGTGAAGGTGTCGCGCACGTGCGGCCGCGTCTGGACCTGTTTGGTCACGAAGGTTCCGATGTCGGCGTCGCGCGGCAGGTTGAACTTGGCCAGGAGGTCGTGCTGGCCCGAGGTGGAATAGACCTCCGACACATTCTCGACATTGTCCACGATGTCGGCGGCGACGTCGTTGGCGTAGCCGAGCTCGCATTTGATGAAGACAAAGATGGCGGTCATCATGGCGGCGGCTCCTGCATCCGGGTCGGAGCCGTGTGTTAGCGGACGGCGAGATGACGGGCGAGCCTGAACTGAGCGCCGAGGCGCTCGAGCGGCAGTACAACAACCGCGCCCTGGTCCCGGATCATCCGTCCGTGATGGGGCGCTGGAAGGCGGCGTCGGAGGCGGCTCGCGCGGCGCATCCGCCCGGGCGGCTGAGCTATGGGCCGGGCGAGCGCGAGCGGATGGACTGGTTCGATGCAGGGCCCGGGGCGCCGGTCGCCGTCTTCATCCACGGCGGCTACTGGCAGGCGCTGGACGAAAGCTGGTTCAGCTTCGTCGCGCCGCCGCTGCTGGCGCGGGGCGTCAGCGTGGCGATCCCGACCTATGACCTGGCGCCGCAGGTCGGGCTGGACCGCATCATCGAGCAGATGCGGACAGCCACCGAGTTCTTGGCCGATCGGGCCGGCGTGCGGCCGATCGCCACCGGCCACTCCGCCGGCGGGCACCTGTCGGCCTGCCTGCTGTCGGAGGGTCGAGCCCGGACGGCCGTGGCGATCTCGGGCGTGTTCGAGCTCCAGCCGCTGGTCTCGACTTCGCTCAACGCCGCGCTGCGGCTCGACGCCTTTGAAGCGCGCCGGCTGTCGCCCGCGGACTGGCCGGCGCCTTCGGGGGCCGTGCTGGACTGCGTCGTGGGCGGCGATGAAAGCACCGAGTTCGTGCGCCAGAGCCGGGACATGGCCGAACGCTGGAGCGCAGATGGCGTGCAGACGCGGTTTGATCCCCTGCCCGGCCTGAACCACTTCACCGTGCTGGACCCGCTGTTCGACGCCGACAGCGCGCTGGTGCGACGCATCGCCGAGCTGGCGCATTCACCGATCGTGACTTGACGCCGGCGCCGCCGGGCTCCACCGCCAAGCGAACGCAAGCCGAGGAAAACCGCCGATGCTCCACGACCGTCTCAGCGTCCTGAACGCGCTGGAAAGCCAAGGCGTCGCGCCGGTCTTCTACCATCCCGATCCCGAGGTGTGCCTCAACGTCATCCGCGCGGCGGCGCGCGGCGGCGCCAAGGTGGTGGAGTTCACCAATCGCGGCGACTTCGCCTGCGACCTGTTCGGCGAGATCAACCGCGAACTGAGCCGCACCGACCCGGACATCATCCTGGGCATCGGCTCGGTGGTGGATAGCGGAACGGCCGCGCTCTACATCAACCGGGGAGCGCGCTTCGTGGTCAGCCCGTGCCTGGTTCCTGACGTGGCCAAGGTGTGCAACCGCCGCATGGTCGCCTACTTCCCCGGCTGCGGCAGCGTGACCGACATCAGCAACTCGCACGAACTGGGCTGCGAGATCGTGAAGCTGTTCCCCGGCGCCTCGGTGGGCGGGCCGGACTTCGTCAAGGCGGTGAAGGGGCCCCTGCCCTGGGTCAAGATCATGCCCACCGGCGGCGTCGATCCGGACGAGGCCTCCATCGCCAAATGGTTCGGCGCCGGCATCGTCGCGGCCGGCATGGGCTCCAAGCTGGTGACCGACCAGGCGGTGCGCGACGGCGACTGGGCCGGGATCGAAGCCCAGGTCCGGAAGACCGTGGACGCCATCGCCGCCTTCCGCGCCTCCCGCAAAGGCTGATCCGTTAGGGTCGGGGCGGAGCCGGAGGCGGCGTCTCCGGCGTCCTGGCGTCGCTGCGGCGGGCCAGGATCGGCGCCAGCGCCCGGCGTTCGGCCGCCGGCAGACCGGCCATGAGGGTCACCGCATTGCTTTCCAGCCGCGCGCGCCCTCGCATCTCGGCCAGCCGCGCCTGCTCCATCAGGGCCTGAACCTCGGCCGGGTTGAACGGCTCGGCCGAGGCGCGTTCGATCGCCTGACGCCGCGCCGCCCGCGCCGCGTCGAAGTCCGGCCGGGCGGTCAGGGCCGATGCGCGAAGATCCGCGCGGATGCGCTCGCGCGTCTCCTGAGGCAGGGGCTGCAGCAGGGTCCCGAGGCGGTCCTCGCGGCCGGGCCTGCCTTGCGCCTCCGCCTGCTTCACCGCACGGTCTTGGGCGATCCAGGCGGTGACGCCGCCCGCCACGGCGAAGAGGTTGACCGCAACCGACAGCGCCAGGGCGATCTTCAGCGCGCGCGGGCTCATTCGGGCGCCTCGAACAGCACCTCGGCGTCGTCCACGCTGATGAAGGCGGCTTGGGACAGCACCGCGTCGGCGCGGGCGGCCTGCGTCGCCTGGGTCGTGACGCCCAGCCCCGCCACCACGCCGGCGCAGGCCGCCGCCGCCCAGCCGGCCCCCAGCGTCAGCCGCAAGCCTACATGCCAGCGCGCCAGCCAGTTTTCCGCGCGCGGGGTCAGCCCGGCCTCCAGCGCCGAGGCCAGCACCCGATCCCGCAGGGCGGCCGACGGCGCAAGGCGCGGCGAGGCGTCCAGCAGCCGGTCCAGATCGCGGTCGTTCATCCCCATTCTCCGTTCCTAGCTCCGGGCGCCAGATCGGCCAGCGCCCCGCGCAGCGCCCGACGGCCCCGCGACAACAGGCTCTCCAGCGCCTCGACGCTGATCTCCATGGCGGCGGCGGCGTCGATGTTGGTCATCTCCTGATGGTGGCACAGCACCACCGCCTCGCGCTGACGATCCGGCAGCCGCCGCAGCGCGGCGTCCACCCTTGCGCCCGTCTCGGCCGCCAGCAGCCCGCGATCGGGGGCAGGCCCCTCGTCCGGACGATCCGGCGGGGTCTCGGTCGCGATTTCGCGCCGGCGCCGCAGCCGGTCGTAGCAGAGGTTCAGCGCCACCCGGTGCAGCCAGGTGTCGAACTTGGCCTGGCCGAAGCTCCAGCGCGGCGCCTGCCTCCAGGCGCGCAGCATGGCGTCCTGCGCCACGTCCTCGGCCTCGGCGGCGTCGCCCAGCATGCGGTTGGCGAGGTTCAGCACGCGCGGCAACTTGCGTGCGACCATGGCCTGGATCGCCGCCGGGTCGCCCCGACCCACGCGGCGAACCAGATCCTCGTCGGGGTCGGCGCTCGCGGCCAATCACGCCTCTTTCGCTGCCGGCCGGGACGTCCACCCTAGCGCGTCGCAGCGTGCGAAGGCGAGACGCCCGTGCGCCGCCCCCTGCTTGCGTGACTGATGAGCTGTGGCCCACGCGCCGACTTCCCTTTCCGTGCCTTGCATCAGGTTGAACGGTCCGGGCCGCCGCTTCCGTCGGCGGAACCCAGAAGGACCTGAAAGGCGCCGCGCGCGCGGGTGCGCAGCGCCTGCAGATCGGCCTTGAGCGTCGGGTAGTCCTCGGCCCCGACGGCGGCGGCCAGGCGGGCGTGGAACGGCTCGGGCTCGCCGTCCGGATCGACCCGGCCGTCGAACGCGGCGGCGAGGATCTGGCTGAGCCTCTGCTGGGTGCGCCAGGCCTCGGCCAGAACGGGATCGTCGGCCAGGGCGTCCAGGGTCGAAGGCGTCAGCGGCCCGCCCTCGGCGGCGGCGATCAGCCGGCGATACTGGGCGGCGAACTCGGCGTCGACCTGCCCGCCCGGCGACAGCTTAAGGTCCCAGAACCCCTGCGGACGCCGCTCGCGATCCATCAGCCCGCGCATCCGCAGCACGTCACCGGCCACGTCGACGCCGGGTCGGGGGACGCGCAGCACGCGCTCGATCCCCTGCTCGACCTTCCCGGCGAAGTCGGCGTCGCTGGCCCAGACCACGCGGGCGCGGGTCAGGACCATGAACTCCCAGGTGTCGGCCTCGCGCCGGTAATAGTCCTCGAACGCCGACAGGCGCACGGCGACCGGCCCCTTGGAGCCGGTGGGCCGCAGGCGCATGTCCACCTCATACAGCCCGCCCTCGGCGGTGTGCGCCGACAGGGCCGAGATCAGCCGCTGGGTGAAGCGGGCGAAGAAGACCTCGGCCGGCCAGCCCTTCTCTTCTGACGCGGCCTCGGGCGGAGCGGCGTAGAGGGTCATCAGGTCGAGGTCCGAACTCGCGGTCATCTCGCGCGAGCCCGCCTTGCCCAGCGCCACCACCGCGATCCGCCCGCCGGGCAGGGCGCCGCCCAGCCGCTCGGTCTCGGCCCAGGCGGCGGGCGCCAGGGTGCGCATGGCTGCATCGGCCAAGGCCGCATAGGCGCGGCCGGCGGCTTCCGGTCCCGCGCGACCCGTCAGTGCGTGCATGCCGATGCGAAAAGCCTGTTCGCGGTGCAGGCGGCGCACGGCGTTCATTCGCCCTTCGAAGTCGCCGGCCTCCTCCGCCTCGCGCATCATCTGGTCGACAAAACCGTCTTGCTCGGCCAGATCGGACAGGAAGCGGGCGTCCAGCACCCCGTCCAGGGCTGCGGGCTGGCGCGCCAGGGTGCGGGCCAGACGCGGCGCAAAGGCCATCACCCCCACCACCATGGCGAACAGGCGCGGCTGGTTCAGGAACAGGGCCTGCACCTGGACCCCGTGCGACAGGCCGGAGAAGAAGCCGGCGAAACGGGCGAAGGCGGCGTCCGGCGACCCGGTCTGGGCCAAGGCCTCCAAGAGGCGGGGGGCCAGGCGCGTGAACAGCTCGCGCCCCCGCGCGGTCCGGGTCGCGAGGATGCGGCCATGATGCCAGCTGCGGATGGTGTTCCCGACCGACACGGGTTCGGAGAAGCCCATGCGGCGCAGGGTGTCCAGGGTCTCCGGATCGTTCTCCACGCCGGTGAAGACAAGGCTGCCGTAGGACGAGGACAGCGTCTCCTCGCCCTCGAACAGCTCGCCGTAGCGGTGGTTGACGCCGAACAGCAGGCCCTCGACGGCGGCGTCGAACAGGCCGAGGTCCGCCTCGCCGGACAGGGCGGCGACGGCGCGGCGGCGCTCGGGATCGGCCGGCAGGATGTGGGTCTGCTCATCGTCCAGCATCTGCACCCGGTGCTCGAGCCCGCGCAGCTCGGCGTAGGCGGAGGCGAGCTCTTCGGCGACGTCGGCCGAGATGTGTCCGGCCCCGGCCAGGGCGTGCAGAGCCTCCACCGTGCGGCTGGAGCGCAGGGCTGGATCGCGCCCGCCCAGGATCAGCTGCTGGGTCTGGGCGTAGAACTCGATCTCGCGGATGCCGCCGCGCCCCAGCTTCAGGTTCGCGCCGGCGGCCTCAAGGCCCTCTCCGGTCTTGTGCACGTGAATCTGGCGCTTGATCGACTGGATGTCGAGCACGGCGGCGTAGTCCAGGCTGCGACGCCAGATGAAGGGCTGAAGCGCCTTCAGGAACCGCCGGGCGGCACGCAGGTCGCCGCACACCGCGCGCGCCTTGATAAAGGCCGCCCGCTCCCAGTTCTGGCCGACGCTTTCATAGTAGGCGAGCGCCATGGGCACGGCCACGACCGGCGGGGTCGAGGACGGGTCGGGGCGCAGACGCAGATCGACGCGGAACACATAGCCGTCGGCGTTGCGCTCCATCAGCAGGCCCGACAGCGCCTTGGCCGCGCGGTCGATAAAGGTCTGCGGCTCCTCGCCCTCCCTCAGCGCCACGCTCAGTAGGCGCGGCTCGTAGAAGAGCGAGATGTCGATGTCGGAGGAGTAGTTCAGCTCGTCGGCGCCGTGCTTGCCCATGGCGATTCCGAACAGGCCGGGGATGGGGCCGCGCGGATCGTCGGTGGGGGACAGGAGCTTGCCCCTCGCCCGCTGCTCGGCCCCGACGGCGCGAAGCGCGGCGCGCACCGCGGCGTCGGCGAAGCGCGACAGGGCGAGGGTGACCTGGTCCAGATCCCATACGCCGCCCAGATCGCACAAGGCGGTCAGCAGGTGCAGGTCGGCCTTGAGGAGGCGCAGCGGCTGGCGCAGCGCATCCGGCTCGCCATCCAGCGCTTCGGTTTCGGCCAGCAAGCGCCCAAGCTCGGCGTCGGGGTCGGCCTCCAAGAGCCTGCGAAGGCGGGCTGGTCGTCGCCGCATCAGTCCGGACAGATAGGGCGAGGCGCCGGCGACGGGCGCCAGCGCCGGCCAGGCGGCCTCCAGCAGATCGATCCAGCCGTCGCCCTGCGCCGCCGCGCGCAGCGTCTCGTAAAGACGCTCGGCCGCATTCGCATCCACGACGGGACCGGCGGGACGCAGGCGGCGGGCCAGAGGGGGCGGTGCGGACGTCATGCCCTCTTGTAGATCAAGTCGGCGCGGGCCTCACCCCTGCCCTGTGGCGGCCGGCAGAACCAGGGCGACCCGCAGGCCGGGGCCGAAGCCCTCGAACACGCCGGGGCCCTCGTCCAGCTGCACCCGGCCGCCGTGCGCCTCGGCCACGGCCGTGACCAGCGAAAGGCCCAGGCCCGAGCCCGGCTCGGTGCGGCTGTTGTCCAGGCGCACGAAGCGCTGCACCACCCGCTCGCGGTCGGCGTCGGGCACGCCGGGGCCGGTGTCGGTGACGGAGTATTCGACCTCGCCCGAGGAGCGACGCCGCGCCCGCAGCTTCACCGCGCCGCCGGCCGGGGTGTATTTGATGGCGTTGTCGATCAGATTGGCCAGCGCCTGGGCCAGAAACGCCCGGTTGCCCTCGACCAGCAGGCCGCGCTCGATCTCCGAGCCGAAGTCCAGCGACTTGTCCTCGGCCGCCGGCTCGTACAGCTCGGCCATGTCGGCGGCGAGGTCGGCGGCGTCGAACACCTTGGGATCCGGCGCGCCGCCGGCCTGGAGCCGAGCGATGGCCAGAACGGTGTTGAAGGTCTTCAGCAGCTGGTCGGCCTCCTCCAGAGCGAGCGTCAGCGCATCGACCCCGTCGATCCTGCCGGACTCGGCGTCGATCAGGGCGACCTCCAGCTTGGCCCGCATCCGCGTCAGGGGCGAACGCAGGTCGTGGGCGATGGCGTCGCCGACGTGACGGATCGAGGCCATGGACGCCTCCAGCCGGTCCAGCATGCCGTTCAGCCCCAGCCCCAGTTCATCCAGTTCATCGCCGGAGTGGCGGATGGCGACGCGGGCCTTTAGATCGCCGTCCTGCACGGCGGCGACCACGCGGTTCAGACCGCCCATGGCCGCCTCGACGCGGCGGCTGATGAACAGCCCGCCCGCCAGCCCCAGCAGGATCACCATGGCCATGGCCGCCCACAACGCCTGGGTCAGGCGGGACAGATAGTCCTCGATGTCGCCGATGTCCTCGCCGACAAACAGGTGGCTTCCGCCCGACAGCGGCATCAGCACGCCGATGGCCTGACGGCGCTGGACGCGCCCTTCCGGATCGGTGTCGGTGATGCGGAAGGTGTCCCACTGACCTTGGCCCGGCGTCAGGTTCTCCCCCGCCTCGAACGGCAGGGTCGAGACGTTGCCGGTGATCGTCTTTCCCGCCGGGTCGGTCAGCAGATACAGGTACGGGCCGCCCCGCACGGTGCGCTCCACCAGGGCGGTGTTCAGCGCATCCAGCCCGCGCGTGCGGTGGATGGCGGTCAACACGCCCAGTTCGGCCTCCACGTCCGCCGTCGCCCGCGCCTGCGCCTGCGACGCCGATGCGAAATAGACATAGGCCAGGATGGCGCTGGCCGCCGCCACGAACAGGGCGAGAAACAGCAGCGTCAGCCGAAACGGCGTGCGGCGAAGAAGGGACGGCAGGCGCATGATGCGCGGTCTAGGCCTCCAGCCGGTACCCCGCGCCGCGCACGGTCTGGAGCATGGCCTTGGCGAAACCCTTGTCGATCTTGGAGCGCAGGCGGCTGATGTGGACGTCGATGACGTTGGTCTGGGGGTCGAAGTGGTACTCCCACACCTTCTCCAGCAGCATGGTGCGGGTCACCGACTGACCGGCGTGGCGCATCAGGAACTCCAGCAGCTGGAACTCGCGCGGCTGGAGGTCGATCTCAGTCGTCCCGCGATGCACGGTGCGGCCGATCAGGTTCATCTCAAGGTCGCCGACCTTGAGCACCGTCTGCACCCCGCCCGTCTCGCGCCGGCGGGCCAGGGCCTCGACGCGGGCGATCAGTTCGGCGAAGGCGTAAGGCTTGACCAGATAGTCGTCCGCGCCGGCCTTCAGGCCCGTGACCCGGTCCTCCACCTCGCCCAGAGCCGACAGGAACAGGACCGGCGTCTGGTCGCCGCCCTTTCTGACCATCTCGACCATGCCGACGCCGTCGAGACGCGGCATCATGCGATCGACCACATAGACGTCGTAGCCGCCTTTCTGCGCCTCCAGCAGGCCAAAGGCCCCGTCCACCGCATGGGTCACGTCGTGGCCGGCCTCCGACAGGCCGCGCACCATGGCCGTCGCCGCCTCAGCGTCGTCCTCGACCACCAGAATTCGCATGACGCCCTCCCCGGAATCAAAAATCGCCGCCGATGGTAGCGCATCGGCGGCGATCCCGTGAGTTAAGGCTTGTTCAGCTTCCAGATCAGTCGTTTCCGCCCAGACGCATCACGATGGTGCCCGGCGACTGTCCGGCCTGCACGAACAGCAAGACGCTGTCCCGGCCCGCACGACGCGCCTCGTCGATCACGGCGCGCAGATCGGCGGGCGTGGCGACCGCACGCTGGTTGGCGCGGGTGATCACCATGCCGGCCTGCAGCCTGACGTTGGCGAAGTTGACGCTGTCGGCGACGTTGGTGACGACCAGACCGTTCACCGATTCAGGCACGTTGAAGCGTTGGCGGGCGCTGGCGCTCAGCGGCGACACGGACACGCCTTCGATCACCTCGCCGCCACCGGGGACCGCAGAGCCTGGCGATCCGGAGCCCCCGTCCTGCGAAGCCTGAAGCTCGGCCTGCGAAGGGCGAACGCCCGACCGGACATTCAGCGTCTGACGACGACCGTCCCGGATGATGTCCAGCCGGATCGTTTCGTTGGGTCGCGCGGAGCCGACGCGGCGCGTGGCCTCCGAGCTGTTCGCCACCGCTTGGCCGTTCACAGCCACAAGGATATCGCCCACCCGCGCGCCGGCTTGGGCGGCCGGGCCGTCCGGAACCACGCTCTGGACGTAGGCGCCGTCGAAGTCGGACGGCTGGCCAAAGGCTTCCCACTCCTCGGGGCGAAGCGTCTGTAGCGTCAGGCCGACATAGCCCCGCTGAATGCTCTCGCCCCTCATAAGCCGCGCCGTGATGCTCTTGGCCGTCTCCGCCGGAATGGCGAAGCCGATGCCGACCGAACCGCCGGTGGGCGAGTAGATGGCCGAGTTGACGCCGATCACGCGGCCGTAGATGTCGAACGTCGGTCCGCCCGAGTTGCCCCGGTTGATGGCGGCGTCGATCTGGATGTAGTCGTTGTAGCCGGTCGGATCGATGTCGCGCGCCTTGGCCGAGACGATGCCGGCGGTCGCCGTGCCGCCCAGGCCGAAGGGATTGCCGACCGCGATGACCCAGTCGCCGACGCGCGGCTCGGCCGTCTCCTCGAAGGAGACATATTTGAAGTCATTGCCTTCGACCTTGACCACGGCCAGGTCGGTGCCCTCGTCGCGGCCGACCAGGCGGGCGGGCAGCTCGCGGCCGTCCGACAGCTTGACCTTGATCTCGGTGGCGTCGGCGACGACGTGGTTGTTGGTGACGATGAAGCCGTCCTGGCTGATGAAGAAGCCAGAGCCGGCGCCCTGGGCCGTCTGGGGCTCGTCGTCGCCGCCCTGGCCTTCCGGCGGCACGAACCGGAACGGCAGGCCGGGGATCGTCAGGCCGCGCGGACGCTCGACGCGGGTGGTCACGTCGATCTGCACCACGGCCGGGGCGACCTGGTCAAAGATGTTGGCGAAGCTGTTGGGCGCGCCCGGCGGCGGGGCGAAGGCGCCGGCGGCGCCCGGGTTGGGGCTGATGCGGTTCACCGCCTGCGGCTCGGCGTGCGCGCCCGGCCAGGTGATGACGCCTCCGGCGGTCGCGCCCGCGGCGATCGTCAGGCCGGCGGCGGCCCCCAGAATGAACTCCTTGCGCTTCAGCATCGTCGTCCTTGCGATCCTCGTGTCCGGCGCGACAAGGCGCCGTTTTCGCTTTTGAATATAGGGCGATGACGACGTTCGCCAAGCCGCCCGAAGGGAGGGTTGATCCGTACTAGCGCCCGTCGTGAGGCGAGGTTGCGTCCGGATCGCGGCGGAGTCTTTCGCCTTTGAGAAGTTCGCCGAGCCGCGCCTCCTCCTGATCCGTCAGGGGCGCGGCGTCGGGCGCCGGGCGACGGCCCCGCCACAGCAAGGCGCCGCCCGCCAGCAGCGCCAGCAGAAAGGGCCCGAACCACAGCAGCAGCGTGCCGATCCGAAGCGGCGGGCGGAACAGTACATAGTCGCCGAAGCGACGCACCAGGCCGTCGCGCACCTGTTCGTCACTGGCGCCGGCGGCGATCTCCTCGCGCACCAGCCGGCGCATGTCGGCGGCGACAGCGGCCGGGCTGTCGGCGATGGCCTCATGCTGGCAGACCACGCAGCGGATCTCCGAGAACAGGGCGCGGGCGCGGGTCTCCTGCGCGGCGTCGGCCAAGGGCCTGTCGGGGGCGGACGCCGGCTCCGCCGCCATCAGGCCGACGGCCATCAGCGGCGCCAGCAGGATGCGCCGCTTCACGCCCGCCTCCGGCGACGGCCGGGCGCCGCGACCCGCAGGCGGCGGTCCATCAGCGACAGCAAGCCGCCCAGCGCCATGATCCCCGGCCCCAGAAAGATCAGCCGCGCCCAGGGATTCCAGTACAGCCGCACGTTCCAGGCGGGACGGCCGGCGGCCTCCGTCCGCTCGCCCAGCACCACATAGACGTCGCTGAGCCCCCGGAAGTCGAGGCTCACCTCGGTGGTGGTCTGGCCGCCGGCCGGAAAGAAGCGGCGCTCGGCGGTGACGACGCGGGCGCGGCCTTCGCCGCCGCTCGGCCGAACGGTGAAGCGGCCCTGCTCGGCCAGGTAGTTCGGGCCTTCGATCACACGCACATCGGCCAGGCTGGCCGACCAGCCGCCGGCGACCACCGCCTCGCCCAGAGCCAGCGGCCGGGCGGCCTCGGCCTTGAAGCCGGTCTCGATCACGGCGCCCAGCACGAACACGCCCAAGCCCGCGTGCGCCAGGGTCATGCCCCAGGCGCCGAGCGGGAGACCCCTGGCCCGGCGCAGGGTCTCGAACGGCGCCGCGCGGAACAGCCGGACGCGCTCGGCGACCTCGGCCAGGGCGCCCAGGATCAGCCAGGAGCCCAGCGCGACGCCGGCGGTCGCCAACGCCTTGCGAGGCTCCCACACCGCCCAGCCCGCCAACCCCAGCAAAAGCGACAGGCCAGCCGCGACCCACAGCCGCTGGGCCGCGCCGCGCAAGTCGCCGCGCTTCCACGCCAGCAGCGGCCCGAACGGCAGGATCAGAAAGGCCAGCGCCATCAGCGGCGTGAAGGTGGCGTTGAAATAGGGCGGACCGACCGAGATGGTCGCGCCGGACGCCGCCTCCAGGATCAGCGGATACAGCGTGCCCAGGAGCACCGTCGCGGCGGCGGTGGTCAGCAGCAGGTTGTTCAGCACCAGCCCCCCTTCGCGGCTGATCGGCGCGAACAGGCCGCCGCCCTTCAGGCGAGGCGCGCGCCAGGCGAACAGGGCGAACGCCGCCCCCGCCGTCAGGCCCAGAATGCCCAGCAGCATCAGCCCCCTTTGCGGATCGACGGCGAAGGCGTGAACGCTGGTCAGCACGCCCGAGCGCACCAGAAACGCCCCCAGCATGGAGAAGGTGAAGGCGAGAAGCGCCAGGAACACGGTCCAGCCGGCAAGCGCGCCGCGCCGCTCGGTCACCACCGCCGAATGCAGCAGGGCCGCGCCCGCCAGCCACGGCATGAAGGAGGCGTTCTCGACCGGGTCCCAGAACCACCAGCCGCCCCAGCCCAGTTCATAATAAGCCCAGAAGGATCCCAGCGCGATCCCGACCGTCAGGAAGGCCCAACTGGCCAGCGCCCATGGCCGCACCCAGCGACCCCAGGCCGGCCAGAACGGCGTCTGGGCGCGCCCCTCGATCAGGGCCGCGACCGCTAGCGAGAAGCAGACGGAGAAGCCGACGTATCCTGCGTAGAGCAGCGGCGGGTGGAAGGCGAGCGCCGGGTCCTGCAGCAGCGGGTTCAGCGAGGCGCCCTGCACCGGGGCGGGGTTCAGCCGCTCGAACGGGCTGGAGGTGAAGACCGCAAAGGCCAGAAACAGCGCGCCCAGCCCCCCCTGCACCGCGACGGCCGAGGTCTTCAACCCGAACGGCAGCCCGCGCCCGCGCGCCAGCACCGCGCCGAAGCCGGTCAGCACCAGGCACCACAGCACCAGCGAGCCCTCGTGGCTGCCCCAGGCCGCGGCGACCTTGTACAGCATCGGCTTGTCGGTGTGGCTGTTGGCCGCGACGTTGGACACCGAGAAGTCGGAGACGGCGAAGGCGTAGATCAGGGCGGCGAAGGCGACGGCGACGGCGAGAAAGGCCGCCAGCGCCGCCCCCTCGCCGGCTCCGGCCAGCACGGGGCTGCGGCGCGCGCGCCCGGCAGCGGACAACCCCGCCTGCAATACCGACAGCATCAGCGACAGCGCCAGGGCGAAGGCCCCGAGTTCGACGATCACAGTGTGGACGCTCCGGGCGGAGGCGGCGATCCGCTCTCCGGGCGCCACTCGCCGGTCGCCTTCAGCCGGTCGGCCACCTCGCGCGGCATGTAGGTCTCGTCGTGCTTGGCCAGCACCTGATCGGCGTGAAAGGTGCGGTCGGGCCCAAAGGCGCCCTGCGCGACGATCCCCTGCCCCTCGCGGAACAGGTCGGGCAGGTCGCCGTGGAAAACGACGCGGGTCGTCGCCGCATTGTCGGTGACCACGAATGCGACGGAGCCGTCGTTGGCATGGTGGACGCTGCCGGCCTCTACCAGGCCGCCCAGGCGTATGTTGCGGCCGGCGGGAGCCTTGGCCTCGGTGACTTCGGAGGGCGAGAAGAAGAAGGTCACGCTGTCCTGCATGGCCCACAACGACAGGCCGACCGCCAGCGCCAGGATCGGCGCGGCGGCGGCGACCACCCACAGCCTGCGGCGCGCCTTTGGCGATTTGGGAAGCCAGCTCACGTCAGGCGATGCTCGAAACTGCGGGTCGGACCTGCAAGCCGTATAGCGGCGCGACGGCCGCGATCCAATGCGTCACGATCCGCCGCCGGGCAGACGGCGCTCCAGATCCTGGCGGCGCGGATCGGCGGGGTCCAGGGCGGCGATCAGCGGCGTCCACAGCTCGCGCGCACGATCCGCGTCGCCGCGCCGCAGCGCCGCCTCTCCCAGGAAGAAGCGGGCGCCCAACTGATCGCCGTCGCGCTTCAGGGCCTCGGCGAAGGCCGCCTCCGCATCGGCGCCGATGCGGTCCTCGTTGGCGCGCACCAGACTTTCGCCCAGCCGCGCCCAGGTTGCGGCGTCGTCCGGGCGGATCGCCAGCAGGCGGCGAAAGGCCGAAGCCGCGCCCAGCGGATCGCCGGCCTCGAAGCGGGCGACGCCCAGCATGGCCAGGGCCTGGGGATCGCCCGGCCGGCTGTCGGCAACGCGGGCTGCGAGGGCGGCCAACTGAGCCGGCTCCAGCGTCTCGGGTCGGGTCGCCCACTGATCGACCCGGCGCTCGAAGCCCTGGTCCGGCAGGCCGGGCGAGCCAGTGACCAGATACAGCGCCAGCGTGGCGGCGACGCAGGCCAGCACCGCCCCCAGAACGACGGGGCGG